>JBCCSK010000261.1:0-8868 GCA_039200205.1 Planctomycetota bacterium
CTCGGCGGCGCAGTCGCCAAGGGTCCGCGGACGCTCCAAACCGGGTTTGGGTCGCTCGCCGCGCTCCGCGGATGCTCCAGGCCAGGGGGGCGCGGTCGCTCGTGCGGATCTCGTCAGTCCGATTCGTTGTCGGACATCCGGCCGAACAGCCACGCTCGCGCGTACGTCCAATCCCGCTTCACGGTGGCGGGTGAGACCTCCAGGACCTCGGCGACCTCCTCGACGCTCAGGCCCGCGAAGAAGCGCATCTGAACGACCTCGGCGAGGCGGGCGTTGAACTCCTCCAGGGCCTCCAGGGCGTCCTCCAGCTCGAGGACGTCGAAGCGCTCGTCGACGGCACCGACCTCGGTCAGCGTCGCGTGGTTCTTGCCGCCGCCGCGCTTGTCGGCTCGGGTGCGCCGGGCGTGGTCGACGAGGATCTGGCGCATCGCTCGGGCCGCGAGTCCGAAGAAGTGCGCCCTGCCGGTGAACTCCGGCCCCGCACCCGCGAGCTGAAGCCAGGCCTCGTTGACGAGCGCCGTCGGCTGGAGCGTGTGCCCCGAGGCCTCCCGGCGGAAGGCCCCGCGGGCGATCCGCATCAGCTCGCCGTGGACGCCCTCGTAGAGGCGCGCCTGGGCGGCCTCGTCGCCCGCGCTGGCCGCCTGGATGAGGAGGGACAGGTCGTGGTGCGGCGTCTCGCCCATGTCAGGCGGTTCGTCGTCGCGGGAGAGCGGTAGGCGGACGGGCCGGGACTTTCTTTCGAAATCGTGAGCCCTCTTCGGGGACGGCAACGCGAGTGCCCCGTGGCGGCCGAGAGACGGCTGCTCGCGCCGGCTCGGCCGGTTCCCTCCATCCCAGCCACAAGACGAGATCCACCCATGTTCATCACTGCCGAATACATCTGGCTCGACGGTCAGAAGCCGACCCAGACGCTGCGCTCGAAGACCCGCGTCATCCCCAGCGCCGACGGAGCGCGCCCTGACGTCTCGGACCTTCCGATCTGGAGCTTCGACGGCTCGTCGACCTATCAGGCGAGCGGCAGCGACTCGGACCTGCTGCTCGAGCCCGTCGCGGTCGTCGACGACCCGATCCGCGGTGCGGGGCACTTCCTCGTCATGACCGAGGTGCTGAATCCCGACGGCACCCCGCACGCGACGAACCAGCGAGCGCGCCTGGCCCAGGCCATGGACGCCGGCGCGGCGGAGCAGGACCCGTGGATCGGCTTCGAGCAGGAGTACACGCTGTTCGATGGCCAGCGACCGCTCGGGTGGCCCGAGGGCGGCTACCCCGCGCCCCAGGGGCCGTTCTACTGCGGTGTCGGCAACGGCCGTGTCTTCGGGCGCGAGCTCGTCGAGGCTCACGGCAAGGCCTGCCTCGACGCCGGCCTGATGCTCTACGGAATCAACGCCGAGGTCATGCCCGGTCAGTGGGAGTTCCAGATCGGCTACCGCGGAATCGACGGAGAGTCGGCCGATCCGCTGACCGTGTCGGACCATCTGTGGATCGCGCGCTGGCTCATGCAGCGGCTCGGAGAGTCCGCGGGCATCCGCGTCTCGTTCGAGAACAAGCCCGTGAAGGGCGACTGGAACGGTGCCGGAGCGCACACGAACTTCTCGACGAGTGCGATGCGCGAGGCCGGCGGCGTCGCGGCGATCGAGGACGCGATCGCGCGTCTCGGCAACCGCCACGGCGAGCACATCGAGGCGTACGGCGCGGGCCTCAACGAGCGACTCACCGGACTGCACGAGACCTGCTCGATCGACGAGTTCAAGGGTGGCGTCGCGGACCGCGGGGCGTCGATCCGCATCCCGCGGCACGTCGCGGAGAAGGGCAGTGGCTACCTCGAGGACCGCCGTCCCGGTGCCAACTGCGATCCCTACCTCGTGAGTCGGATGCTGCTCGAGACGGTCTGTCAGCCGAGCCTCGAGGCGCACTTCGCCTGATCCCGTCGACGCTCGCAGCCGGGGAGCCGCGCTTCGCGCTCCCCGGCTGCGTTCCTCCTCTCGTTCGACCCTCTTCCATCGACCCGAGCGACTCCCATGAACTCTGGTGATACGGCCTGGACGCTGGCTTCGATCGCCCTCGTCCTTCTCATGACGCCCGGCCTGGCGTTCTTCTACGCGGGACTCGTCCGAGAGACGAGCGTGGTCAACACGCTCAAGATGAGCTTCATCGCGATGGGCCTCATCGCGGTCGAGTGGGCGCTCGTCGGCTACTCGCTCGCGTTCTCCGAGGGCAGCGCTTGGATCGGCGGACTCGAGTACATCGGCCTGCGCGGCGTCGGCGGCGAGCCCGCTGCCGCGCTCGCAGACAACATCCCGCACCTCGCGTTCATGGCGTTCCAGATGATGTTCGCGATCATCACGCCGGCGCTGATCTCGGGCGCGGTCGTGGGGCGCATGCGCTTCAAGGCGTACGTCCTCTTCATCCTCGGCTGGAGCCTGGTCGTCTACAACCCGATCGCGCACTGGGTCTGGGGACCCGGCGGTTGGATCGGCGAGCTGGGCGCGCTCGACTTCGCAGGCGGGACCGTCGTCCACATCAGCGCCGGCATGTCCGCGCTCGTCGCGGCCTGGACCCTCGGCCCCACGACGCCTGACGGAGCCGCGATGGGCCCGAAGGACGAGGCGCCGCACAACGTTCCCCTCGTCGTGCTCGGGACGTCGCTCCTCTGGTTCGGCTGGTTCGGCTTCAACGCGGGCTCAGCGCTTGCCGCGGACGGCCTCGCCGCGAACGCGGTCGTCACGACGATGCTCTCGGCTGCCGCGGCCATCTTGACCTGGACCTCGATCGACCTCGCGTGCGGCCGCAAGCCAGGCGCGGTCGGCGCGTGCGTCGCCGCCGTCGTCGGCCTCGTGGCGATCACGCCCGCGGCGGGCTTCGTCGAGGCTCTGGAGTCGATGGCGATCGGTGCGATCGCAGCGGGGACGAGCTACCTCGCCGTCAGCGCGCTTCGGTACACGAAGCTCGATGACACGCTCGACGTCTTCGCCTGCCACGGACTGGGGGGAATCGTCGGCGCTCTGCTCACGGGCGTCTTCGCTTCGGCAGCGGTCAATCCCGCCGGCCGGGACGGACTCCTCGCGGGCGATCCCGGGCTCCTCTGGGCGCAGGGCGTCTCCGTCCTCGTCACTGCGGCCTGGGCCGCCGTCGGAACGGCCGGGCTCCTCCACGTGATCGGCCACTGCACGAGCCTTCGCACCGACGCGTCCGCGTCGGACCGCGGCATCGACCAGATCGAGCACGCCGAGGACGCGTACGTCCTCGAGCCCTCGCTCGACGTCTTCGTCCAACGTCGCCTCTCCCAGCTTCTCGATCGTTCCCGGAGCTAGTTCCATGACACTTCCCACCAGCAAGGCACCCGCGAAGAACGCGCGCGCGAAGTCGACGGCCACCGGATCCGACAGGCGCGCGCGAACGACCCGCGAGCGCCTCCTCTTCGACGCTCTTCGCGGCGGCCGCGGCAGTGCGCTCCGCGCCCGTGACCTGCGCGACGCTCTCGCGAGCGTCGGACTCTCCGAGGAGGACCCGCGACTGAAGGAGAGCTACGACGCGCTGCGCCAGCTCACCCACACCGAGGCCGACGCCGAGCTCGACCTCGACGCGTTCGTTCGCATCGTGAAGCCGGGTATCCTCGTCATCGAGCGCGCTCTGCAGGGGATGCTGGTCCTCCCCGAGTTCGGGCTCTTCTGCGAGGAGGTCGAGCGGATCTTCGAGCGCGTGCGGGACGTGCGGGGCGGAGCCGTCGCCGACTACATTCCCCAGCTCGGACGCGTCGATCCGGAGCTCTACGGCATGGCGCTCGTCTCGACCGACGGCCAGAGGCTCAGCCTCGGCGACGCGACCACGGAGTTCTGCGTGCAGTCGACGTGCAAGCCGGTGAGCTACTGCCTCGCCCTGGAGGAGCACGGCAGCGACCACGTCCACCGCTACATCGGATGCGAGCCGTCGGGCCATTCGTTCAATGAGCTCACGCTCAACGGCGACGGACGTCCCCACAATCCGATGATCAACGCTGGCGCGATCATGAGCGGAGCGCTCATCCGCGCGGACCTGACGATGGCCGATCGCTTCGACCACGTCCTCGCCAAGTGGCGCGATCTCGCGGGAGGTGCGCGGCCGAGCTTCAGCAACGCGACGTACCTCTCCGAGCGTGGAACCGCCGATCGGAACTTCGCGCTCGGCTACTTCATGCGCGAGAACGGGGCCTTCCCCGAGGGAACGGACCTCGTCTCCGCGCTGGAGTTCTACTTCCAGTGCTGTTCGATCGAGATGACGGCGGAGTCGATGGCGGTGGTCGCGGCGACGCTCGCGAACGGCGGAGTTTGCCCGACGACCGGCGCGCAGGTGCTGAGCCCCGACACCGTCCAGAAGTGCCTGTCGCTGATGGAGTCCTGCGGGATGTACGACTTCAGCGGCGAGTGGGCCTTCTCGATCGGCCTCCCGGCGAAGAGCGGGGTGTCAGGGGCGATCCTGGTCGTCGTCCCGGGCGTGCTCGGACTCTGCGTGTGGTCGCCGCGTCTCGACGCCCAGGGCAACAGCGTCCGCGGGATCGAGTTCTGTCGCGAGCTCGTCTCCACGTTCCACTTCCACAGCTACGACAGCCACGCGTCGTCGAGCAAGCTGGACCCGCGGCGGCGCGCGAACGAGGCGCTTCGCGATCTCGGCGGCGATCTGTGCTGGGCGGCGAGCGAGGGAGACCTCGACGCCCTGCGCCGACTCGCGGCGCGGGGTGCCGCGCTGGATTCGGCCGACTACGACGGTCGCACGCCGGCGCACCTCGCCGCGTCGGAGGGACACCTCGTCGTGATCGAGCTGCTCGCCGACCTCGGCGTGTCGCTGGACCGCCAGGACCGGTGGGGGAACCGTCCGCTCGACGACGCGCGACGCGAGGGCCACGACGCGGTCGTTCGGTTCCTGGAATCGCGTGCGGCCGAGACGCCGAAGTCGTAGGCGCGCTCGCTCCGTCAGTCGCCAGGGAGATCGTCCAGCGTCGCGGTGAGCGCCGCGCGGAGCGCGTGATCCGCCGGGATGTCCGCGAGCGCGCGCTCGAGGACGTCCCGGGCCTCGTTCGTCTGATCGACCGCGATATG
Source organism: Planctomycetota bacterium (assembly GCA_039200205.1). GTDB lineage: Bacteria > Planctomycetota > UBA1135 > UBA1135 > Saltatorellus. Next base: position 5,073 of record JBCCSK010000261.1, read on the forward strand.
GCAGCGAGCGAGGAGCTCCTGGGCCTCGGGGCGCAGGCGCGTTTGCCGATCGGTCAGGAGGCGCGCGAACGCGAGCGCTCGTTCGGCGTCCGCGGTCTCACCGCTCTCCAGCAGCACCTCGGCGCCCTCGGCGAGGTCGACCCAGCTCGCTCCGTCCGCTTCGGCGCGGCGAAGGAGTCGCTCGCGTCGGCGCGCGCTCGCCGATTCGGCGCCGGCGACGTCGCCGCTCTCTCTGCGGATGCGCGCCAGGATCGCGAGCGCATCGTCGATCTTCAGGTAGCCGTCGGCGATCTCTTCGGCGCCGATCTCGAAGCAGCTCTCGATGATCCGCGTCGCCTCGTCGGCGCGGCCGGCGGCGTCCTCGACCTCGCCCCACACGAGCTGCGTCACGAGCGTTTGGTGGTGCGCCTCGCCGAGCAGCGCGACGCAGCCCTCGTGGCTGAACTGAAGGAGCTCCAGTGCCACGTCGTGGTCGTCCTGCGCGGACGCGACGCGGCCGAGGAGCATCATCACGTTGAGCGTCATCGGATGCTCTTCCCCGATCGCGTCGAGGCACGCCGGGAGCAGTTCGTCGAGCACCTCGCGCGCTTCGTCCGGTCGCGCGGCATTGAGCAGCAGAGCGCCCTGGTTCATCATCGAGCCGAGCGTGTCCGGGTGATTCGGACCGAAGACCTGCCGGCGCCGGACGAGCACGGCTCCGTTGAGCTCGAGGGCCGCGTCGACGTCGCCCTGCGTCTGGTACAGCTCTGCGAGGTTGTTCTGGACCCGAAGCGTCCAGTCTTCGTTCGGCCCGTAGTTCGCGAGGCAGAGCTCCAGACCGCGTCGGTACATGTCCTCCGCCTCGTCGAGCCGACCGATCTTCGTGTAGACCATCCCGAGGTTGACGCGCGGCGGAATCGTCGCGGGGTCGTCCTCTCCCTCGACTGCCACGATCGCGTCGAACTGCTCCGTCCACATCTCGAGCGCCTGGACGAGGTCCGACTTCATGTAGTGGACGATCGCGAGCAGGTTGGCGGCGTCGCGCGACTCGCGGTCCTGTGGGCCGAGCGTTCGCACGTAGCGCTCGCGGTTGTCGCTGAGGACCTCTTCCGCCTCGTCGAGCCGACCGATCTTCCACAGAACCAGGCCCTTCGTCCGGTTGGCATTGAGCGTCGAGGGGTGGTCGAGTCCGAGCTGCTCGCGGTGGAAGGGGAGGACCTCGTCGATCGTCGTGAGAGCCTCGTCGTACTCACCATTGATCTCCAGGAGGTCGGCGAGGTCCTGCATCGCGATGTGCGTCTTCGGGTGCTCCGGCCCGTGCACGCGCGCTTGCCCCGTCACGACTTGACGCGTGAGCTCGATCGCACCCGCGACATCGCCCTTTCGGCGAAGCGTCTGGGCCTGCATGTCCTGCATGATCAGGAACACGGGCTCTTCGCGAGCGGGCGACGATCCCAGGGCGTCGATCGTCTCCGTCAGCATCGCCTCCGCCTTCGACGGCTGCCGGAAGTTGAGGTACATGCGGATCAGGCTGAGCTTCGTGTTGAGCGTGATCCGATGCCCCTCGCCCAGATGATCGATGCAGTCGTCGATCACCTCCAGGTAGTTCGCTTCGGCGACGTCGTAGTCCTCGAGTTCTCGGGTGACGATGGCGAGGTTGCCTCGGATGCGAAGCGTCGTTTCCGAGTCCGGGCCGTGCGTGAGCGTCGATCGAGCCAGGACGTCCTCGAGGAGCTCTTTCGCTTCCTCGAACTCGGCCAGCTGGATCAGCGTCACGCCGAGCTCGGACTCGGACAGCACCGTCTCGGGGTCGTCCGGCCCGTAGAGCTCCCGGTGCATCGCGGACGAACGCTCCTGCAGCTCGCGCGAGCGCTCGTAGTCGCCGAGGCTCCCGAAGGCGCCACCGAGGGCAACGCCGATCCGGGCGCGGACTGCGGGGCGGTCGGCGAACTCGCGCTCGAGTCGGCTCACGCCCTGCTGGACGATCGTCCGGACGAGCACGTCCCGACCCTCGCGACGCGGACTGGCCGATCGGATCATCTCCGTGAAGAAGTCGCTGATCTCGCGGGCCTCGTCGCGGTCGTCCTCGGCCCGATCACGCTCCGCTTCGGCCTCCGTAAGAGCCGCCTGCGCCGCGTTGAGCGCGACGCGCTCTCCCTCCTGGGCGGCCTTCGCGACATCGCGCTCGTCCTTGACGGTCTCGAGGCTCCAGGCGAGAGACGCCACACCGCCGGCGAGCGCCACGAGCACGACGGCGGCCGCGGCGAGCGCGACGCGGTGCCGTGACGCGAACTTGGTCGCGCGGTAGAGGACGCTGGGCGGACCCGCCTCGACCGGCAGGCCCGAGAGGTAGCGCCGTACGTCCGCGCTGAGTGCGCTGGCCGACTCGTAGCGGCGCGTCCTGTCCTTCTCGAGCGCCTTGAGGACGACCCAGTCGAGGTCGCCGCGGATCTGTCGCGCGAGCTGGCTGGGTCGCTTGCCCCTCTTCTCCGCGCGCTCCATCGAGTCCGCCGAGTCCGGGTCGACCGCCTTCGAAGGCCGCTGCGGAGTCGCGTTCACGATGTGGTCGACCACCGCCTGGAGACCGTCCGCGAACAGCGCGGAGGTCTCGACCGGGCGCGTCCCCGTGAGCAGCTCGTAGAGGATGACGCCGAGCGCGTAGACGTCCGTCCGCGTGTCGATGTCTCCGGACCCGCTCGCCTGCTCGGGCGACATGTACTCGGGCGTCCCGAGGACCTGGCTCTCGACCGTCAGCAGCGTTCCCGCGGCGCTCGTGTCGGTCGCCTTCGCGATGCCGAAGTCGATGACCTTGGGCTGGGGGGAATCGCCGTCCGAGACGAGCACGTTCGAAGGCTTCAGGTCCCGGTGGATGATCCCGCGCTGGTGGGCGTGCTGGACGGCGAAGCAGACCTGCTCGAACATCTCGAGCCTCTCCTCCGTCGACAGCCGCGCGCGGTCGCAGTATTCGGTGATCGTCGAGCCGCGCACGTACTCCATCACGAAGTACGGACGCCCCTCGCCGGTCGCACCCGCGTCGAAGACGCGCGCGATGCCCGGGTGGTCCATGATGGCGAGCGTCTGGCGCTCGGCCTCGAAGCGGGCGACCACCTGGCCCGTGTCCATTCCAAGCTTGATGATCTTCAGCGCGACGTCGCGCTGGATCGGCACGGACTGGCGAGCGAGGAACACCGTTCCCATCCCGCCCTCGCCGATCTCCTCGACGAGCCTGTAGGGGCCGATCTCGTCGCCGGCGGCGTTCGAGGCGAGCCGGACTCCGACCGCGGCTCGGTCTCCTGTGAAATCCTTCGCCCGCTCGTGCGCGGCGACGAGTCGGGCGATCCGCGCTCGGGTCGCTGCGTCCTCGGGGCACTCGCGTTCGAGGAACGCGGCTCGGTCTGCTTCGGGCAGCTCGAGGACGCGAAGAAGCAGGTCCTGGTCGGAGGGCAGAGGTTCGTCGCGCACGGCGGTGGGGGTCGGTACGAACGGCAGTCCGGCCCCGCAGCGTATCCGAGGGACGTCGCCGCCGGTCGGGTCGCGCCGGATGGCGAACCGTCACAGGGCGAGGGCTCGACCGCACGAGGCGACGGGACGCACGGCGAAACTGCGATCGACTACCCTCGTCGCCAGGACGTTTCACGGCGGTCGACCCGCGCGCGTGACGGCGACCGAAGCATGTGGAAGCGATGAACGACGACTCCAAGTCACTGGATGCGCGGACGCTCTTCGAGACGTGGATCGCCGACAGCCCCGATCGAAGCGCTTTCGATCTCCAGCGGCTGATCACGGTCAACCCCGGCCTCGCCAGTGAGCTGGAGGC
>JBCCSK010000262.1:0-8848 GCA_039200205.1 Planctomycetota bacterium
AGGCGTCGGCAGCGCGTTTGAGGAACGATTGCAGGGGCTCGGGATCGATGGGCAGGTCGTCGGGGCCGCCGTCGTCGTAGCGGGTGTGCCAGGGTCGCCAGTCCTGGGGAGTCGTCTCCATCGCCCGGAGCATACTCCTCCCCTGAGCCGGATCCGAGGCGTCTCCGCGGGGCGCGCGGCTCCTGGCGCACGCCGGGCCGAGCGATCACACTGTGCGCCGCGCCCATGACGAGCCCTGCGAAGACCGTGCCCAGCGAATCCCCGCCCCCCGCGCAGCTCGATCGCTGGCCCTCGCGGGACACCCACGACGGACCGGCGCGCGACGCTCCGTGGGTCTACCGTGCGATCGCGCGCTGGAGCACGGTGGTCGTGCGGCGCTACTACCGCGTCGAGATCCGAGGGGAGGCCTTTCCGGCGAGCGGCCCAGTGCTCCTGGTCCAGAACCACAGCAACGGCCTGGTCGACGCGCACTACCCGCTGCTCGCGACCCTCAGGACGATCCGGATCCTCGTCAAGTACAAGCTGATGCGGACCTTCTTCATCGGCTGGATGCTCCGCGCGATGGACGCTGTCCCCATGTACCGGCAGAAGGACGGAGTCGATACGCGAAAGAACGCGACGTCGTTCGCCGAGGTCGACCGGGCGCTGCAGGGCGGGTCGGTCATCACGGTGTTCCCCGAGGGCGAGAGCCTCGACTCGATCGGCCTGCGGCCCATGAAGTCCGGCGTCGCACGGATGGCGATGAGTGCGGAGGCGTCGAGCGACGAGCCGCTGGGCCTCACGATCGTCCCGATCGGAGTGACCTACTCGGACCGCGACCGCCTGCGCTCCCTTGCGAGCGCGGTCATCGGCGCTCCGATCGAGGTCGGCCCGATCCTCGAGAGCGCGGGCGGCAACCTACGCGAGTCCATCGTGCAGACGATGGCGCGAGTGCGCGAGGCGCTCGAGGGCCTCATCCTGCACGCCGACGACGAGGAAGAGCACCGCGCCGCGATCGCGCTGGAGCGGATCCTGCCGCGGGACGACACGCCGATTGGCCTGCGGCGCCGCGATGCGCTCGCGGCCCTGCGCGCGGACGACCCCGCGGAGGCCCGGCGGAGGCGCGAGGTCGTCGTCGCCCTCGGCGAGCGTCTGGCGGCGGCCGATCTCTCCGGCGACGACGTCCTCGGACCGACCCCGGGGATCGGCGCAGCGCTCGGGCCGGCACTCTGGGCCGGTCCGCTCTCGCTCGTCGCTCTCGTCGTGTGGGGACTTCCGTGCACGCTGGGGCGCGTCCTCGCGCGCTTTCGCAAGACGCCCGACAAGGTGGTCACGCTCCGGATCCTGATCACGTTCGCCGCGCTGCTGGTCTGGGTCCCGCTCATCGTCGCGGTCGCGGGCTGGACGTGGGGCTGGACGGGCGCGCTCGTCGTCGCCGCGGCGTGCATCGCGTCGATCGCGACGTTCGCGCCGATGCTGGACGCGCTGTCCAGCGCGATGCGCGCTGCGCGCCTGCGCACGCTCAGCAGCGCAAGGGACAGTCACTCGGATCTGCGGGATGCGATTCGCTCGATCCGCCAAGCGTTCGGATCAGGCCGAGGAGAGACACCGTGAGACTTGGTCCTCGAGCGGTGAACCCGCCCCACGCAGAGGCGTAGACTCGCGGCGCGCGCAACGCGCACGCCCCGTGCTCCTTCGCCCGACCTCCCTGCGCCTCGTCACCCGCCGCTGCCGTACGCGGCTTCCCTTCCGCTTCGGCATCACGACGATGACGGAGGCGCCGATGCTCGTCGCCGAGCTCCGCGCCGACACGGACTCTGGCCCCGCGACCGGCTACGCGGCCGAGCTGCTCGTGCCGAAGTGGTTCTCGAAGGACGAGCGCACGTCGGTCGAGGACGACCGCGGCGACCTGATCGCGGCCGCGCGCAGCGCGTTCGACGAAGTCCAGGCGTTCGGCGCGGCCTGCGGCGGCGCCACCGCGTTCGACCTGTGGCTCCACGCCCAGATGGCCTGCGTCGAACGACCGAGCGTCGCGGCGGCGGACCGCCTCGTCCGGACGTTCGGCGTTTCCCTGGTCGAGCGCGCGATCATCGACGCGGCGTGTCGCGTCCGCGAAGCGTTGTTCTTCGACGTCCTCGACTCGCACGGCCTCGGCATTCGGTTCGGCGAGATCGACCCGCGCCTCACCGGCTGGGGCGGCGAGGCGCTCGGTCGGCGCTCGACCTCCACACGCGTCCGCCACACGGTCGGACTGGCGGACGCCCTCGACGAGAGCGACGTGCCGCCCGAGCAGCGCGGCGACGACGACCATCCGCTGTGCCTCGTCGACGACATCCGCGCGTACGGGCTCACGTGCTTCAAGGTCAAGGTCGCCGGCGATGCGGAGGCCGACCTCGCGCGCCTGGAGCGAATCGCATCGCTCACCCCGAGCGGATCCCAGTTCACGCTCGACGGCAACGAGCAGTACGGCGATCCCTCCGAGCTGGCCGACGTCCTCGACGAGCTCGAGGCGCGCAGCACGGCGGAGGGACTTCTCGGCGGCCTCCTCGCGATCGAGCAGCCCGTGCACCGCGCGATGACCTTCGACCCGTCGACGCGCGACGGCATCGCGCGACTCGCGGAGCGCGCTCCGGTCCTGATCGACGAGGCCGACGCCGACCTCACGTCGTACCCGCGTGCGCGGAACCTCGGGTATGGCGGCGTCTCGGTGAAGGCGTGCAAGGGCGTCTTCCGCGCACTCCTCGCACGCGCTCGGATCGACGCGGACGGCGAAGGCGTGCAGTCGGCGGAGGACCTGACGAACCTCCCGATCCTTCCTCTGCACCAGGATCTCTCGCTGGTGTCCGCGATCGGACTGCCGCACGTCGAGCGCAACGGGCACCACTACTTCCGCGGCCAGGGACACCTCGCACCGGCCGAGCTCGAGCACCTCGTCCGCTCACATCCCGACCTGTACGAGCCCGACGGACGACTGCGGATCGAGGACGGGCGAATCGAGCTCGGATCGCTCGACCTTCGCGGACACGGCGGCGGCGGCTTCGGCTACGCAGGTCCGATCGAGATCGACCACGGCGCCCCCGCCGAGGAAGTCCCCGCGTGAAGTACCGCCTCCCGGGCTCGTTCAAGACCGCCGCGGCGCTGCGCGAGCGGCTCGCGGAGCTTCGGCTCGACGTCGACGTCGACGACGAGATCGAGGGTGCGGACGGACCGCTCGGCGAGGCGCTGGAGTGGGCGCCGGGCCGAACGCTCGCGAACCGCTTCGCGATCCACCCGATGGAGGGCTGGGACGGGACGCGCGAGGGCGAGCCGTCCGAGCTGACGCGCCGGCGCTGGCGACGCTTCGGGCGCAGCGGCGCAGCGATGGTCTGGGGCGGCGAGGCCTTCGCCGTACGCGAGGACGGACGGGCGAATCCGAACCAGCTGTTCCTGCGCGACGAGGACGCCGCCGTGCGCGACCTCGCGGCCCTGCGGGAGGAGACGCTCGGCGGCCGCGAGGAGATCGGCGTCCCCGCGGACCTCGGTCCGGTCGGGCTGCAGCTCACGCATTCAGGCCGCTGGTCGCGGCCGGACGGTCCGCCCGCGCCGCAGCCCGCGGCGCGCGACCCGCTCCTCGACGAGCGCGCCGGCGACGACGCGGCGCTCCTGTCCGACGACGACCTCGCGCGGATCCAGGACGGCTACGTGGCCGCCGCGCGCGTCGCCGAACGCGCGGGCTTCGACTTCGTCGACATCAAGGCGTGCCACGGCTACCTCGTGCACGAGCTGCTCGGTGCCCGAACCCGCGAAGGACGCTTCGGCGGCCCCGAGCTCGAGGATCGCGCGCGCTTCCTCCTGGAGACCATCGATCGGGTCCGCGCGGAGGTCCCCGGGCTCGAGATCGGCTGCCGGATCTCGCTCGCCGACGTCGTCCCCCATCGCCCCGCGCCGGACCAGGCCGACCGCCGCGGCGAGCCTGCGGCGCTGCGCTGGTCCCATGGCTTCGGCGTCGATCGCGAGACGCCGACCGACTTCGACCTCGACGAGCCGCACCGTCTGCTCGATCTGCTCGAGGAGCGCGGCGTGCGCCTCGTCAACGTCACGCTCGGCTCGCCCTACTACAACCCGCACCTCCAGCGGCCCGCGGCGTACCCGCCGAGCGACGGCTACCAGCCCTTCGCGGATCCGCTCGTATTCGTCGCCGCACACCTCGACGTCGTGCGGCTCGCGAAGGCGCGGCATCCGAACCAGGTGCTCGTCGGCACCGGCTACACGTACCTGATGGACTGGCTCGGCCACGTCGCACAGGCCGAGGTGCGAAGGGGACGCGTCGACCTCGTCGGACTCGGACGCATGGTGCTCTCGTACCCGGAGCTGCCGCGCGACGTGCTCGCGCGTCGGACTCTGGAGAGGAAGCTCGTCTGCCGCACGTTCAGCGACTGCACGACGGCGCCGCGCAACGGGATCGTCAGCGGCTGCTATCCGCTCGACCCGACGTACCGCGAGCGTCCAGAGCGCGAGCGGCTGGAGGAGATCAAGCGCGCGCTCAAGGGGGACGCGCGAGCTTGAGCGTTCAGGATCGCGAGGCGGCGGCAGCGGAGGAGCGCGCGTTCCTGGCCGAGGCGCGCACGTGGTCCGCGCCGCGCCGCGCGTTCGCATACCTCCGGCGCGGAGGTCCGGGGTACCTGCAGAGCGCGATGACGCTCGGCGGTGGGACCGCGGTGTCGTCGATCTACGCCGGCCGGATGTTCGGCTACGAGCTGCTCTGGGTCGCGCCGGTCGGGATGCTGCTCGGCGTCGTGATGCTCGGCGTACTCGGCGGCCTGACTCTCGGCGACGAGCGCCGCCCCTACGTCGCGATGGCCGAGGGCGGCGGGCGCGTGTTCGCGCTGGCGTGGGCGATCGGCGCCCTCGTGGCCTCGATCATCTGGCACTTCCCCCAGTACGCGCTCGCCGGCGCAGCGATCAGCGACGCGGCAGAAGTGGCCGGTGCGAGCGTCGATCCCGCGCTCGCTGCCGTTCCCGTGCTGGTCGTCGCGCTGGCGATGTCGAGCCTCTACGGACGATCGCCGCGACTCGTCCGCGCGTACGAGACGGTCGTCAAGGCGCTCGTCATCGGCGTGATCGCATGCTTCGCCCTCGTCGTCGCGTCGACGGCGAGGAGCACCGACTGGGGCGCCTTGCTGTCGGGCTTCGTCCCGAGCTTCCCGCCGGAACGCGGGGGCGTTTCGTCGGCGACGCTCGTCGCGAGCGGCCTCGCAGCCGCGGTCGGGATCAACATGGTGTTCCTCTACCCCTACTCGCTGCGCGCGCGCGGCTGGGGCGAGGAGCACCGGGGCTTCGCGCGCTTCGACCTCGTCGCGGGGATGCTCGTCCCGTACACCATTGCCACGACGCTCGTCGTCGTCGCCACGGCGAATACGATTCCATGGGAGCCTGGCGACGCCGTTCAGAAGATGAAGCCGATCGAGGCGGCGCGCGCGTTCGGCGGCGTTCTCGGAGAGACGAGCGGGCGGCTCGTGTTCGACCTCGGGCTCGTCGCGATGGCGCTGTCGACGATCGCGCTGCACATGGTGTGCTCGGGGCTGGCACTCGCCGAGCTCGTCGGCAGCGGCCCGGAGAGCCGCGCGTACCGGGTCGGTCTGCTGCTGCCGATCCCCGGCGTGCTCGGTCCGCTGTTCTGGGACGACCTCCTGTGGCTCGTCGTGCCGACGAACATCGTGTGCGGACTTTTTCTCCCGCTGACCTACGCGGGACTCGTGCTGTGGTCCATGAGATCGAAGGGGAAGGCGAGACCGCGCCGCATCACGATCGCAGTGATGGCCGTGTTCACCGTCTTCCTGACCGGGATGCTCGCGAACTACGTGATCGAGAAGCTCTGAGGCCTGCCTGCCGAAGATGAAGGTGATGGCCCGACTCCCTGGCGCGCGGACGATGGTCTTCGACGACGAGGTCCTCGCGCCCTACGACGCGGGCGTCGACGCGTCCGAACCGCTTCCTCGCCGCGCGTACGCCGCAGCGCACATCGCCATGCGCGACGGGTATGCGCACATCGAGCACGCGAGCCACCGATCGGGCACGCGCGACGAGATCGCATCCGCGATCGACTGGGAGGCGACGCTCGGGTTCCGCCGCCGGCTGGACGCACTCGGGATGGGCGTGGCCGAGGCGATGGACACCGCGCAGCGCTTCGACGTCGGCTGGGACATCGCAAGAGAGCTCATCGAGCGCACAGGCGAACTGGGCCTGCGGAACGGGTTCGTGGGCGCGGCGTCGTCGGATCACGTGGCGTCCATCGGCGACCTCGACGCGCTCGCCGACGCGATCTCGGAGCAGGTCGCCTACGTGCGCACGCACGGCGGTCTGCCGATCGTGCTGCCGCAGCCGTGGCTGACCGAGAATGGCGCGAGCGAGGACGACTACGTTCGCGTCTACACGCGCGTCATCGACGCCTCCGAGGGCGAGCTGCTGCTCCACTGGCTCGGCGAGGTCTTCCACCCGTCGATGCGCGGCTACTTCCCCGGGGACTCGGTGGGCAGGATTCTCGCCCACGATCCGGAGAAGGTCCGAGGGATCAAGATGTCCCTGCTCGACCGCGCGTTCGAGGAGCGGCTGCGCGCCGATCTCGCAGCCCGCGGCCAGGTCGTGTTCACCGGTGACGACCACAACTTCGCCGCGCTGATCGAGGGCACATCCCAGGAACCGGCGCCGCTCGCGCCTCTCGACGGTCGCCCCCTTCCGGGCGGAGCGTTCAGCCACGCGCTCCTGGGGATCTTCGCGGCCGTCGCGCGCCCCGCCTCGCTCGCGCTGCGCCGGCTGGGCGTCGGCGACGTGGACGGGTACAGGGCGCTGATGGAGCCGTGCGAGGAGCTCGGACGCATCGTGTTCGAGGCCCCCGTCGGGTCGTACAAGGCCGGAGTGGCCTTCCTGGCGTGGCTCAACGGCCTGCAGTCGAATCCGATGCTGCCGAACCACGCCGAGCGCGAACGCGACCTGGACCACTTCCTGCGGGTTGCGGAGGCCGCGAGCCGCGCAGGAGCGATCGAGGACGCCGCGCTCGCCTCCGAGCGCCTCCAGCAGCTCGTCGGGGCGCTGAGCCCCGATTCCCGCGAGCGGGCCTGATCCCCCGGAACCGGCCGGGCCCGATCTCCCGGTGGTTCTCTCGAATGCGCCCCTGCCGGGCGCGTAGAGGCGCCTGTACCTTCTCGGGGCCTCACATCAGGACACCCACCTCGCCATGAAGTATCTCATCGTCATCGCCCTCATTGCCGCGGGCGGCTATCTCGCCTGGCAGAACCTGCCCGGCCTCCGCAACACGGTCACCCAGGCCGCCAACCAGTACGGCGGCTGGACCGAGGAGGCCCGCCGGAACGACCCGGTCGGCTTCATGCAGCACGCTCAGGACGAGCTGCGCTCCGACATCAAGGGGTTCGAAGAGGCGCGCGACGAGCTCGCGACCAACAAGACGAACGCCGAGGCGAACCTCGAGCGCTTCCGCAACGAGGAGACGGCCGCGTCCGAAGCCGCGAACGCGCTGCGCGAGCTCTACAAGTCCGCGAACGAGTCGAACAGCTGGCCGATCGAATGGATGGGCCAGTCCTACTCGCGCGAGAAGCTCGTCGAGCAGGTCGATCAGCTCCTCGCCGACAAGAGCAACGCCACCGAGCGTCAGGCCGACTACCAGAAGGTCCTCGACAAGGTCGAGGCCACGCGCACGGAGCTCCGCGCGCGCATCAACGACTCCGAGACCGCTCTCGATCGCCTCGCGGCGCAAGAGGCGATGATCAAGGTCGACAAGCTCACGGCCGAGGCCGACGAGCTGCTCGCCCAGGTCAACGAGCTCGTCGAAGAGAACGCGAAGGTCGCCGCGGATCCGGTGCGGACCGTCGACGAGCTCGTCGCCGAGGCCGCGAAGCAGGCCGAAGCGAAGGCCGCGTCGGAGGCCGTCTCCGCCGCCCAGGACTTCCTCGACTCCTGAGCCCGTCGTCCCCAGCTCGATGATCTCGAACGCGACCATCCTCGCGAGCGCTCTGACGCCGCTCGACTGGGGCATCACGGCAGGCGCCGTGCTGATCCTGATCTACGCGGCGCGGACGTTCGTCACCGGGAAGGGCAAGTCCCAGATGGGCGCGAGCTTCGCCTTCATGGCGTCGCTCGTGTGGACGCTCGCGATCGGGCGTCACCTCGACGGGTTCACGTTCCTCCACGGCCTCCAGGTCGCGTTCGGGGTGCTGCTGCTCGTGCCGGTGCTGCGCGTGCTGTTCACGCACACCGGCGGCAGCATCACGTTCGCGGTGATCTCCCTGATCCTCGCGTCGGCGATCGCGGGCCCGGTGATCGCACGGTTCGCGGGCCAAATCACTGACCCCGATCGGCCGCGCGTCGAGGAAGTGCGCGTCGCGCTCGACGAGGTCGAGCGTGACATCGAGGCCAAGACGAAGACCCGCGATCAGGTCGCGGGCTTCGCCGGCGCCGAGCGCGAATCGCTTCGCGAGAGCGGGCACGACAGCGCGGAGGATATCGAAGCGGACCCTGCGGCCCTGGCGGCCCTGGAGAGGTACGCGGGCTACAAGGACCAGCTCGACAACCTGATGGCGGAGATCGCCGAGCTCATGGAGCGCAAGGAGGAGCTGTCGATGTCCCTCGCCGTCCTGGAGTCGGAGAACGGCGCGTCGGGCGCTGAGGCCGAACGCATCCGCCGGCTCGTCGAGGCCGAGGTCGAGCGCGATCGGCCGATGGTCGAGCGCTACGCCCGCCGCGGCGAGATGCTGGAGCTATTCGAGGAAGAGTTCGGCGTCGAGGAGAACTGAACGTCCGCGTGCGACCCTAACCCACCGGCTCGGCGCGCCCGCGTGCGACCCTAACCCGGTTTGGCGCGTCCGCGAGCCCTTGG
>JBCCSK010000263.1:0-8839 GCA_039200205.1 Planctomycetota bacterium
GGCCCCGCCGTGCCATCGCGTCGAGATCCGAGGGATCAGCCCCGGGTCCTCGGTGCCTCCTTCTTCTTCGGCACCGCCTTCAGCTTCCCGAACATCTTGCGTTCGTAGGAGATCTCAACGTCGACTTCAGTGTCTTTCGGTACACCCACGGTGACCGGGCGGGGCGAGCCTCATCAGCCCGCGGGGAAGCGACCCTTCTCGAGCCTCTTCCCGGTTTCGGCGTCCTTGATCTCGAAGCTCGGAACCACCTTCGTCGGCTGGAAGTCGTAGTACTCCTCGCCGCCGTCGCCGAAGATCTTCAGCGAGGGACTGAGCGTCGCCTTGCCGCCGCGAATGGTCGGCGTCGGAGCTTCGGCGGTCAGGGGACCGCCCCACTCGAACGTCACCTCAGCGCCCGCCGCGACTTCGACCGGCTCGCGACGACCGCCGCGAACGCGCGCCGACTCGGCGCGTCGCTCGAGGAGAGCCGCGGCGAACTCGTACTCGCCGACAGGGACGGTGAGCGCACCCTTGACGTTCGCAAGCTCGAAGGACACGTCCTTCTTCAGGCGGAAGATCGCATTCGCGACCTCTGCCTTGATCTTCTCCGGCTTGTCGAGCTGGAGCGTTCCGGTCTCGCCCGTCCAGGGCCGGGTCTTCACCTCGGTCCCGTCCTCGGAGATGTCGAACTCGAACAACTCGCCGTCGATGTTGACGATGCGCGAGACGTAGCCCGCGCCGCGGTGGCTTCCGATGACGAGCCCGTCGACTCCGTAGTCGTCGTAGGACCCGTTCGCATCGGCGTCGATCACCGAGATGACCGTGCCGTTGACCTTTCCGACCATCGCGCCGGCAGCGGCCCAGCTCCACTTGCGATCGCCTTCGTTCTTGAAGCGCACGCCGTAGTGGAAGACCTCGCCGTCATCGGTCTCGCCCTTCAGGTCGACGAATCCGAAGGCACCCTTGACGTCCTCGTCCGGCGTCTCGTCGCCATTCGAGTCGATCTCCAGGTGCATGGGGCCGAGGAAGTCGACCGGGAACGCGACGCCGAACAGCTCGATCTCGGAGTCGAGGTTGCGCCAGACCGTTCGTCCGAGCGCAAAGTCGAAGTCCTCGATCGCTCTGTGCTTGAGCGACTCGGTGGTCCACGGACCGCCTTCTTCGGTCGGGATCGCCGCTGCTGTGGCGAGTCCTGTGACCGCGAGGGCCGTAAGAAGCCCCGTGGGGGGGCGATGGGGACGCATGTTGCCTCCTCGGGCGCGGGCAGGCCCGTTGGGAAGAGTGGGGCGGACGACTCCATCGCCCGCTCCGAACACAGTACCACCGCGGACTCAGAATCGGAGTCGAGATCGATCTGCCTGGCAAAATGGGCGTCGCGCTCCGGTCACCCCTGCGTCACCCTTGCGAAAACGTCCGCGGCAGCCCGGCGAAGGGCGCAGGCGGCCCCGCGCTGCGCCGTCTAATTGCCGCGTGACCTCGCGCAGTGGCTCGGATCCGGGCGGCCTCGTCGACAGCGGCCTGCTCGCACGCGTCGGGCACCTCCCGCTGCTGGCGCGTACGCCCGTCGCAGGGTCGGTGTCTGGCCGCCACCGGAGCCCGCATCGCGGCTCCAGCGTCGAGTTCGCCGAGGTCCGCGACTACGTCCCCGGCGACGACCTGCGACGCCTCGACTGGCGCGCCTACGGCCGTTCGGACCGCGACTTCGTCAAGGAGTTCGAGGCCGACACCAACCTGCGGCTCGTGCTCGTCCTCGACGCGAGCGGATCGATGCGGTTCGCCGGCGACGGCGCAGGTCGGGCCACCAAGTTCGAGGTCGCGGCCCGGGCCGCCGCGGTCCTCGCGTACATCGCGCTCCGCCAGGGAGACGCCGCGGGGCTCTGGACGGCCTCCGACGCGTCGCCGGTCGACGTTCCTCCGCGGCGCAAGCCCTCGCACCTGCGCGTTCTTTCGGACGTCCTGCAGCGCGCCGAGCCCGCGGGGCCGACGCGACTCGCCGAGACGCTGCACGAGGTCGCCGAGCGCGTCGAGCGGCGCGCGCTCGTCTGCGTCTTCTCCGACCTGTTCAGCGATCCCGGGGAGCTCCGGAGCGCGTTCCAGCATCTGCGCCACCGCCGCCACGACGTGGCCATCTTCCAGCTCCTCGCGCGCGAGGAGGTCGAGTTCGCGTTCGATCGCCCGACGCGCTTCGTGGACCTCGAGGGCGGTGCGCCCGTCCTGGCGGATCCGTCGATGGTCGTGCGTCGCTACCAGGACGCCTTCGCCGCGCACAGGGCGGCGATCGACGACCTCGTTCGGTCGGCCGATCTCGACCACCGCGAGGTCCTGGCCAACGAGGACCCCGCGACCTGGCTGTCCGACTTCCTCCTCGGCCGCGCGCGCAAGGGGGTGCGCGGTTGAGCCTCCTGCAGCCGTGGGTCCTCGTCGCGCTTCCGCTCGCGCTGCTGCCCCTCGTCATCCACCTGATCCATCGACGTCGCCACCGCGTCGTCGAGTGGGGGGCGATGATGTTCCTGCTCGAGGGCAGCCGCTCGTCGCGCGGCCGCCAGCGGCTGCGCGAGATCCTCCTGCTCGTCGCGCGCGTCCTCGCCGTTCTCGGGCTCATCCTCACGCTCGGCCGGCCGCTCGCCGGCGGCTGGGTCGGTTGGCTCGCGGGGGAGCGCGTCGACGCAGTGGTCGTGATCCTCGATCGTTCGGCCAGCATGGGCGAAGCGCCCGGCCCCGGCCCCGAGTCCAAGCTCGACCTCGCGCTCGGCCGCATCGTGCCCGCGCTCGAGGCCCTCGCGCCGACGGAGATCGTCGCGGTCGACGGGGTCCGTCCCGACGTCGCCCTCCGACTCGAGGGGCCGACGGGACTCGCCGAGCTCGCCGCCGGCGGAGCGACGGAAGCGCCAGCGAGCATCGTCGCGGCGGCCGAGACGGCACTGACCCACCTCGCGGAGAGCGCGTCCGGACGCGCGGAGATCTGGCTCGTCTCCGACGGTCAGATCAGCGACTGGAGGCCCGACGACGGCCGCTGGGCTCCGATCGTCGAGGCGCTGGCGAGCGCGCCGGCGGGTGCGCGCGTCCGACTCGACCTCGATACGAGCCGGAGGCCGGACAACCTCTCCGTGCGCGTGGAGCGCGCGCGTCACGAGGTCGGCGCCGGCACCTCCGAACTCGTGCTCGACGTCGTCGTCACGCGCGCCGAAGAGCCCGCGCTCGGCGATGGACTCGTCGTCCCCCTCGCGATCGAGGTCGCGGGCGCCCGGTCGTCCGTCGACGTCGAGCTCGTCGGACGCGAGGCGCGCCTCGTCGGCCACCGCGTCCCCGTCGACGCGCAGGCGACGTCCGGCTTCGGCTCCGTCGCACTGGTCGGGGACGCGCGACCCGCCGACGATCGCTACTGGTTCGTCTACGGCGGCGATTCGACGCTGGAGACGCTCGTCGCCTGCGAGCGCTCCGACGTCGAGAGGGTCGTCTCGATCGCCGCCGCCTCTCCCATCGACCCGTCGTCGGAGCACGCCACGCGCGCCGTCGACGTCCGGCGATCCGACCTGGACGCGACCGGTGCGGCGCTCGTCGTCTGGCAGGGGCCGCTCCCCGGCGACGCGGCGAGAGCGACGCTCGAGGACTTCGTCGCCGACGGCGGCGTCGTCCTGTTCCTCCCGCCCGAGACCCCGTCGAACCGCACCTTCGCCGGACTCGGCTGGGGCGCGTGGCGTTCGTCGGACGCGCCAACCGTCGCCGCGACGTGGCGGACCGATGACGACCTCCTGCGCGATGGCGAGGATGGCACGCCGCTTCCGGTCGGCGAGCTGGAGCTGCGTCGCACCTGCTCCATCGTCGAGGACGCGGACGCCGGTCGCGCGACGATCGCGCTCGCGTCGCTGGAGAGCGGCGCGCCGCTGCTCTCGCGCGCCGTGACGCCGCGGGGCGGCGTCTACTTCCTCGGCGTGCTGCCGACGCCCGACTCGTCCGACCTCGCGTCCCAGGGCGTCGTGCTCGTCGCCGTGGTTCGCCGCGCGCTCGAGGAGGCCCTCCAGCAGCGAGGCTCGGAGACGCAGCGCACGACCGGCCCGGACTCGCGCTGGCAGTCGGGGGAGTGGCGCGCCGCCGATCCGCTGTCACAGGACACGCCCCCGGCGGACCGCGGCCTTCGCGGCGGCGTTCTCCGGAACGATGACGCGTTCGTCGCGCTGAACCGCCCCGACACCGAGGACGCCTCGCCGCTCGAAGACCCGGCCGCGCTGCGCGCGGTCTTCGGCGAGGTCGACGTCGTCGTCGCGGACGCGGAGGGCGAGGACGACGGCGGCCTCGTCGAGGAGATCTGGCGGCTCGTCCTCGCCATGGTCCTGGTCGCGCTGATCGGCGAGCAGCTCCTCGGATGGAGCGAGGGTTCCGCGCCGCGCGGAGGAGAGTCGCCGTGAACGCCATCGCCTCCTTCGACGCCGCGCTCCGGTTCCAGAGCGGCGGCCCCGGATTCGTATGGACCGCCGGCCTCGTGCTCGCGGCCGTCGCTGCGCTCGGAGTTCGCGCGTGGCTGCGAAGCGACCGACGTTCGTCGATCCTCTTCGTCGAGCTGGTGCGCTTCGCGCTCGTCGTGCTCGTCCTCACGGCGCTCGCCGGACCCGAGTGGGTTCGCGCCGAGGTTCCCGACGAGGACCCGATCGTCGCGCTGCTCTGGGACGATTCGCGCAGCATGGACACGCGCGACGTCGGAGGCGGCGACGGCGCGCGATCGCGGCGCGAGGAGGTCCAGCGGCAGCTCGACGCCGCGGGGGCGGTCGTCGGCCGCTTCGAGCTCGTCGCGACCCCGACCTCCGACGCGTTCGGCGACGACGAGGCAAGAGAGCGGGGGACCGATCTCGCGGCGCCGCTCGCCCGGCTGCTCGGGGATGACTCGGTGCGCGCCGTCGTGCTGCTGTCCGACGGCGACTGGAACGAGGGCGAGAGCCCGTACGACGTCGCCGTTCGCTACCGGCTCGCCGGCGTTCCGATCTTCACGGCGTCCGTCGGCAGTCCGAGCCGTCTCCCCGACGTCGCGCTCGCTCCGGTCGATCCGCCGACGTTCGCCGTCGTCGGGCGGCCGGTCGAGATCCCGATCGCGATCGACAGCGCGATGCCGCGCGACGTCTCGACGACCCTGTCCCTCACCGACGAGAGCGGGGTCGTCGAGACGCGCTCGATCACGCTTCCCGCGCGCCGCGGGGTCGCCGAGACGGTCGAGTACCGTCCGACCGAGGCCGGCCGCTTCACGCTCACCGTCGAGGTCGAAGAGGTCGAGGGGGAGCTCGACGCCGAGAACAACGTGCGGACGTTCGAGATCGATGCGCGCGAGGAGTCGATCGAGGTCCTGCTCGTCGAGAGCGTCCCGCGCTGGGAGTACCGGTACCTCCGGAACGCGCTCGCGCGCGATCCCGGCGTTCGCGTCGACTGCTACCTGACGCACCCGGACCTCGACGACGTCGGGGGCGGGCCGCACTACCTCGACGCGTTCCCGACAAAGGACGAGCTCAGCGACTACGACGTCGTGTTCCTCGGCGACGTCGGCATCGGCGAGGACGGCCTCACCGACGAGCAGTGCGGGTGGATCGCCGGCCTCGTTCGCGAGCAGGCGAGCGGGCTGATCCTGATGCCCGGGCTCGGGGGCGGTCATCTCGAGCTCACGGCCACGGCGCTCGGCGACCTCTACCCGGTCGATCTCGACGCGGGCAGCCCGAACGGGATCGGCGGCACGGCTCGCTCCCAGCTCGTCCTGACCGAGGCGGGTCGTGCGAGCTCGCTGACGCGATTGCTGCCTGACGAGGGTGACAACGCGCGGCTGTGGGGCGACCTCCCGGGCTTCCAGTGGTACGCGCCCTCCGTGCGTGCGCGCGCCGGAGCCCAGGTCCTCGCCGTGCACCGCGACGCCGAGACGAGCTACGGGCGTCGCCCGCTGCTCGTGACGCGAACCGCGAGGACGGGCAAGGTCCTTTTCATGGGGACGGACGGCGCGTGGCGCTGGCGCGAGGGCTACGAGGACCTCTACCACTACCGCTTCTGGGGGCAGGTCATCCGCTGGATGGCGTACCAGCGGAACATGAACGTCGGCGAGTCGATGCGGCTCTACTTCGCGCCCGACAGGCCCCTCGCGCGGACGACGATCGCGCTCCACGCGAACGTCATGGACGAGCTCGGTGCGCCCGTCGAGGGGGCGACCGTGCGCGCTCGCGTTCAATCACCGTCGGGGGACGTCGAGCGGCTCGCGTTCGAGCCGGCGGCGAGCGGGGACGAGGTCGGGAGCGGAGCGTGGGGGCTCTACACCGCGGCGTTCCGTCCAACCGAAGGAGGGCGACACACGCTCGCTCTGACGTGCGAGGAGACGGGCGCGACGCTCGCTGCCGAGATCCCCGTGATCGCTCGCCCCCTGGAGGAGATCGGGCGGGCGGCGCGGCCGGACGTCATGGACGAGATCGCGCGCCTCTCGCGCGGGTCGGCCCTCGACGCGGTCGAGCCGGAGCGCCTCGCGGAGCGACTCGCCGAGCTGCCGGAGCCCGCCCCCGTCGTCACGCGCGTGCGCATCTGGGGACACCCATTGTTCGGGTTGTGCGCGGTCCTCCTGATGGCGGCGCTTTGGATCGGGAGGAAGGTCGCGGGAAGGGTCTAATGGCGGTCGCGCCATGGAGGATCGCATCGAGCTGCCGCCCGCGCCCGAGCGGATCCACGCGTCGCTCGCGGCCTTTCGCGACGAGCTTCGGCGACGCAAGGTCGCGGAGGCGATCGGCCTCGTCGTCCTCGTCGCGCTGACGTCGTACCTCGTCGCGCTCGGCCTCGACCGGGTCGTCGACGTTCCCGCCGCCGTTCGAGCCGCGCTCGTCCTCGTCGCTGTCGCCGCCGCCGCCGTGGTGATCCCGCGCGCTCTCCATCGCTGGGTCCTGCGTCACCGCGACCTGCGCGACGTCGCGCGCGAGGTCGAGGTGCGCGATCCTCTTCTCGGCGATCGACTGCTCGGCGTCCTCGAGCTCTCGACGGACGCGGAGGAGTTCGCGCGCAGTCCGGGCCTCGTGCGGGCCGCGATCGTCCGCGGAGAGAGCGAGCTCGGCGAGCGCGCGCTCGACCACGCGCAGCCGCGCTCGCGGCACGCCCTCTTCGGGCGCCTGCTCGTCGTTCCGGCGCTCGCGACCGCCGCGGTCGTGGTCCTCGCCCCCGAGGTCGCCGGCAACGCGCTTCTCCGCTGGGCGCTTCCGTTCGCAGACGTTCCGCGGTTCACGTTCGCGCGACTGGAGGGGCTTCGCTCGGACTGGGTCGTGCCCGTTCAGGAGGAGTCCGACGTGGTCCTCCGCCTCGCGGACGAGTCGCGTCGGCGCCCAGACGTCGCCGAGCTCCGCCTCGGGCGCGTGCAGCTCGCGGCCGAGCGAGAGGGGGACTCCTACCGCCTGCGCGTGCCGCCGCTCGGCGCCGAGCGGAGCGGCCTCCTGGTTGTCGGCGACGTGCGCGAGTCCGTGACGCTGGTCCCGACCGAGCGACCCGAGGTGGTCGACGCGACGGCGGCCGTCCATCTGCCCGACTACCTCGATCTCGGCGCGCCCGTTCACGTCGACGTGCGGGGTGGAGCTCTCGCTGCGGTGGAGGGGAGCCGGGTGGCCTTCGACCTGGAGCTGAGCCGAGACCTCGCGAGCGCCCGACGAACGCTCCGCTTCGAGGGCGGCGAAGCCGCGAACGCCACGGACGTCGCGCCGAGCGGCGCGAAGCTGAACTCGGATCCCGAGCCGCTATCGAGCGACGAAGGCGCGAGCGTCGCGTTCGAATGGACCGACGTCTTGGGACTCGACGGTCACGCTCCCTTCCAGGTGCGCCTGCGCGCGCTCTCCGACGAAGCGCCAATCG
This sequence comes from Planctomycetota bacterium, assembly GCA_039200205.1. Lineage (GTDB taxonomy): Bacteria > Planctomycetota > UBA1135 > UBA1135 > Saltatorellus. Next base: position 7,825 of record JBCCSK010000263.1, read on the forward strand.
TCACGGCCTCCGGCGTCGCTCCCGAGGTCGTGCAGCTCGCGTCGAACGTGCTGACGTTCGACGTGATCGCGTCCGACGACTTCGGGGTGCGCAGCGTCGGGCTGGAGTGGTTCGAGCCGGCGCGGCAGATCGGCGACGTGCCGCGCTCGCTCGGCGATCGGCTGCTCCTCTCTTCGGCGCCCGACGCGGACCACGTCGAGGCGCTCGCCGCCCTGCGCCCCGAAGAGGTCGGGCTCGGGGCGGGCTCGTACCTCGTGCGCGCCTGGGCGATGGACGCGCTGCCCGGTCGCGAGCGCGCCTACTCCTCGCCGGTCCTGGTCCGGATCATGACCAGCGAGGATCACCTCGCCTGGGTCTCGGAGCGGTTCGAGGGCCTGCTGCAGCGCGCGGCCGAGGTACGCGACCACGAGCTCGAGCTCCTCGCGGAGAACGAGGCACTCCTCGCGCTCAAGGACGCGGAGCTCGCCGCACCGGAGGCGCAGCGCCGCCTGGAGAGCCAGGCTCGCGCGGAGCGTATGAACCGCGCGCGCCTCCAGGCCGTCGTCTCCGAGGGCGCCGAGCTCCTCGGCGACGCCGCCCGCAACGACGAGGTCGACGCGAACACGCTGGAGCGCTGGGCGGAGGCGCGCGAGACGCTGGAGGAGATCGCGGAGAGCGACATGGAGTCGGTCGCCGAGCTGCTGGCCAAGGCCGCGCGCGCGGAGTCCTCGTCGGACACTCCGGGCGGTCAGGAGGTGAGCATCGCAGGGCGCGTGCTCGCCGCCGGCGGCGGCGCGGCGGAGGCTCCCGAGGGCGAGGCGCCCGATCCCGAGGAGTCGGTGATGCCGCCGACGCCGACGATCCTCGACGTCGAGTCGAGCCTCGTGACGGCCGACGAAGCTCCGACCGAGCCCGCCGCCACCGAAGAGCCCCCGACCGAACGCGATCCCGCCGACGTGAACACGCCGGCCCCGATCGGGATCGTCGCGACGACGCTCGGCCCCGGGGGGGCGGGCGCCCCCCCCGGGGGGCCCCC
>JBCCSK010000264.1:0-8775 GCA_039200205.1 Planctomycetota bacterium
GACGGACCGGGTGGCTTAACGCCTCGCGAATCTCGATCGACGTCACGGTTGTGCGGCGCGGAAGACCCTGCACCGAGTCGCGGCCTTTGACCTCCATCGAGAGCTCTTGCTCCATCGGCCATGCGGAGCCGATGGTGAGCTTGATCCGCTCGGCCGACTGCTCGCCGATCAGGAGGTTGTGGTGGCGGCGCAGGTGGTTGAGGATCGCCTCGTCCATCTCGTCGCCCGCAATACGCAGAGACGTCGAAACGACGGCGCCCGCAAGCGAGAGCACCGCGATCTCCGTCGTGCCACCGCCAATGTCGACGATGAGAGAGCCGCGCGCCTCGGTGACGGGCATGTCGCAGCCGATGCCGGCCGCCATGGGCTCGTCGATCAGGAAGACGCGGCGCGCTCCCGCGCGCTCGGCGGAGTGGATCACGGCGCGCCGCTCGACCGCCGTGATGCCGACGGGCACGGCGATGACGACCTGCGGCTTCACCCAGTGACGGCCGTCGTGGACCTTCGTGATGAAGTAGCGGAGCATCTTCTCCGTCACGTCGAAGTCGGCGATGACGCCGTGCTTCAGCGGCCGGATCGCCTGGATCGAGCCCGGCGTACGTCCGAGCATCTCCTTGGCCGTGTTGCCGACGGCCATCCCGTCGAGCAGCACCTCGTTCGTGCCCTTCTTGACGGCCACGACGCTGGGCTCGTTGAGGATGATCCCGCGGCCGCGCGTGCAAACGAGGGTGTTCGCCGTGCCGAGGTCGATCCCCATGTCGGTGGAGAGATGACCGAACGCCCACTCCATCGGCTTGAAGAGGCTCAACGCTCTGCCCCCTTCGCAGCGCCGGCCCCGTCGAGACGTCCGTCGGCGGGTCCGAGGCGGTCGGGGCGCGGGCGGGGATCGCCCTGCGGAACGAACCGTCGGAGCGACGGCCCGGATGTCGGAATCGGCCTCATGGATCGTGTGCGGTGACCGACGGCGCGGCGTCGGGGAATGGCGGCGCGGCCCCTCAACCGCGGTGACGCCTCCGACCGGAGTCTGAAGGACCGGAGGGGCCCATTCAACAACTCAACTGCGCTGGAACGTCCTTTCACGCAGCGAGCCCGCGGCGCGGGGGGCGCTGCGGGCTCGCGAGGGGGCGTCGGGGCCCCGGGGAGACGGGCGAGGGCTACTCGTCCGAGCTCTCGTCGTCCGACGTGTCGGCGGCGGGTGCGGGGAGCGCCGGCACCTCGTCCGTGACCCCGTACTTGCCCTTGAAGAGCAGGCCTTCGCCGTAGTTCGCGCCGCGGTCGTAGTCGACCATCAGGAACGCGACCAGGAGGATGATGGTCGTGACGATCGCCACGCCGGCCTCGAACCCGAGCCCGGACTCTTCCTCGACGACTTCGACTTCGACCGGCGCTGCGGCGGCGCGGCCCCCCCCCCCGCCCCCACAAATCCGGCGGCCACCCCCGGAACGACCGTTGGAACGTGCCATGGGGCGATCTCCGTCGTTTAGCGAAGGGTGAATCGGAAGGGAGATCAGATCTGGGTCGACACGCGGTCGCCCTGGCGGATCTGGGTCCCGGAGATCGAGCTCGTCACGAAGGCGGTGCAGGTGCCGGGGTTGACCACCTCGACGCGCGCCTGGCCCTTGTAGATACCGTTCGCGAAGATGTCGAAGACGAAGCCACGCTCGACCTGGTCGTTCTGACCGCGGTTGATGTGGACGAGCTTCAGCTCCGAGTCGTACTGGAGGACGGCCCCGTCGATCTTCGGGACGGCCTTGACGCCGGCGAGCGAGACGCCGGTCTGCGCCTGGAGCGTCTTGAGCGCGGTGTCGAGGTCGGACGCGCGGTTGGTCTCGGTGTTCAGGTTCCGCTCCAGCGTCGCGACGTCGGAGCGGAGCTGGTTGACCGTGTCCTTGAGGCCCGCATTCTCGGTTTCCGCCGCGGTCTGCGCCGCCTGGGCGTCACGCTTGGCCTCGATCGCGTCGCGCATGTTCGTCTGCGCCTCCGCGACCTTGCTCGCCATGTCCTCGAGGCGCGAGGTCATGTCCCCGAGCTGCGAGTCGATGTTGCTCATGCTCGTTTTGAACGTCCCGAGCTCGTCCTTCGTGGCGGCAAGCTCCTGCTCGAGGGCGGTCTTGTCGCTCTCGAGGCGGTCCTTGACGTTCTTGACGTCCGTCCGCATGCGGACTTCCTCCTGGACGCGCGCGTCGAGCTGGCCGATCTGGTCGCCGAGGCTTCGCTCGACGCGAGAGAGCTCGGCCACCTTCTGATCGAACTGCGTCCGATACTTCTGGGCCGAAGCGAGGTTGTTCGCCGCAAATCCGAGGAAGGCGGCGGAGAGAACGAGGTTGATGACGACGAAGATCCGTCCGATCGGGCTCATGACGTTGGCTCGTGGAGTGGAACTCGGTGGAGTCCGCTGAGTGTCGGGATCCGACTGCGGGACCGCCGTTCCTCGAAGGATCGCGGGATGCGATCGGTCGGGGTCGGGAGGACGCGCTGCGCGGTCGAAACTCGAGTCCAGGTGCTCTGCAGGTCGCTGGAGAACCGCGAGAGGCGCCGGGAGGAAGGAGGGGGGAGGGGGCTGGGGGTGGAGAACGAATCCCCGCGTGCGCGTGAGCGCAGGATTGGGGGCGCCGGAGTGTAGAGGCGACCGCCGGAGAGGGTCAAGCGAGGGGTCAAAGCGAGACGCACTCGCCGGGGAATCGTCCGGGTCCGCCGACTACGGCAGATCCGCGGCGCGGTTACCGATCGACTCCCGCGATTCCGCCCCGCGGGCCGTCCCGCGCCCGCGGAGGGCAGCACCTGCCAGGAGGATCAGGAGACCGAGCCCCCCCCACGCCGCCGGCTGGGCCGCGTGCGTCGACGCGAAGAAGGTGATCCGCGCGCTGCCCGCCGATGCGGGCACCGGAACGCGCCCGCGGAGCGTCCCCGCGATCATCTTCCGGCGGCCGTCCGGCGCCTGGAGCAGATCGCGCACGCGGCCGTCGGGCCCGACGATCGCCGAGATGCCCGAGTTGGTCGCGCGGACGATCGAGCGCTGCGCCGCGGCCGCGGCGATCCGCGTGAACGCGAGCATGTGATCCATCTCGGCGCTCGCGCCGTACCAGGCCTCGTTGCTCACGACGACGAAGAGGTCGACGGGGTCGCGCTGGATCGGCGCCGCAAAGACGTCGTCGAACGCGTTGTCGTAGCAGACCGCGATGCCCGCGCTGTAGGCCTCGCCGTCGCGGGCGGGCAGCTTCAGGATCGCCGTCTCCTCGGCGGGGACGAAGTCGGGGATCGCGCTCGCGACCCTGCGGATCGCGTCGAGCACGAACGGGAACCAGCGCAGCGGCTCGCCGGTCTCGCCGCCGGGGACGACGTGGACCTTCGCCGCGATCTCGCTCGTCGAGCCGTCCGGTGCCCACACGACGACGCCGTTCAGGCTGCGGAGCGCCTCCTTGCCGTCGTCCTCGCGCACGACCGTCCAGGCCTCCACGCCGGACAGGAACGAGGTCCCGAGCGGGAGCAGCCGCTCCCCCGCCGCCACCCGGTCCGCCCACTCCACCGGCGGGTCGCGCTCGAACAGGCGGCGCCAGATCGGGGGGCTGAGCGCACGCATCGTGCTCGTGCCCAGGAGCGCGCCGGCGAGGTCCCGGGCGTACAGGTCCATGAACTCGATCTCGCGCGACGCGAGCGGTCGCGAGAGGGCCCACTCGGCGGGCCGCGCTCCCCGGCGGTACGCCTCGACGACGGCCGGCGGAGCGAGCTTGCCGGGGAGGAAGGTCTCCCCCCACATGACGACGTCGGGCGGCGGGAGCGGCGCGCCGGAGTCGTCGAGCGCGTGGATCGCCTCCAGCGTCCGCGACACCTGCGGGACGAAGAGGTCCTCCAGCGGATCGCGTCGGGCGGCCTTCACCTCCTGCTCGATCCCGGTCTGGACGACGAGCACGTCGGGGCCGTCCTCGTACTTCTCCAGCGGGAGGGCGGAGAGGACGGTCAGCGCCGCGACGGGACCGAGGCCGAAGGCGAGGCTCGCGAGGAGCGGTCCGCGCGGCCACGACGAGCGCCGGAAGGCCTCGACGGCGTCCGCCGACAACCCGCCCATGGCCGCCAGCGCCCAGGAGAGTCCCCAGGTCCCGAACCAGGCGGCCGAGCCCACGAGCCAGTGCGTGTCGTGCGCGAGGAGCCCGAGCCGAAACCAGCCGAACGAGAGCGGGACGGGCAGGGTCCAGCGGACGACCTCGGCCGCGACCCAGGCGGCCGGTGCAAGGAGCGCCAGGGGCCAGGCGCCCGCGCGCCGGAGGAGGACTCCGGCCAGCGCCGGGTAGAGGGCCGGGACGATCGACATCGGCGCGAGGATCGCCGGCATGAACTCGATCATCCAGGCGAAGACCGACGCGAGGCCCAGCGAATGGCCGGCCCATTCGACGAGGAACGCGCGTCTGCCAGGCCGGCGGGCGGCCCAGGCCCAGGCGCCGATCGCGAGGAAGCCGAGGTGCCCGAACCCGTCGGGGCGCAGGACCCCGGGCTGGGCGAGGGCGATGAGTCCCCAGGTGAGAGCGACGCAGGCGAACCGCGCGGCGGGCCGGAGGGGCGAGCGCGGGCCCATCGCGGACGAGGAGTCGGTCAACGGGCGACCTCGGGGCGAGGAGCGGGCACGGAACGTCTCCTTCCGGCCGCGTTACAGACGTTTTTCCGCCCGGGCCGGGGGGTCGAGCGAACGCCGAAGTGACACTGGGGCGCGACGGTCGCGGCGTGCAAGCCGTCCTCCGCGCAGCGCGCACCCCGGCGGGAAGATCCGACGTGGAGGACAACGTTCCGCGCCGCGCTGCGCATGGGCGGGAGTCTACCCGCGCCGCCTCCCCCGACGCCTCTCCCGCCTTCGCCCGATCCACGACGCCGAATGACCCGATCCGCCCCCAGTGGCCCGATGCCTCGCCTCGACCGCGCGTTCGCCGCGCTGGCGTGCGCGGCGGCGCTCGCCTGCGCGCCCGGCGCGAGCGACGTGCCCGACGGCGTCGCTGACGCAGGAGAAGAGCCGGAGTTCGCGGGCCTCGAACGCGTCGCCGCCACCCGGGTCCTGACCTCGCCGCTGGAGCAGCGCGAGATGGTCCGCGAGATCGAGACGACGGTGAACGCCGAGTCCGAGACGGAGATCGAGCTGTTCCCCCGCAGCTCGGGCGTCGTCGTCGCGATTCACGCGGAGGAGGGCGACCGCGTCAAGACCGGCGAGGTCCTGATGGAGATCGACCCGCGCGAGCTCGAGGCGGCTCTCGGCGAGGCGAAGATCGCGCTGCGCGAAGCCCAGGACGCGCTGCGCAACCTCGAGCTGACCGTCGGCGAGTCGAAGGCGCGCGTCGTCGCGTCCGAGCTGACGTTCGACCAGTCGAAGCGCGAGCTCGAGCGCAAGGAGGACGCGGCGGCCGTCATCTCGCGCAACGAGCTCGACCTCCTGCGCCTGTCCGTGGCGACCAACCAGGCGGACCTCGATGCGCTGCGTCTTGCGGAGAAGAAGGCCGAGGCGGCGCTCGCGACGCAGCAGATCGCGATCGAGCGGGCCGAGCTGCAGGTCGCCCGCGCCGAGCTCGACCTTTCGTTCGCCAAGGTCGAGGCGCCTTTCGACGGCGTCATCGCCCGGCGCGACGTGCGGATCGGCGACCTCGTGTCGAACGCGGCGTCGGTCTACGTCCTGACCGACCCCGAGAACGTGCGCGCCGTCGTCTCCCGCCCCCAGCGCGAGCTCACGTTCTTCCGCGACGCCGAGGCGCGCGCGCAGCAGGCCTCCGGCTACGACGCGGGCGACGCCGCTCCGCTCGACATCGAGATCGCGCCGGAGGCGCTGCCCGGCGCTCGATACGCGGGCCGCATCCGGTTCGTCAGCCCGACGATCGACCCCGCCTCGGGCCAGTTCCGCGTCACGATCGGCGTCGAACAGCCCGGCGAGGACGACGCGCGCCTCCCCGTGCTCCCCGGCATGCTGCTGCGCGTGCGCATCGTCACCGAGCGTCACCCGAACGCGCTCGTCGTGCCGAAGCGCGCGATGCTGCGAGAGGGCGACAGCTACTTCGTCTTCGTCGTCGACGACGGCGTCGGCCGACGCATCGCCGTCGACGAGGGATTCTCCGACGACGACTTCGTCGAGGTGATCCCCGAGGAGGCCGGCGCGCTCTCCGCGAACGCGAACGTCGTCGTGGTCGGCAACCGGGACCTCGAGGATGGCGATCGCGTCGACCCGTCGCCGTGGGTCAGCGCTGGCGCCAGCGCGGAGGCCGCGGAAGACGACGCCGACGACGATGGCGCCTGAGGACATCGAAGACGGCGGAGCCGCTGCCGGCAGCTCGGCGCTGGCGGCCCAGGGCGCGCTCGCGTTCGTCGCGACGCGACCCGTCGCGATCACGATGCTGATGCTCGCGCTGGCGGTCTTCGGCGCCGTGTCGTTCGCGAAGCTGCCCGTCGACCTCCTGCCCGAGATCAGCTACCCGACGCTGACGGTGCGGACGAGCTTTCCGGGCGCCGCGCCGGAGGACGTCGAGGACCGCATCTCCGTCCGGCTCCAGGAGGCGCTCGCGACGCTGCCGAACCTGGTCGAGACCACCTCGATCAGTCGCGCGGGCACGAGCGACGTGCTGCTGGAATTCGACTGGGGCACGCAGATGACGTTCGCCGTGCAGGAGGTGCGCGACCGGATCGACGGCGTGTTCCTGCCGGCCGACGCCGAGAAGCCCCTGATCCTGCGCTACGACCCGAACCTCGATCCGATCCTGCGGTTCGGCGTGGCGCCGCCGGCCGGGAGTGAGGCGGACGACGAGGAGACGCTCATCAGGCTCCGCTGGCTCGCGGAGCGGCGCATCAAGCGCGACCTCGAGGGCATCCGCGGCGTCGCCGCCGTCCAGGTGCGGGGCGGCATGGAGGAGGAGATCCGCGTCCGCGTCGATCCCTTCCGGATGGCGGCGCTGGACCTCGATCCGAACGTGATCGGGCAGCGGCTCGCCCAGGAGAACCTGAACGCGTCGGGCGGCGTGATCCGCGAAGGGTCGACCGACTACCTCGTCCGCACTCTCAACGAGTTCGAGAGCGTCGAGGAGATCCGCGACCTCGCGATCGCGCCCGTCGGCGATGCCATCGTGCGCGTGCGCGACGTGGCCGTCGTCGATCGCACCCACGCCGAGCGCGAGGTCGTCACGAAGCTCGACGGGCGCGAGGCGGTCGAGGTCGCGATCTACCGCGAGGCCGGAGCGAACATCGTCGACGTCGCCGATCGCGTGCGGGCCGCGGTCCTCGGCACGCCGGAACAGGCGGAGCTCGCGCAGAAGTACGAGGGCAAGGACGTCGAGGACGTCGAGTGGTCGGACCGGCGGAAGCTCGCCTTCCTCGGCTGGAACCTCCGGGACGAGGCGACGCTGGAGCTGCTGTCGGACCAGTCGACGTTCATCGCCGACGCCGTCGAGGAGGTCAAGCAGTCCGCGGTGCTCGGCGCCCTGTTTGCCGTCGTCGTGATGTGGCTGTTCCTGCGCCGCGTGTCCCAGACGCTGATCATCGCGCTCGCGATCCCGATCTCGGTGATCGTGACGTTCGCGCCGATGTTCCTGCTCGACGTGTCGCTGAACATCATGTCGCTCGGCGGGCTCGCGCTCGGCGTCGGGATGCTCGTCGACAACGCGATCGTCGTCATCGAGTCGATCACGCGCTGCCGGGAGGAGGGCGATGGGATCGCGCGCGCCGCCGTGCGCGGCGTGTCGGAGGTCGCCGGCGCGATCACGGCATCGACGCTGACGACCGTGTCCGTCTTCGCCCCCATCGTCTTCGTCGAGGGGATCGCGGGTCAGATCTTTGGCGACCAGGCGGTGACGGTCGTCTCGTCGCTGCTCGTCTCGCTCCTCGTCGCGCTGCTCTTCATCCCGATGCTCGCCTCGCGGTCGGCGCTGGCCGGCGTCCCGGTCGAGCTGAGCGAGACGGACCGCGCGCGCCAGGAGCGCGGCTTCTTCCGGAGCTTCTACACCGCGCGCCGGGACGAGGGCTTGCTCGCGATGGTCGTCGGGTTCGTGCGCGGCACGGCGATGCTGCTCGCGTTCCTCGCGCTGCGCGCGCTCAAGGCGATCGGGATCGCGGTCGGCGCCGTCGTCTACGTCGTCACCCTGCCGATCCGCCTCGTCTTCGACGCGCTCTGGCGCGCCGTCGACGGCGTCTACCCCCACGTCCTGCGCGCGGCTCTCGCGCTGCCGATCGTCGTGATCGGCGCGACCGCCGCGCTCGGCTGGTACGCGTACGAGCGCGCCAAGACGCTCGGGCTCGAGCTCATCCCCGAGGTCCACCAGGGCGAGTTCACGGCGTTCCTCGCGCTGCCCGTCGGCACGCCCATCGAGGATTCGGAGGGCGTCTACACCGCCCTCGACCGCGAGGTCGCGCGGCTCGATCGCGTCGACGTGACCGCGCTGACCGTCGGCGTCGAGGCCGACACGCTGACCCGCGACATCGAGGGTGAGCACACCGCCCGCCTCACCGTGCGCCTCGCCGACGGGAACGGCGCGGACGCCGAGGAGGCGGTGATCGGCGAGGTCCGGACGCTCGTGTCGGAGTTCCCCGAGATGGAGATGGTCGACGTGCGGCGTCCGACGCCGTTCGCGCTCGATTCCGCGGTCGCCGTCGAGATCAAGGGCTGGGACCTCGGCGACCTGGAGTCGACGGCCGCGCGGGGGGCGGCCCAGCTCCGGGCCCACCCCCCCCACACCCCCGTGCGCACGACCGGGCGGCCCGGCTACCCCCCGGCGCCCCGCACCGTCGACCCCCCCCAGACGCGCGCGGACGACCACGACC
>JBCCSK010000265.1:0-8775 GCA_039200205.1 Planctomycetota bacterium
ATGGGCCGCACCCCGCGCGCTGGGGGGTGGTTGTTGGCTGGGTGGACCCGCGGGCCGACGCGCGTATTCGACGCGACCTCTTCGCCGCTTGCGGCGAACCCTCCGGCGCACGCCGCCGCGCGCTCTCGAGGGCGTTCGAGAGGTTCGGCCTCGCGGTGCTGTCCCGCATGGGCTCTGCGACGCTCGTCGGCGAGTGCGGCCTGACCCCGCGTCAGGCCGCGCAGCTCGATGCGGCCTTCGCCCTCGGGCGGCACGCGGAGCGGGCGCGGATCGAGGATCGACCCGCTCTCGTCCGGCCGGTGGACGTGGCGCGGTACCTCGCGCCGCGCCTACGGGGCCTGGAGGTCGAGACGTTCCACGCGCTGGTCCTCGACACGCGCCGCCGCCTGATCGAGTCGTTCGAGGTGGGGCGGGGGACGATCGACGCCGCCCCGGTCCACCCGCGAGAGGTCTTCGCGCCGGTCCTTCGGCTCCGCGGCTCGGCGCTCGTCGTCGCCCACAACCACCCCTCGGGCGATCCGACGCCGAGCAGCGCGGATCGGGCGGTGACGGAGCGGCTCGTCGACGCGGGCGCGCTCCTGGGCGTCCCGCTGCTCGACCACGTCGTCATCGCGGCCGACCGCTGGGTCTCCCTGCGGGATCGAGGTCCCTGGCCGGACCCGAATCGAGGGAACGCGCGTCCACGGACGAGCGTCCCGATCGAAGGCGCGCCCGGTCGACGCGCCGGATCGCGTGAGCGCGGGCGATAGGCGCGGTAACCTGTGGCCCCGCTGGGGCTACGCTCTCTCCCCCTCCCCGCGGATTCGTCCCACCGCGCCCCTCCGTCACGCCTCTATGGAGCTTCATTACGCCCTGCGCTTCGAATCCGGTGAGCGCCGCGGCGAAGTCGTCCCCCTCCCCGTCTTCGCCGGCTCGGGCGGCGGCGGCAAGACCTTCACGATCGGCCGGAAGCCGGGGAACTCCCTCCAGGTCACCGACCCGTCCGTCTCCGGCCGTCACGCCGAGATCATCGTCGGCGAGTCCGGCGTCGAGATCCGTGACCTCGGGAGCACGAACGGAACGCTGGTGGGGGGGGATCGCATCCGCGAGGCGAACCTCGACCACCTCGACGAGTTCATCCTCGGCGCGGTCGAATTCACGCTGCTCGACGCGCGGCGCGGCGGCGACGGGGTCGCCGACGCGGGCGACATCGTGCTGGAGGAGCCCGTGCCCGTCCCGGTCAGCCGCGCGGCCGTCGAAGCGGACGACCTCGCGCAGACCCGCGTGCAGCCGCGCGAGGACTCGCTGGAGATCACGGCCGAGGACCTGGCCCGGTCGCGGAAGTCGTCGCGGCTCGGCCCGCTTCTCATCGTCGCGCTCGCGGCGGCCGGCGGTGCCGCCTGGTGGTGGCTCGGCCAGCGCGACAGCGGCGGAGGGCGGCGCGTCGCCGCGAGCACTCCCCTCACCCCGCCCGCCGGCGAACTCCTGCGCGCGGGCTACTCGTTCGAGTCCAGCGATGCTTGGACCCTCGACGAGTCTGCGCCCGCGACGTTCGACCCGACGGGCTCGGCCAGGCGCAGTGGTCGCCTGGGCGTCGTCGCCGAGGTCTTCGGCGGCGAGTTCGCGCAGCTCGAGTCGGAGCCGGTCACGATCGGCAAATCCGCGCGCGCGGTCGAGGTGACCGCGTACGCAAGGGGTGACGCCGAGGCGCTCCTGCGCCTCGGCCTGCGCTTCTCGTCGCGAGATGGGTCGGCCGTGTCGACGGTGTGGTCCGACCCCTCCGCGCCCGAATCGGAGTGGAGCGCCGTGCTCCTCGCGGGGACCGCCCCCGCGGGGATGGACGAGGTCCGCGTCGTCGTTCGCGCAGAGGGCTCCGGCCGCTCGCGCCCGACCGAGGACGACTCCGACGTCCTTCCCGCGACGCTCGAGGTCGACGACGTCGCGCTCGTTTCCAGCGCCGAGGCCGCGCCCGCGCCGTTCGTCCACGACGAGTGGACTGTGACGCCCGTCGGAGGCCGTCCGGGCGGTTCGTCGACGCGCGCACTGGCCGTGTCGTCGCTCGACCGGGTGCTCGTCTCCTCGCTGCGAGTCGTGACGAAGGACGGTGGACTCGACGCCGCCGACCTCGCGGTCGACGGCTCCGGCGGCAGCGTGCGCGCCCAGGTCCCTGCGGCCGGCGAGCTCGTGCTGCGCGCCGAATCGGCCGCCGTCGAGGCCGGCGTCGCGACGCTCGGCGCCGAGGGCTACGCCGCGCACGGGACGTCGTTCGATCGCGCTGCGGCGACGAGCGTCCTGGTCGGGAGCGATGCGACCCTCGTTCGCATCGCGTTCGACGCGCCCGTCGACGTGACGGCGCGCCCGGCGGGGGACGACCTCGTCGTGCGCGGCACGGTCTCCAGCGGCACCACGATCACGATCCAGGTCGAGTTCGGCGAAGAGCGCACCCGCGCGGCGAGGCTCGCCGGCGAGGCGCGCAACCAGCGTCGCGCGGGAGATCCCGGCGCGGCGCTTCGCACCTGGGCGAGGCTCCTGCGCGACGTCCCGTTCGACCAGAGGCTGGTCGACGAGGCCGCCACGGCGCAGAGCGAGCTGCTCTCCGAGGGGCGCGAATCGCTGCGGGCTCTCGAGTCCGAGATCGAGCGCGCACGCTTCTTCGGGCTGGCGGGACTGTTCCGCGAGAAGCTCGCCCGCGCCGGGAAACTCTCCGAGCGCTTCGCCGGCAGTGAGATCGACCAGAAGTCGAACGAGCTTGCCGCGGTGATCCGCACGGAGCTCGCGCAGCTCGACGAGGGACGCGACCGCGACGAGCGCGTTCGCCTGGACGGGATCCGGACCGTGCTGCAGGACCTCGGGGCCGAGGACCTCGTGCGCCGGCTCGAGGAGTACGAGAGCGCAGACGGCGCGCCCATGAACGACGAAGGAGGGAGCCGCTGATGGCGAAGACGGTCACAGGCGTCGACGTCGGAGCGCGGACCGCGGTCGCGATCCGCGGCAGCTACAAGGGCGGGACGTTCCACGTCTCGGGCTTCGCGGTCGGTGACAACGACCGCGGAGACACGGCCTCCGGATGGGCTTCGCTCCAGCCGGACTTCAAGCTCGGCGCGTCGCGCGTCGCCGTGTCGGGGCGCGACGTCAACGTGCGCTACACGCGGGTGCCGGAGGTCCCGGACTGGCAGCTCCGGAACCTCATGCGCTTCGAGGTCCAGGAGATCGGCGACCAGTCCGGCGCAGAGGTCGCGTCGGATTTCAACCTCCTGCCGCGCCCGCCCGAGATCGACGGCGAGGACGTCGTGCTGCTCGCGATGGCCCGCGAGTCGATGCTCGACGAGCAGTCGGACGGGCTGGAGGGGGCAGGCGGCACGCTGGAGGCCTTCTCGCCCGCAGCGATCGGGCTCTACAACGCCTACGTCCGGTACGGCGTCGTCCAGGAAGAGACCGTGCTCCTCGCGAACATCGGTCACGAGACGACCGACGTCGTCGTCGTGCGCGGCGCCGACCTGCTCTTCGCCCGGAACCTCTCCGGCGGTTCGCGTCTGTTCGACGATGCGCTCGTCCAGCGGCTCGGGTTCTCCGAGGCGAGCGCGGAGGAGGTCAAGATCGAGCACGTCGACCTGACCCCCGGGGTGCGCCACCGAAACGCCGAGGGCGAAAAGGCGACGCGCACGGTCATGGCGGCGGCGGGGCAGATCACGTCGCTGCTGCAGAGCGCGATCATGTTCTGCAAGACGCAGGTCAAGCTCAGCGGGCTCAAGGTCGACCGCGTCCTCGTCTGCGGCGGCGGCGCGGCGCTCCGCGGGCTCCCCGAGTACCTCTCCGCCGGGATGGGCGTCCCGGTCGAGACCTTCGACGCGTTCCGCGTCGTCGACACGTCGGCGCTCTCGCCCGAGGCCGCGGACCGGCTCGCCGAGCACGAGCTCGAGTCGGTCGTCGCTCTCGGGATGGCGACGATGGCCTCCGATCCCGACGCGTACTCGCTGGAGATCGTTCCGACGGACGTCGCGCGCAAGCGCGAGTTCTTCGGCGGGACGCTCTGGCTGATCGCCGCGGGAATCCTCGGCATCGCTTTCCTGGGCTACCGCGTGAAGTACCTGACGGCGAAGCTCGATCGACTGCAGGGCGATCAGCGCGGTCTGTCCAGCTACGTGGCGCGCGCGCGCGACATCCACACGGAGACCGAGGAGCTCGTCGCCGAGAACTCAGCGCTCGCGGAGCGGACGACGGACCTGCAGGGCCTGGCCGGATCGGGAGAGCAGGTTGCCCGCGTGGTCGATTTCCTCGCCGACGAGCTGCCGCGCGACTTCTGGATCACGCGGGTCGAGAGCACGTTCGCCGTCGACGACGAGCTCGGCGTCGAGCGCGGTGAAGAGCGACCCGTCCTCCGCTTCCGCGGACAGACGCGCGACGGCGTCCAGTCTCCGACCGCGCAGTTCCAGGCGATGATCGCGGCCCTGGAGGACAGAATGCCCTACGCCACGATCAACCACGCGTTCGACCGCAACGCGTTCAGCGTCGACCTGACGTCGTTCGTCCAGAAGGACGCGGCGGCTGCGTCGAGCGAGGAGGACGGCGATGGATCTGAATGAGGTCTGGCAGGAGAACAAGCGCTTCATCACGACGATGGGCGCCGGGCTTCTCGTGTTCCTGATCGGCTGGATGGTGATCGAGGGTCTCTACAGCGACGACATCCAGCGGATCCAGATCGCGAACTCGCGCGAGCGCTCGAAGCTCAAGGACGCGATGTTCACGGCCGACGACCGCGAGCTCGCGCGGGACGAGAACGAGGTCCTGCAGGAGGGCTACGCCACGGTCTCGGAGGCCGCCGCGTTCCGTCCGCGACCCGAGTTCGTGCTCGATCCGTCGAAGGGCGAGCCCCAGAACGTCTACTTCACGGCGGTCGAGAACGTGCGCGAGCGACTGACGGACCTCGCGAGTCGGAAGCGCGCGTTCCTGCCCGACGGCCTCGACCTCGAGATGGTGAAGACGCGCAACATCGACGCGATCGAGCGCAACCTGCACGCCATCGACCTCCTGGAGCGCACCCTCGTGCTGGCGCTCGAGTCGGGCGTGGGCCAGGTCCGCGGCGTCGAGGTTCGGCTCGACCCGGCGTTCCGATCGCGGCGCGGACTGGGGGCCATCGAGAAGACCCAGGTCACGATCGACGCGATCTCCACGCCCCAGGCCGCCGCCCGCTGGCTGATGGCGACCCAGACGCCCGCCGACGGCGGGGCGGAGAGCTCCGTCCGGCTCCAGCCGCTCCCGATCGAGTCCCGCGACGCGCGCCGCGCGTCGAACCGCGAGGAGCTGGTCCGGACGAGCGTGACCTTCCTCGTCGTCCGGGTGAACGAGGTCGAGGAGCCCGACCCCGACTCCGACGACGCCTGACGGGCCGCGCCGCCCGACCCCTTCGTTAGACAGAGCCTCGGCCCAACGAGATCCGCCGACCCGCATGCGCAAGGAGCCCATCCTCTTCCTGCTCTTCGCCGCGTTCATCGCGTGGCAGGCGCGCCCGATGTTCTCGGACAGCGCGGGGAGCCGTTCCCGCCGTCCGCGGGTGTCGCAGAAGGACTACACGAGCGCGCGCGTGCCCGACGTCGGCGTTGCCCTGCCGGAGAGCTCGCGGGAGGTCGAGCTGGATCGCGACCTCTTCGCGCCGCCCTCACCGACGTCGCCGCTGCCTCCGCTCGACCCCGACCTGCCTCCGCTCGAGCCGCTCGGTGCGCTGGCGCCGCCGACGGGCTGGGGTCCGTCGCCCGCGTACTACGGCAGCTACCTGCGCCGGCCCGAGCGTCCCGAGGGATTGGAGGAGATCCCCGGTCTGTTCGACGCCGAGCTGGAAGAGGTCGAGGACGGCGCGGGCGAAGAGCTCGAGGGGGAGGCGGTCGAGGCCCTTGAGCTCCCCGACGATCCCGTTGCTCGCGCGGCGCGCATCGCGGGCCTCAAGAAGCAGTACGACTGGGTGCAGACGAACCAGTTCAAGTGGGGGCGGATCCAGAACCCGGATCGCTACACCCTGCGCCTCGACGAGTCGCCCGAGGTCGAGTTCATCGAGGTCGATCCTGTGACGGGCCAGCCCCGCTTCGGCGGCAAGTCGGTGACGTACAAGCTGCCGACGCTCCAGGACTTCGGCCTCGTCGACAACGCGCTGACCAAGGTCGAGGTCGGGCTCGCGAAGTTCGACGATCCGCTCGCGCCGTCGGCGTTCGATCGCGCGCTCGACTTCGCGGACCTGTGCCTGCTCCTGCGCAACGAGACGCCGCGCGCCCTCGAGGTCGCCGAGGAGCTCTACGGTCGCGCGCAGGCCATCAACGTCCAGGACGATCCGCGTCCGCGGCTCGGGCTCGCGACGTGCTACCAGCTGGGCTTCCGGCTGGAGGACGCCTACGACACGTACCAGGACCTCCTGCTCTCGGGTCACGACACCGACGCTGTCGTGCACGCGCGACTCGGGGTCCTGCTCGACTCGCTGCGCATGCCCGAGGCGGCGCGCCATCAGTTCGAGGAGGCGCTGCGCGTCGAGCGGACCTCGTGGGAGGCGCGCGCCCACATCGGGCGCTTCCTCATGCGCCAGGGCGACGCCGAGGCCGCGGTCGAGCACCTGCGCGAGGCCGTGCTGCGCGAGCCCAAGGAGCCGGAGGCGAAGGGCTTCCGCGTCCGGATTCGCAACGCCTACGCGGGCGCGCTGCTCGCGACAGGTCAGATGGCCGAGGCGCTCGACGCATTTGGCACGGCGGTCAGCGCCGACCCCGGGAACGAGACCGGAATGCTCGACGTCGGCCGCGCCGGACTGATGAGCGCGGCGCGCTTCGTCGACGGAGACGGCATGGCCGACGGGCTCGCGACCGGCGTCAGCGGCGACGAGCCTGCTGCCGGCGGCTTCGAGCTGCTCCTCGCCGCCGGCCTGGCGGCCCTGGAACAGGGAGACGCGGAGAGCGCCAAGGAGACGCTTCAGCTCGCCGTCGACGCCGACCCGTTCCGGAGCCACGAGGCCCACCGGGCGCTGAGCCGGCTGGCGGAGATCACGGGGAACCCCGAGGACGCGGTCGAGTTCGTCGAGAGCGCGCTGCGCTCGGACCCGACGGACGCGTGGTCCCTGTACCAGCGCGGTCGCCTCTACGAAGCGACGAGCGACGACCTGGAGGCCCGCGCCGCCTACCGCGCGGCGCTCGACGTGGAGCTCGACCTCGTCCCGGCGCTGGAGCGCATGGCGGCGCTGCTCCAGGAGGCGGACGAGTTCGACGCCGCCGAGCGCTACTACGAGCGCGCGACCTCGCTCGAGGCGGAGCGCGCGATCCTGTGGTCGCGGCGCGGGTGGAACGCGCTGCAGAGCGGCGACCTCGCGCTCGCCGAGACGGCGCTGAACGAGGCGCGGCGTCTCTCGCCCGGGCTCGGCTCTGCGCGCGCCGGCCTCGCCTGGTGGCACTACGCGTCCGGCGATCCCGCCGAGGCGGTCACGCTCTTCGGAGAGATCGTCGACGACCTTCGCTCCGAGGGACGCGAGGGCCCGCTGTCGGCCTTCGCCCAGGCGCAGGCGGACCGGATCGCCGACCACGACTCGAAGGAGGTCTGGCGCGATCGCTTCGACCGCGCCAACGGCCGCGTCGGGAACGGCTGGACGCTCGACCAGGGCTTTGGCCCGCTCATCGACCTCGCCGACGGCGGGGTCCGGATCCAGGGACAGAACGAGCGACCCGGACGTACGCGCATCTTCCAGAGCCTGCCGCCCGATCGGTTTCTCGTGTTCTCCGCTGAACTGACGGTCGGTGAAGAGGCGGTCAAGACGCGCTCAGGGCTTTTCATCTCGGGCGAGCGCACGAGAAGCGGCGGCATCTCCCAGGTCAACGCCGAGATCGTCGTGTGCCGCGACCGCGACGGAAACCTCCAGGTGCGCGTGCAGCAGGGCCAGAACGACGACGAGGCGGTCTACCGCGAGGTAGTCGGTCCCGAGTGGCCGATCGGACAGCCGATCCGAGTCGCGATCGAACGCGTCGGGGAGGACCTCGACTCCGAGTTCACCCTCTACGTCGACGGCGAGCCGGTCGTCGCGGGCATCGAGTGCGATCGACTCCTCGCCTCGCGCCAGCCCGTTCTCTTCGGCGTCTTCTCTTCGGGCGACGCGGGCCGTCGGGCCGACGTCCGCGTCGACGAAGTCCGCGTCGTACGGCGCCGCTGATCCATGCAACGTCTCCATCTTCAGTCCAGGGCGAACGCGCGCACCGGCGGCTTCTCGCTCATCGAGGTCCTCGCCGTGGTCCTGATCCTCGGCCTGCTCTTCGCGTTCCTCGTTCCGAACCTCTTCAGCGGGCAGGAGGGCGTGAAGCGGCGTGCGACGCAGACCTGGATCACGCAGCTCAGCGCGGAGATCGAGGCCTACGAGCGCGAGAAGGGCGCGTACCCCGCGTCGACCTTCTCCACCGATCTCGATCCGAAGCCCTCCCGGACGAACATGGGCATCGAGGCCCTCGTCATCGCCCTCCTGCCCGCCGACGGCTCGTACCGCGCGACCGGCAGCTTCGACGATCGGCTCTGCAACACGGACGGCGACACGACGAAGACGTCGCTGACGCGCTTCCAGAAGTCGGATGCGTTCGAGCTCAGTGACGAGTGGGACAATCCGCTCGTCTACCTCCACCGCCGCGACTACGAGAAGGGCTGCCAGTACCTCACCTACCACGAGGCGACGTCGGAGTTCGTCGAGGAGAAGGTCAAGGCCGCGGTCAACCCGACGACGGGCTCGCCCTACCGCCCCGACGCGTTCCAGATCCTCTCGGCGGGCCCGGACGGGCAGTTCGGGACCGC
>JBCCSK010000266.1:0-8719 GCA_039200205.1 Planctomycetota bacterium
CGCGCTCGATCTTCTGGGGACGCTCGACGACGAGGCCGGCGGCCGACCCCGCAGCCAGGCGAGCTTCGCCCGCGGACCCGCGCAGGGCATCGCGGCCGCGTCGATCAGCTCGTCGCAGTTCGACGACGACGGCGTCGCGGGCTGGCCGATGCGCTTCAGCCTGCCCTGGAACCCGTTCATGAAGGAGGGCGGCGCGAGCCGACTCTTCCCCCAGCGCGCAGGCGACGTCGTGCTCGTCAACACGAGCCGCAGCGTCCACGCGATCGACGCGTTCGACGGCCAGGAGGTCTGGAGCCTGGAGCCCGAGCAGCTCGGCTGGGAGCGCGGACCGTCGCGTCGGATGAACGACTTCGACGACGCGGTCGACGGGAAGGAGCGAATCGTCACGGTCGCCGCGAGTCGCGGCGTGGTCGTCGCGCCGCTCCAGATCCCGTTCAGCTTCGAGGACAGCGACCAGTACAACGACCTTTCGATCATCGAGATCATCCCCGAGCGCCGGCTGGTCGCGCTCGACCTCGAGACGGGCGCGCCGCTCTGGAACACGCTCCCGCCGCTCGACTGGGACGGTGACTCGGGGAGCTTCGCCCAGCGCATGACCGTCGTCGGACCGCCGACGATCGTCGGTGCGCGCGTGCTCGTTCCCGTCGCGCGACTGCGCGGACGGATCGAGATGCACCTCGGCTGCTTCGACCTCGCGACGGGCGACGTCCTGTGGTCGGCGCCGCTCGTGACCGGCCAGCGCACGCTGAACATGTTCGGGCGTGCGAACGTCGAGTTCTCCGCGCCTCCGCCGGTCGTCGCGGGCGACACGGTGATCGTGTCGACCCAGCTCGGCCTCGTCGCGGCCGTCGACCTGTTCACGGGCGAGACCCGCTGGAACACGCTGTACGAGCAGGTCCCGATCATGCCGCCGCAGTACTACTCGGCCGGCATGCTCCACAACCTGTGGCGGAACGCTCCGCCCGCCGTCACCGGCGACACGGTCGTCGTCGCACCGTTCGACGGCAGGGAGCTCTTCGCGCTCGACGTCGTGACGGGCGGGATGCTCTGGCAGATCGACTGGAAGAGCCTGAACGATCAGGCCGGCATCGCGAGCGATCGCGGCCGGCGCCGCTCGCGGGGCGGACTCAACGTCCTCCTCGGAGCGGACGAGCGGCGGATCCTCCTCGGCGGCTACACGGTCGCGTCGCTCGACTTCGACCGGGGCGTCCGCTATGGCCCGCCGCTGGCTCGCGCCTGGGCGTGGCCCCTCGACGAGATGCTCGACGCGGACACCGGCTACCCGGCGATCGACGACGACAGCGTCTTCGTCCCCAGCGGCAGCGGCGTCGCCGTACTCGACCGCGAGACCGGCACCGAGCGCGAGCGCGTCGCGATCGGTCGCGGGCACCTCCTCGTCGCGGACGGGATGCTGTTCTCGTCCAACGCGTCGTTCGTCGATGCGCGCTTCGAGTGGATCGCGATGGTCGAGCGCGCTCGGCTCGCCGTTCGCTCCGAGGGTGCGACGGGCGCGGACCTCGACATGCTCGTGCGGCTCCTCCTCGAGCGCGCCGAGACCCAGCTCGATCGCGGCGCCGAGGTCGACCGTGCGCTCGCCCTGACCGGTGAAGCGGAGTCGGTCATCGACACCTTCGAGTCGACCTCGGACGGAGCTCACGTCGCCGGTGGGAACGAGGCGGCGCGACGCAAGCTGCAGAGGCATCGCTCACTCATGCTCCGCGTCCGCGGCGAGCGGCTCCGCGGAAACTCCGAGGCGGCGCGATCGGCGGCGCTGCGAGCGGTCGAGCTCGGCGTCTCGAAGCCGAAGGCGCTCGAGGCCCTGCTCGCGCTCCACGAGATCGAGCGCTCGCGGGATCCGCGCGCCCGCGCGGAGATCCTGGAGACGATCCTCGCGAGTCACGGAGCGAGCGAGATCGAGGTCGAGGCTCGCACGCGCGGCGGTGAATGGGATCCCTCGATGGCGCTGCGGCTCCTCCTGGACAGCGTGCGGTCCGGCCAGGCGTCCTCTTCGTCCCGCGCGGTTCGCGACACGATGTGGTCGGACCCGTGGGAGCGTCCGATCGTGCCGACCGCGGCGTCGCTGCTGCCGCGCGTCTCCGTCGAGCGGCGCCGCACGCCGTCGTCGAGCGCGAGCGCGAGCACACGCCGCGAGACGATCTCCGGCGCTCTGTTCTCGCGGCTCCAGACGGTCGAGATCGCCCGCACGCGATCGAACGCCGAGGCCGCGGTCTCCGAGGAGCTGTCCGCGCTCCACGGGATCCTGCGCCACACCCCTTCGGAGCCCCTCTTCGGAACGACGAGCGGCGCGTGGGCCAGCGCTCGCATCCGCGCGCTCCGGGCGCTGTACCCCGACTCGAGAGCGCTCGCGGAGATCGACGCGGAAGCGGACGAGCTCCTCGAGCGAGCGCGCGGCGCAGCAGGCTCGACGGGTTCGACGGTCCTGCTCGAGAAGCTCCCGGACCTCTACCCCGGCTCTGCGGCGTCCCGCCGGGCCGCGGAGTCGCGGATCGAGTTCGCACTCGCGGAGGGATCGCCGCGCGAGGTGGCGAAGATCGTCGTCGAGGAGCTGAGCCACGACTGGCACCCGGGACGCTCCAGCGCGCGTGAGACGCGCCTGCTCCTGAGCCTCGCCGAGACGCTCGGCGAGTCCGGCAACAAGCGCCTTCGCGCGGGCATCGCCGCGAACCTCGCTCGCTACCGCCCGGACGACGTCGTCTCGCTCCCCTCCCTCGGGGACGTGCGACTCGACGACCTGCGCGCGCGCTGGGCCGTTCCGCCCGCGACGCCTCCGTCCCCCACCAGCGGCTTCGACAACAGCGTCGTCGAGACGAAGCCGATCGCCGGGGGATTCACGCCCGCCGGTCGCGGGCTCGTCGAGGTCGACGGGCGCGCGATGACCGTCTGCCTCGCGGCATCGGAGGACACGCTCGCCGCGCTCGGCTCCGGACGCGGAGGCGTTCCGCTCTGGACGCGCCCCACCTTCCTCGGCGTGAACGAGCACGACCGTCGGAGCCGAATCTCCCTCGGCGACGACGGCCTGATCGTCGCCGAGAAACGCGGCGTGATCGCGCTCGATCCGGCGACGGGTGAAGAGCTCTGGACGTTCGCGCGGCCCGACCGACAGATCGCCCGCATCGCCGTCTCCGGCGGCGTCGTGGTGGTCGTGACGGAGTGGGCGAACGGAACCCAGGAACCTGCGGAGGTGCATGGGATCGACGCCGTGCTCGGGATCGAGCTGTGGCGGCTCGGTGCGATCGCCGGGCTCTACCACGCCGAGGTGAAGGTCGGCGAGGGGCGCTTCGCGCTGCTCCCGACGCGCGAGGCCAAGACCGCGGTCCACGACCTCTACACGGGGCATCCCGTGACACCGATCACGACCGGCCGTCTGAACGTGCGCGAGGCGCGCGCCGCCTGGATCGACCGCGGTCGACTGGTGCTCGCGTTCATCGACGGCGGTCGCATGCGCGGCGCGCGCAACGAGATCGTCGCGTTCGACCTCGACGACGGATCCGAGGCGTGGCAGGTGGATCTCACGCGACACGCCGGTGCCCCCCACAACCTGTTCGGGCTCATCGAGATGCCCGCAATGGCGGGCGGCGAGACGGGCGTCGTGCGACTCGCGATCCTCGAGCGCATCGACGGTCCGAGCGCACGCATGGGAACGCTCTCCGGCTCGGAGCGGACGCTCAACGTGCTCGACGAGCGCCTCGGGGCCCTCAACCGGCGCCCGCTCGTGACCCTCGACGCCGAGACCCACCTCGTCGGCGTCAAGGAGCGCCTGCGGGTGAAGGTCGACAGCCCGATCCTGATCGCGGTGCGCGAAGGCGCCGGCGACGAGCGCCCCCTCGTCTCGGCCATCGACCCGCGGCGAGGCGTCCTGTGGAAGCAGGTCGCGGCGAGGAACATCGTCGCCGCCGGCGTGATGCACCACGGTCCCGCGGTCGTCGGCGACGACGTGATCGCGATGATCGTCAACGAATCGTTCGGCCGACGGGCCTCGCGAACGACCGAGACCCGGCTCATGTTCCTCGACGGGGCCACGGGGCGGCACGTCGAGTCCCGACACCTCGAATCGGGCCCCGCTCAGGCACACTGGCGCAGCGTCGTCGGATTCGGCGCATCGCTCGCGATCATGGGCGAGGAACGTATGGAGATCCTGGAGTGACGGACGACCGAAGACGGAGGCGCATGATGGGACGAAGTCGACGAGTCTGGCGGGCCGCCGGAGCCCTTCTGGGCGCTGCCCTGCTCACCGCCCCCGCGGCGTCCGCCCAGGGCGGCGCGCTGCCTGAGACCCGGCGATCGGGGCTGGGTGTCTCGATCACTCCCGAGCAGGAGCGAGCGACCGAACTCGGCCTCGCGTGGCTCTCCAAGGAGCAGAACGAGAACGGCAGCTGGACGGGCGCCGTCGGCTTCAAGCTCAACGACCGCTACCGGACGACCCGCGAGGGCGAGGGGCACGTCGGCGTGACCGCGCTGTGTGGCATGGCGTTCGTCGCGGGCGGACACCTGCCCGGCCGCGGCGAGTACGGCGACACGCTCGACCGCGCGATCGACTTCGTGCTCGGCTGCGTGCAGGACGACGGCTACATCACGCACGCCGGAACGCGGATGTACAGCCACGCGTTCGCCACGCTGTTCCTGGCCGAGGTCTACGGGATGACGCACCGCGAGGACGTGCGCCTTCGCCTCCAGAAGTCGATCGACTTCATCGTCAAGTGTCAGAACGACGAGGGCGGGTGGCGCTACGTTCCGCTCGCGCGCGAGTCGGACATGTCGATCGTGGTCTGCCAGGTGCTCGCGCTGCGCGCGGCGCGCAACATCGGCATCCGCGTCCCGAAGTCGACCGTCGATCAGGCGATTCGCTACGTCGTCGACTCCGCCGTGACGACCAAGCACCGTCACTACAACCGGTACAGCGGCCTCGGTACGTTCAGCTACCAGCGCCAGGCCCAGTCGCGCTCGACGTTCCCGCTCACCGCGGCGGGCGTCACCGCGCTCAACGGGCTCGGGATCTACTCCGACGAGCTGATCGATCGCGGCATCGACTTCCTGAACTCCGAGTTCGACCGCTTCAACCTCCGCTACGGAACGGCGGGGCACTACTTCTTCTGGTACGGCCACTACTACGGCGTCCAGGCGATGTACACGAAGGGCGGCCACGACTGGGTCAACTACTTCACGCGGCTGCGGTCCTGGCTCCTCGAGCGTCAGCGCGCCGACGGTTCGTGGACGAACGCCGCCGGTCCCGGCGAGACGTTCAGCACGGCGATGGCCTGCTTGATCCTCGAGATCCCCTACGACTTCCTCCCGATCTTCCATCGCTGATCCGTCCATGAGCGAACGAGCCGCCGGCAACGATCGAGGAGACGCGACCGAGACCGCTCGGGGAACGCGCGTCGAGACACCGCGTCTCGATGCGCTGCTCGAGCGTCTGCAGTCCGTCCTGCGGCGGAACGTGTGGCTTCACGGCCTCGGAACGGTCGTCGCGGCGGCCGCGCTGTGGCTCGTGTTCATGTACGTCGCGGACCGCGCGCTGAAGCTCCCGGGTCCGATTCGGATCTTCCACGCGCTGGTCCTGGTCGGTGGCACGGTCTTCCTCCTCCGGAGGACCCTGCTGCGCCCCATCCGCTCGGTCCCCGACCGCGCCGGCCTCGCGATGCTCGCGCAGAGGGCGCTCCCGGACGACGTCCCGCGCGAGGACCTCTTCGTCAGCGCGGTGCAGCTCCCGGAGTCCGTCCCCGCCGGCACGCCCGCACGCGAGCTCGTCGCGAGCGTCACGCAGCGCGCCGAGGAGCTGACCGGGAGCGCGAACCTCTCCCGCGTGAGCGACCCGACCGGCCCGCGCGGGCGCCTCGCCGCCGCCCTTGGCGCGACGGCGATCGCGACGATCGCCTTCGCGACCGAGCCGGCGATGTCGGCGATCTTCTTCGACCGGGTGCTCGGCGCGGACGTTCCGTGGCCGCGCGCCACGACGCTCGTCACCGAGATTCCGGACGACGCTCCCGGCCTCGACGTGAGCCGACCCGAGCAGGACGTCGTGCTCGTCCGCGCGGCCCGCGGGAGCGACGTCCCGCTGCGCGTCCGCGCGATCGGCGAAGTTCCTCCGAGCGTGACGGCAACGTTCTCGAGCGGCGCTGCGATCGAGATCGCCCCCAGCGGGCCCGACACCTTCCGCACCGTGCTGCCGTCGATCCAAGAGGCGACGTCGGTCCGGGTGCGCGGCGGTGACGACGATCGGGGCGTGCCGGAGATCCGCATCGAGGTCCTGCAGCCGCCGGACATCACGGGACTCGTCTTCGCGATCGATCCGCCGCAGTACACGGGCCTGCCCACGCGACTGGAGGAGGAGACGAAGGTCTCCGTCGTCGCCGGATCGAAGGTGACGGTGTTCGTCGAGGCCGACCCCGCGGACGCCACCGGGGTCGCGCGGACGTTCCCCGACGATCGGATCCTCGATCTCCAGTCCTCCCCCCTTCCGGTCGTCGCCCCCGTCGGTGAAAACGAACAGGAGGCGACCGAGCCGAAGGACGGCCTCGCATTCTCGACCACCGCCGACCAGTCGCTTCGCTTTCGGATCGAGCTGCGCGACTCCAGCGGCCTGGAGAACCCCGACCCGGCGCTGTTCGGGATCGAGGTCGTCCCCGACCGTCGACCTGAGCTCCTGACGCTCGCTCCCGGTCGCGCCGAAGCCGAGGTCGTCGAGACGGGCGCGATCCCGCTTCGCGTCCTGGCCCGCGACGACTTCGGACTGGCGGACATCGCTCTCGTCGGGAGCGACCCGACGACGAACGCCGTCCTCTCCAGTCGGACGCTGGTGACGCGCGATGCGCCCGAGGCGCTGGAGAACGTGGACGGCCGGTCGCGCGTCGCGAAGCTCGCCTCCGAGGTGCTGGAGGTCCAGGGGCTCTTTCCCGACGGCGACGCGTCCGTCGGGCGCATGGCGATCCTCGTGACCGAGGCCCGCGACTCGCGCGCGCCGGAGCCGAACGAGACGCGCAGCAGCCCCCTCCTCGTGCGCGTGGTCAGCACCGACGAGTTCCTGCGCGGACAGCGGGACGGCCTCAGCGCAGCGGCCGAGGCCGTCGAGCGCCTCGACCGGCGACTCGAGGGCTCGGGCCGGACGCTCGCGGACTTCGTCGCATCCGTCAGCGGCGACGACGCCGAAGTCCCGGACGCTGCGCGGCTCGTCTCCACCGCGAACGACGCGCGCCGACTGCAGGGGGACGTGCGCTCGATCGCGCGCGACCTCTCCGGGCTGGCGGGCGAGATGGTCTACTCGCGCCTCGACGTTCGATCGAGCGCCCTGGAGAAGCGTCTCACCGAGCTGACGTCCCGGTCGTCGGAGCGCAGCTTCCAGGAAGACGCGTGGCGCACGATCGCCGAAGAGCTGGAGCGGGGTGCCCTCGGGGCCCCGGAGCGCGCGGGTGACCTCGTCCGGATCGTCGGCCTCGCGCTCGAGGCGTGCGGTCCGCGCTCGGACGCCTGGATCGGCGCCCTCGAAGGCGTGCGGGCGGCGAGCGGTCTCGAAGAGACGCGAGCGGCGCTCGCGCGCGCCGAGGCCGAGCTGGCAGCGCTGCGCGAGACGATGGACCGACTCACCGGCGAGCTCGGCGAGTGGGACAGCCTCCAATCGATCCTCTCGCTGACGCGCGACATCCTCAGCCGGCAGAAGAACCTGAAGGAGCGGACCCGCAAGACTGCGGAGGACGGCCGATGAACCGACAGAGACTTCCCGAGATCCTCCTTCTCGCAGCGTGCTTTGCAGGGAGCGCGATCGCGACACCCGGCGCTCCGCAGGACGAGCGTTCGCGAGAGCTCAAGGCCCTCTCGGACGAGCAGCAGAGCCTGCAGCGCCAGATCAAGCGACTGCGGGAGAAGATCGTGCAGCTCGCTCCGCGGTACGAGGCCGATGGGCGTCCGGGCGCTGCAGCGCTCCTGCGCCGCGCCCTCGAGTACCTCGACGAGCGCCCCGAGGACGCCGGTGGTCAGACGCTCGAGGAGCTGATGGCAACCTCGATGGGCGACCTGGACTCGAACCGCGTGCTGAAGGCGCTCGATCGCCAGGAGCGAATCGTCGCGCGCGTCGCGCGGCTGCTCGACATCCTCACCGACCGCGACCGGCAGGAGACACTCGAGGAGGACCTGAAGGAGCTTCGCGAGCTCCGCGAAGAGGTCGAGGCACTGCGAGAGGAGGAGCGGTCGATCCGCGAGGAGACCGAGCGTCTCCGCGAGGAATCGACGACCGACGAGCAGCGCGAGGTCCAGCAGCGGATCGACGAAGCGCGCGAGCGACAGGAAGAACTCCTGCGTGAGAACGAGCGCGAAGCGCGCGACTCGGGGCTGCTCGACGCCGAGCGTCTCGTCGCGGAGCTGCAGGCCCTCGAGGACGAACAGCGGCGGCGCGCCGAGGAGTTCCGCGACCAGAACCAGGCGGACCGCGCAGCGCTCGAAGCGATGCGCCCCGCGCTGTCGGCGGCGCGCCGCGACGAGTCGCGAGCCGCCGACCTCGACGCCGTCGCCGAGGAGCTCCAGCGCGCGGCGGATACGTCGACCGCCCCGCGACCGACCGAGGCGGACGCACGCGATGCGGCACGCGCCGCCGCGGAGCGCCTCGACGAGCTCGCCGACGACCTGGAGCGCCGCGCGGACGTCGGGGGCGACGAGACCCTGCGCAGCGCGGCCGAGACGGCACGCGATGCGGCGCGCGACCTCGCGC
>JBCCSK010000267.1:0-8703 GCA_039200205.1 Planctomycetota bacterium
AGTTACCGCAGGCGGGGCCTCTGGCCCCGTCGAGGAAGGCTCGGGGCGCAAAGTGCCGCCAGCGGGCGAGAAGCCGCCGAAGGCGGCTGGTTCGACGTGCTGGGCGCCGGGTCTGGTGACGAGATCGGGCGAGGAACCGACGCGGGGGCGCGTCGTGGGATCCGCTCGAGTTACTGGAACGAGATCTCGAGGCCGTTGGTGAAGTTCGACGTCGCCTGGCCGCCGACCGAGTCGCGATGCCAGGTCGTGAAGTTGCGCGTTTCACCGGCCGTGACCGAGACGAGGCCGGTCGGCGTCGGGGTCTGGTCGAGGTTGATCGCGAGTTCGAACTCCCCGGCCTGTCCCGAGTTCTGAACCTGACCGGGCCCGACGTAGCGGCCGATGTTCCCGCCGACGCCGAGGCACAGATTGCCTGTGCTTCCGCCCGGCATCATCACCAGGCCCTGCGTCTCGCCGGTGAGGAAGAACCCGAACGTGTTGATCGGGAGGTCCGACGCCACGAGCGTGACGTCGTTGTCCGCAGCGACGGCGCTACCCAGTGCGGAGATCGTGCCGGTGACGCCGGTGCTGTTCGCAACCGCCGTGCAGTAGTTCGTTCCGATCCCGCCGCCCATGAGGACGACGGACGCGTCGTCGACCTGGATGTCCGCGCTGCTGCCGGCGACAGCGCCGGTCACGGCAGCGAACTGCAGCGTGATCCCGCCCGCGACGTCGGGACCGGCCACCGCCATGAAGTTGAAGGTTTGCCAGTCGCCCGTCACCGGAAGCGGCGCACCGCCCAGGATCTCGCTCGACGACACGCCGCCGCCCGCGAGCTCGGAGAAGAACTCGGCGAAGACGACTCCGCCGACGCCGAAGGTTCCCTTGGCCGCGAACGAGATCGAGACCATGTCACCCGGTTGGACGACGCCGACGCCGATGTTCGCCTGCTTGATGACCGCGCTCGAGCCCTGGTCCGTGTTGATGACCTGGCCGGAGAAGCCGCCGGAGTTCGCGTCCATGGACACGGTGAAGGTCGAGTTCGCGGTGGGGAACGAGACCCAGTCGCTGGTGTCGCCGGTCTCGAAGCCGCCGTTGACGGTCAGCTCTTGCGCGGTGGCGGAGAGAGTCAGTGCGGCGGCGGCAGCCAGCGCCGGAACGGTGTTGTACATCGCAGTCTTGGTGGGATGAAGCGGAAGCGAATCCTGGGGGCTTGAGAGTTTATCCGAGCGCCCGCGGCGCCACCTTGCGTCAACGCACCGCGCGCAACGTCGATTCAGCGCACCCTGGCCAGGTCCCCCATGTAGAACTCCTCTCCGAGAAGTCCGGACGGGGTGTAGTCGAACTCCACGCTGTACGCGAACCGCATCGCAGGCCGGGTGAAGCGAGCCTTCTTCGCGGCCTGCCACATCGACTCGGTGAGCGGGCCGCCGAAACGCAGCTCGACGTCGCCGAACGTGTCCTTGGTCCGGAACATGCAGCGCGGGTCGCGGATCGGGTTCTCGCTGGCCGACGGCGTGAAGCCGTGCTTGAACGGCATCCACTTCGACGTCGGAAACTCCTTGCCGAACGCCTTCTCGAACTCCTTGGGCATCCCGTCGCGAATGGAGCCCATCGTCGGACCGAACCCGGGCCCTTCGAACTTGAGCCAGTCGAAGATGTTCATGTCGTACTCGAGAACGAGGTTGCCCGGCTCACGCTTGATCTCGAACCGACCGTGAATCCGGTTCGACGACATGGCCGGGATCGCCTTGAATCCAATGTTCTCCGAGCGATCGATCTCGAGGCTCTTCAGCCGAATCGACCAGACGTAGTAGCCAGCGCGACGCGGCTGGAAGCGCGGGCGAACCGGAGCAGGAGGGGGCGGATCGCCCGTCGCTCGCTTCCACCAGCCGATCAGCACGGCTCGGTCGTCCGAGGTTTCGACTCCGTCTCGAACGCCTCGCACTCGAGCGAACATCTCTCCGACGCTGAACGAGAGCGGCGACAGTCGGACGCGATCTCCAAGTCGCGAGCGGAGCGCGTCGACGACCGCGGACGCGCGTCGCTGCGAGAGCTCGAGGTTGTGACGGTTCGAAGCCGTACGGCTCGCAAGCCCCATGACCCAGACGTGAATCGCATCGCCAGTTCGCTCGGCCTCTCGAAACGTCTGGTCGAGCCAGCGGGCGTGCGACCGCTCGAGGGTGTGGCGGTCGACGTCGAACGAGTGCAGCAGAGCGAACTCTCCCCCTGCGTGTCGCCCGAGCTCCATTACGTGGGTCGTGTCTTTCTCGACGTTCATCGCGTTCTCCTCAGACGGCACCCGAAACGGCGGCCATGCCGAGGGCGAAGGCCCAGGCAGGCAGGAAGGCGATTCGGATCGCGACGTCGAAGCGGAACGCGAGCAGGGCGTTGTAAGGCACCGCAACGCCGAACATGAGCGCGGGATAGAGAGGCCCGAGGAACGGCGCTTCGGGCGTGAAGACGCCCCACGTCGTCCCGAGCGTCCAGCACTGGATCGCATCGGCGATCAGCGCCACGAGGCCGAGAGCGGTCGGCGGCCCGAGGGCGACGAGGAGGATGAGCCAACCTCCGACGTGCGGCGTACGGGCGATGTCGTGGAGGGTGGAGCGTCGGGTCCGGACGGAGACGGGGAGTTGCATGGCGCGTTCGGGGGTTCGGGGAGCTGGACTCCCCTCCCGAGCGCCGTCTCTCGGCTCCCGTTCGGGCGATTCGGCCGAAATCGCGCGTCAGCGGTACGAGACGCTCGTCCCGTCCGTGAAGTTCGAGACGGGCATGCCCGCCGCAGAGGAGCCGGATCCGTCGAGTTTGGGCTGGGCCACGGCGACGAGTTCGGGCCGATCGCGGATGATGGCGCTCTCCGGCTGTCGGCTCGATTCGGCCCGCCAAACGACCCCTGGCCTCACCGCGCCCCCATGTCCATCCCGCGCACCACCCCCGCCCTCGTCGCAGCCAGCCTTCTCCTCTCGATGCCCACACTCGCCGGCGACATCGTCATCGAAGCCACGGGCACGCTCGTGACCGCGAACGCTTCGGGCAGCAGCCCGTTCGCCGGCGACGCCGTCGGCGACGCCGTCGTCGTGCGCCTCGAAGTGAATGTCCCGGGGACCGACGTGGCTCCCGGACAGTTCACGAACTACACGATCGACAGCGCCGCGTCCTTCGTTCAGATCGGAGCGACGACCGACGGGGTCGTGAGTGGACAGGTCGGCATTCAGAACGACTTCCCCGTCGCGGACGGCATTCGCTGCTTCGGCGCGCCGATGGCGGGCGGCGGCGCGCTGACCCTCGAGGTCGGCGAGTCGTCCGGAACGCTCTTCACGTCGACGGACATCACGACCCAGCTGGGGACCTGGGGTCCCTCGACCTGGTCGTCGTTCAACTTCGGGATCTTCGGCGGCGGCAGCTTCCTCGAGTTCTCGCTCCCGACGATCACGATCTCGATTCCGACGATCGGGACGAACTACTGCGGCCCGGCCCCGACGAACTCGAGCGGAGGGCCGGCGACGATCACGGCGTCGGGCTCGGCCTCCGTGGCGATGAACGCGCTGACGCTGCGCGCGAGCGGACTCCCGACGCAGAGCTTCGGGTACTTCCTGGCGTCGCGCTCGTCAGGGTTCGTCGTCGGTCCCGGCGGCAGCCAGGGCAACCTCTGCCTCGGCGGGTCGGTCGGGCGATTCGACACGATGATCCAGAATTCGGGGGCCGCCGGCGAGTTCGAGATTCCCGTGGACCTGAACGCGATCCCGCAGCCGAACGGTCCCGTCGCCGCGATGCCCGGCGAGACGTGGTACTTCCAGGCCTGGTTCCGCGACGCGAACCCGAGCGTCACGTCGAACTTCACGGACGGGCTCGAGATCTTGATGGAATGACAGCCGGGCGAGACGACGTTGCGCGGGAAGCGCCCCGTTCCGAACTTGAGAATCCGCGGTCCGCATCGGCGCGACCGCGTACATTTTCGCGCCAGCCATGAGCGAAAAATTCGTCGATCCCATGCCGGGGGTTCCGCTCGTGGAGTCCCCCTTCTTCGAGCAGCGGCTCGCCACGGACCCTGCGTTCGAGAACCCCGAGTGGAAGCGCATCGCGCGCGACCTCCACCGAGTGGGCTTCGCGTCGTTCGAGTTTCCGGCCGACAACTTCGACGCGATGGCCGCGGAGATCATCGAGTCCCTCGACGGCCGGTACGACTGGACCGACTGGCAGGAGCGTGACACCTCCGTCCGGGTCATGGACGCGTGGGAGGACGTCGACGCGGTGCGCAAGATCGCAACGAACCAGTACGTCCTCGACCTGCTGCAGGCCCTCTACGGGCG
Source organism: Planctomycetota bacterium (assembly GCA_039200205.1). GTDB lineage: Bacteria > Planctomycetota > UBA1135 > UBA1135 > Saltatorellus. Next base: position 4,293 of record JBCCSK010000267.1, read on the forward strand.
CCGCCCGATCCCGTTCCAGACGCTCAACTTCCCGGTTGGCACCGAGCAGCATTTTCACAGCGACTCGATCCACTTCAGCTCGTTCCCCGAGCGGTTCATGTGCGGCGTCTGGGTGCCGCTCGAGGATATCGACGACGACAACGGCCCGCTCGTCTACTACCCGGGCAGCCACCGGCTTCCGATCTACACGCACGAGCACCTGGGCACGTACGCGCCGGCGCAGCAGGAGATCTACGAGCCGGTCTGGGCCGCCCTCGTCGAGTCGCTCGGGCTCGAGCCCGAGACGTTCGTCACCAAGAAGGGCCAGTGTCTCATCTGGGCCGCGAACCTCCTCCACGGCGGAGCGCCTCACAGGGACAAGAGCCGGACGCGTCACAGCCAGGTCTCGCACTACTACTTCGAGAACTGCTGCTACTACATGCCGCACAGCTCGGACCCGATGCGCGGCGTCGTCAAGTACAAGGACGTCGTCAACATCGCGACGGGGAAGCACGAGCCGAACCGGTTCGTGCTCAACGACCTCGACCGCAAGTACATCGAGCAGACGGCTCCGAAGGCCGGCGACCTCGAGCGGCTTCGGAACTCCCCCGACTTCACGACTCCGGTCGACTTCGACGGCGACCTGTACCTGGAGATGTACCCCGACGTCGCCGCAACGGGAATGGATCCGATCTACCACTTCCGGCGCTTCGGTCGCTGGGAAGGTCGACCGATCAAGCGCTGACGGCTCATAGGGGCGGGACGCGGCGTGGGTTCCGCGTGACGCGCGTGGGAGCGCCGGGTCTATCCGGCGTCACCTGCCCCCGCGTGCCGTGCCGTTCCCCCATCGTCAGGTCATGCACCGCTGCGCCGTCCGCCACGATCGGCGGTACGGGCACTCTTACGTGCCGGGCGTGACGCTTCGCGTGCCCCACGAACGCGGCGCGTACTTCCTGCGCACGAACGAGGCCGGGTTTCGCTCGGACCAGGAGTTCGGACCGCGCAACGGCAGGCCGCGCATCGTCGTCTTCGGCGACTCGTTCGCCGCCGGGGACGGAGTCGCCAACGCGGAGCGCTTCACGGACCGACTCGCCTCGGATCTCGACGTCGAGGTCCACAACATGGCGATCTCCGGCTCGGGTCCCGACCAGCAGCTCCTCGTGCTGGAGGACCATCTACCGACGGACGCGGACGTCGTGCTCTGGTGCGTCGCAGCGCACGCGATCGACCGGATCCTGTCGACCCATCGCATGACGATCGACCGCTACGGCCGCGTCGTCCGTGTGCCGCGCCCGCGCTTCGTCCTGCGCAGCGGCGAGCTCGTCCTCGAGGGCACGCCCGTGCCCGAGCGGGGTGAGCCGATCGCCGACGCGGTCTCGATCCTGCCCGCCGCGGTCGAGCACCCGATTCGAAGGGCGGGACGACTTGCGCTCGGCTCGGCCTACGGACGTCTTCGTCGGATCGCCGTCACCGCCGCGGAGCGCGCCGGAGGGATCGACTCGGACCCGGACTATCGCGACTCGGAGAGCGATGCGTGGAGGCTGATGACGGCCCTCGTTCACCGCTTCCACTCGCTGTGCGGTGACGTCCCGCTCGTGCTCGTTCCGCTGCCGACGGCCCGACACATCAGCGGCGGCGCGCGCATGACGTTCCAGGGTCGCTTCGACGCGCTGTCCGATCCCGCGCGCGGCCTGAGGGTCTTCGACATCACACGCGACCTGCGCGCGCGTCCGTTCGAAGAGCGTGCTTCGTACCACTACGCGCGCGACCGTCACTACTCGACGAAGGGACACGCGGCCGTCGCCGCTGCGATCCGCCGTCGCCTCCTCGAGAGCGGAATCCTGCCGCGCCCGTCGGAAGAGCGTTCGTCGACGCCGCACGATGGACGGTCCGAAGGGAGCGGCGCCCGGCTCGCGGTGGAGTGGACGCTCGCAACGTCGCGCGCAGCGCTCGCCGACGACGGTCGCGAGATCGCAAGGGCCGACGAGGTCGACCTCGCGCGGAGCAACGGCTACGTGGGCTCGGTGCCCTACGCCGCGATCAACCACTGCATGGAGGTCGCGGGCCTCATCGGTCCGGAGCTCGGCGGGATCGAACTGCGCTCCCCCTGCACGATCGAGGCCGTCCTGGCCGCCGGCGGTGAATCACCCTACCTCGCGCCGCTCGTCCGCTGGCTCGGTGCAGCCGAGCGGGACGTGCGGGCCCTCCTGAAGTTCGAAGGGCGCGTCGACTGGGTCTTCGACGATCGGAGCGATCCGAAAGATCGCGAGCCCGAGCGCGAGGACGACGCCGAGGCGAAGTGGCTCGACGCCCGGCTGTCGCGGATCCGCGAGCGACCAACAGAGCGCAACCTGCGACGGATCGCGGCATGCTGGGAGCGCGCGACCCGCCGCGCGCGCGACGCCGCTCGCCCGTAGGGCGACCCTGTCAGCGAGGATCGTCCGCGTCGTCCTCTTCCTCGGGCGCGGGCGGATCGATGAGCGGGACTCCGATCGGTCCCATGCGTCGAACCACTCCGGTTGCGGACTCCACTTCGAGCGTGATCCCACGCACCGCGGCGGCCAGCGGATGCGGCCACGTCCTGCGCATGGTCAGGGCTTCGTCGGTTGCCATGACCATCTTGATCGCTCCGACGGTTCGGTCCTCGATACCGTTCGCGGTGAGCGCCTCGTTCATCGCCGCAGCTCGCTGGATCGCGGCGAGAGCGTGGTCCTTGTCTTCACCGAGATTCGGGCCCGGCACGAGGGCCGGCCCTTCGAGGAGGTCATCTGCGTCCGAACGGAGGCTCCACGACTGCGGGCTCTTGGCGAGCGTGTCCTCGCGGCTTCGAACCGTTGCTTCGATGCTCCGGATGTAGAGCACCTCCGTGATCACGTAGAAGTAGACGAGACCGGTCGCGGGATCCGCAGCGAGGGAGAGGTTCGTCCGATGCTCTTCCTTCAAGACGAACGGTGCCGAAGCCGACTCGTCGAGGCGCTCGACGAGCTGGTCGAGGATGGTCGCGACGGACAGGGAGTACATCTCCGCCTCGCCGACGTGAATGCTCACCCCGAGCCGGTCCGGCGTCGCCGGTCCCTCGATCAAGGGGGCGACCTCGATCGGGAGGTACGGCTCCAGCTCGGGAACGTCGACCGTGATGTTTGCAAGGCTGCGAATGCCGACGAGTCTCTGACGTCGCGGCGACTCCTCACCGCTGTACAGCGACTCGTCGTCGCCGCCAGCCGGCTGCCAGGTCGGTCTACGGCGGTACTCCGCGTCGAGCAGAGGAAGCACGTCGAGGGACTTCCAGCGGGGCGTCGCGAGCGATCGCAGCCCCTCGGCGGTTCGAACCGATCCGTTCCCCGACTCGGACGAAAGAGCGAAGATGTCGCCCACGTACAGGTCTTCGGTTGGCGGCACGATCGGATAGCGCCCCATGTCGAGGATCGCGGCGGTCCACTCGTCGGTGAGCGCGACGCGGGTCGACGTGGGCCGCCCGATCTCGCCCGAGTCGCCCTCGAAGAGCGCGCATCCGGAGAGAGGCGTGCCGATGAGCGCGATCGCGATCGCGTAGTTGCCCCTAGAGAACGATCTGGAGCCGGGTCTGGAGGATCTGCTCATATCCAAAGCCTTCGGGGTGCGCGACGATGTAATTGAGCATGACGCGCAGGTTGTCATTGGCGTACCAGTTGAGGCCGACCGTCCAGTCGTGGAGCCGTCCGCCGTTGATGTTGCCCGAATCGAGATCGACGTAACCGTACCGCGCGCCGATCTCGAATGCGCCGATTCCGGTCTCGCCGAAGGGATCCGAGGGGTGGACGGAGCCGAAGGCGCCAACGCGAGGCCGGTAGCTGCGGTGCTCGCCCGTCAGGACGTAGCTCCCCATCAGGTAGGTCGCCCAGAAGACCGGATCGCCGGTCGCGGAGCCGCCGTCGCTCGCCGCGACGATCGTCTCCGTCTGGAACGAGAACGAATCGCTGACGAGGCCGAACTCGAGGCCGAGTCGAAGCTCTTCGTCGGCTCGGAACCGGCCGGTGTCGGCCAGCGGCTGAGCCTGCGCCGAGGTGGGCCGCGCTGCGAAGCGCAGGAGGTCGTCCTCCGGCCGACGGATCGTGCCTGCCACTCCGAGGTGCACGACGCGGCGACCGTCGTCCGAGAGAAGAGGCGCCGCAGTCAGCCGTCCGGTGAGCCCAAATCCGTCGCCGACGTCGAGATTGTCGTCGGCGTCGCGATAGAAGCCGAACGCGCCCGTGACCGTCTGGTCCTCGGTGAAGCGGCGATGGAGCATCACGCCGAGGTTGCGCCGCTCGATGAACGTGTCGGTCGACGATCGCTCCATGAACGAGATGTCGTTGCTGGAGGTCGTTTCTTCCAGCCCGAACGGCTCCTTGAAGTAGCCCGCTCGGATTCCCCCCACCACTGGCAGGTTCCGCGCGCCGACGAAGACGTTGCG
>JBCCSK010000268.1:0-8658 GCA_039200205.1 Planctomycetota bacterium
CCGTCGGCCTCGCCGAATCGGTCGGGGTCGCCGACCTGCTGGGACGGCCGCCGGCGCGACTGAGCCAGGGCGAGCGCCAGCGGGTCGCGATCGCGCGGGCGCTCGTCACCGACCCGGCCCTCGTGCTGTGCGACGAGCCGACGGGGAACCTCGACCCCGACGCGGCGCACGCTGCGCTCGAACTGCTGCTGGCCCGTGCGCGCGAGCGCGGCGCCGCGCGGATGATGGTGACGCACGACCACGGATTGCTCGATCGCTTCGACCGGGTCTTCGACGTCCGCGACCTGGGTGAGGGCGGATCCCGTTGAGAGGACTCGCCTACCTCGCCTGGCGGCACGCGACGGCGCGCCTCGGACGAACGCTGCTTCTCGTTGCGTGCGTCGCCCTTGCGCTCTGGGTCCCGTGGACCGCGTCGGCGCTGGCGTCGCGCTACGACGGCGACCTGCGCGCGCGCGCGGCGTCGACGCCGCTCGTCGTCGGGGCGCCCGGCAATCGCTACGACCTGACGCTCGCCGCGCTCTACTTCCGGCCGAGCGAGCTGGAGACGATTCCCTACAGCCAGCTGGAGCGCCTCCAGCGCGAGGGCCGCGCGATCTGCGTGCCGCTGCACATGCGGTACACGGCGCGTACGCGACCGATCGTCGCGACGAGCGTCGAGTACGTCGAGTTTCGCGGACTGGCCCTCGCCGAGGGTCGCGATGCGCTTCGCATCGGTGAAGTCGCTCTGGGTGCGGCGGTCGCGGAGCAGCTCGGCCTCGGCGCGGGCGACGCCCTCTACTCGGACCCGACGGAGCTCTACGACATCAGTCGCCCGCCCGCGCTCAAGATGCGGATCGCTGGCGTCTACGCTCCGACGGGAACGCCGGACGACGACGCCGTCTTCTGCGACGTGCGGACCGCCTGGGTGCTGGAGGGGATCGCGCACGGCCACGCGGAGACGCAGGAGCTCGACGACGACCTCGTGCTGAGCCGGACGGACGAGTCCGTCGCGGTCAGCGGTGCGCTCATGGAGTACGCCGAGGTGACGCCGGAGAACGAGGCGTCGTTCCACTACCACGGGGACACGGCCCTGCTGCCGCTCACCGCCGTCCTGGCGATCCCCTCGACGGCGAAGGACGCGACGATCCTCGCGAGCGGCATCAACGCGCGCCGCGAGCTCCAGGCCGTGACGCCGACGGTCGTGATCGACGACCTCCTCGGCGTGGTCTTTCGGATCAAGTCGTTCTTCGACCTCGTCGGAGCATTCCTCGTCGGCACGACCGCGGTCCTCGTCGCCCTCGTGTTCCTCCTCTCGTCGCGGCTTCGCGCGGGCGAGATGCGAACGCTCGATCGGATCGGTGCGCCGAGGCGCGCGGCCCTCGGCCTCATCGGCATCGAGGTCGTCGGGGTCCTCGTCGTCGCGACGGCGCTCGCGGGCGGACTGACCGCGCTCACCGTTCGACTCCTCCCCGATCTCGTCGCCACGTTCTGATGCTCCTCCGCCCCACGCTCGCGCTCGTCGTCCTCTCCCTCTCCGCGTGCGGCGACGAGCGCCCCGCAACGGCCGGCTCGCGCGGCCCGACGCTCGACGTCGTCGCCGTCGCGTCCGCACCGGCGGAGCTGTTCGCGCGGATGGCCGTCGGGCCCGAGCGCGTGATCCCCGCCGCGCCCGAAGGGACGTCGATGACCGACTGGCGCCCCACGGACGCCGAGCTCGAGACCATGGTCGGTGCGCGCCGCGTCGTCGTCGTCGGCGCCGACCTGGAGCCGTGGCTCCAGCGCGCAGGGCTCCCGCCGAGCCGAACGCTCGTCCTCGCCGACCGCTCGACGGATTCGCAGTGGATCGAGGTGGGCGTCGTGACGCACACCCACGGCGGCGGCGAGGCGCACAGCCACGGCGGCGTCGTCTCCGAGGTCTGGACGGATCCAGGGCTCGCGCGACGCTTCGTCGAGCGTGCCGCGGGAGAGCTCGCGAGCGTCGTCGACGGCGCGGAGGACGGGGGCGGCGAGCGGCGCCGCGCCCTCCTGGAGCGGATCGACGCCTACGAGGCGGCGCTCGGCGATCTCGCCGACGCGCTCGACTCTCGCGCGCTGATCGCGGCCGATCACGGGCTGGAGTACGCGGCGCGAGCGGGCGACTTCGCGCTCGAGGTGGCGCTGCTGGAGCTCGACGGCAGCGGAGCGCCCCCGAACGGGCAGGGGGTGCGCGACCTGGAGCGGTTCGCCGCAGACGCGAGCCGCCACGCGGGCGTGCTCGTCTGGCCCGGGCCGATCGACGAGACCTTCGCCGAGGCGGCGCGCGGAGAGCTCGGCCTGGTCTCCGTACACTTCGATCTCGGCGCGACGCTCGACGGCTCCGGCGACGACTGCCTCGCCCGCCTGACGGCGAGCGTCGAGCGCGTCCGCAAGGCGGTCCTGGAGGCCCGCAGCCGATGACCACAGTCTTCGACAAGATCCTCGACGGCGAGATCCCCTGTCACCGCGTGCTCGAGAACGATCACGTCCTCGCCTTCCTCGACGTCGGACCGCTCTCGGAGGGACACACGCTGGTGATCCCGAAGGAGCGCAAGGCGCACCTGCACGAGCTGAGCGACGAGGCCGCCGCCGAGATCGGGCGTGTCCTGCCGCGCATCGCGCGCGCGGTCCTGCGAGCGACCGGAGCCGACGCCTACAACGTTCTGCAGAACAACGGCGCGGCGGCCCACCAGGCCGTCATGCACGTCCACTTCCACATCATTCCCAAGCTCACCGACGGGCGCGGACTCGGCGTCGGCTGGGACGCGGCGTCGCTCGACGATGGCGAGGGGCTCGCGGCGAAGGTCCGCGCGGAGCTCGCGGAGGACCGGGGATGACGGGGTCGATCCTCGTCCACGGCGGCACGGTCGTCGGGCGCACCGGCGCGGAGCGGGCCGACGTCCTGATCGTCGACGGTGTCGTGGAAGCCGTCGCCGCCGATCTTGGGGATCGTCCGACCGCGGCGGACGTCGAGCGCCTCGACGCGACCGGCAAGCTCGTCCTGCCGGGTCTGACCGATCCCCAGGTCCACTTCCGCGAGCCGGGCTTCCCGGACAAGGAGGACCTCGCGTCCGGATCGCATTGCGCGATCGCGGGGGGCGTCACGGCCTACTACGAGATGCCGAACACGAAGCCCAACACGGACTCGCCGGCGAACCTCCAGGACAAGATCGATCGGGCGCTGGGGCGCTCGTACGCCGACTTCGCGTTCTTTCTCGGCGGCACCCGGGAGAACGCCGAGCGCCTCGGCGAGTGGGAGTCGATGCCGGGCTGCGCGGGGGTCAAGGTCTTCATGGGCTCGTCGACCGGCTCGCTGCTCGTGCCCGACGACCCGACCCTGGAGCGGATCCTGCGCTCGGGAGAGCGACGGGTGACGTTCCACAGCGAGGACGACCCGCGGCTCAAGGAGCGGTACGCGAACGTCCAGGAGGGCACCCACGTCCGCGAGCATCCCCACATTCGCGACGTCGAGGTCGCGGTGCGCTCGACGCAGCGCCTGCTCGACCTCGCCGAGCTCACCGGTCGCCCGATCCACATCCTCCACGTCTCGACGGCGGACGAGGTGCGGATGGTCCGCGAGCGCGACCTCGGCGACCTCGTCACGATCGAGCTGACCCCGAATCACCTCTTCCTCGCGGCGCCGGACTGCTACGAGCAGTACGGGACGTGGGCGCAGATGAACCCTCCCGTCCGCGACAGGGCGCACCAAGAGGTCCTGCGCGAGGCCGCCGCCGACGGCACGGCCGCGTGTATCGGCTCGGACCACGCGCCCCACACGCCGGAGGAGAAGGCCCTGCCCTTCCCCCGCTCTCCCTCCGGGATCGCGGGCGTCCAGACGACGCTCCCCCTGCTCCTCACCGCCGTCCGCGACGGCTGGCTGAGGCACGAGGACATCGTCCGGCTGTGCGTGGACGGCCCCGCGCGCGTGTACGGCGCGACCGGGCGAGGTCCGCTGCTGCCTGGAGAGCTCGGGAACGTCGTCGTGGTCGACCTGGATGCGCGCGGGAGGATCGCCGGGCGGCCGTTCCACAGTCGCGCCCGGCGCACCCCCTTCGAGGACGTCGAGATCGCCGGGTGGCCCGTCGCGACGGTGCTCCGAGGAGAGGTCGCTTACGCCGCCGGAGAGACCGTCGGAGAGGCGCGCGGTCGGATGGTGGGCTTCGAGAACTGAACGGGTCCGCGACCGATCGCCTTCCGCACGAGTCGACGGTTCCAGCGCGCCGCTCGATGGGCCAAATAACCCCGTCGAGCGGTCGCTCTGCGGTCCCGCGTCGGTAGACTCGCCGCCGAAATTTTCCGGGTCGGAGATCGGTCCCGGAGCCTCGGTGGCGCTGCGAGCCGCCGCGGTCCCTGACACCGCACGATCTCCGTCGATCCGATCGACGCTCAACGGCACCGCGTTCGCAACCGACCCCCAGCTCCTCGCGAGCGCCGATCGCGCCCACAGAGCGCGATCCGAAGGCGCGCGAGGCCCCAACCGCGACGTCTCCCATCCATGGTCACGATCAAAGCCAGGCGAGGGCTCGATCTCCCCATTCACGGCGCGCCGGTGACGTCCGTCGTCGTCGACCGGCTCGACGTCTCGCGCGTCGCACTGCTCCCCCAGGAGTACTGGGGCGCCAAGGTGCGGCCGCTCGTCCAGGAAGGTGACGGCGTGAAGGTCGGGACGCCGATCTTCTGCGATCGTCGGGACGAAGCCGCGCTGTTCACGTCGCCCGCGGCGGGCCGCGTCGCCGGGATCCACCGCGGACACCGCCGAGCCGCTCTGTCGATCGTCATCGACGTCGACGGCTTCTCCGAACACGTCGACTTCAAGCCGCTCGACGTCTCGACGGCGACGCGCGACGACGTGCGCGGAGCTCTCCTGGGATCGGGCCTTTGGCCCACGATCCGTCGCCGCCCGTTCGATCGCGTCGCGTCGTCCGACGACGAGCCGGTGGGGATCATCGTCCAGGCCTACGATTCGAACCCCCTCGCCCCCGACGTCACCGAGATGGTCGACGGGCGAGATGCGGACCTCGGCGTGGGCTTCAAGGCTCTCAAGAAGCTGACGGACGGCAACGTCCACGTCTGCGTCCGCGAGGGCGTCAACTGGGGACGGTTCGTCGGGGACGGGATCCGAGTGGAGCACTTCGGTGGTCCGCACCCCTCGGGCACGGCGGGCTTCTCCATCCACAAGCTCTGCCCCGCGGGCGCGCGCCGCACGGTGTGGTACGTCGGCATCCAGGACGTCGCAGACATCGGGCGCCTGCTCCGCGACGGCAAGCGGCCGACCGAGCGCATCGTCGCGCTGACGGGCCCGGCCGCGAAGGACCCCAAGATCGTGCGGACGCGCCCCGGCGCCGATGTGTCCCAGCTCTGCAAGGACGAGTCGGACGCGCGCAAGGTCCGCTACATCAACGGCTCGGCCGTCTGGGGTACGACCGCTTCCGTCGAGGGGCACACTGGCTTCCTCGGACGCTGGACCACCCAGGTCACGATGGTCGAGGACGGGATCGCCCGCGACCTCTTGGGGTGGGCGCTTCCCGTGAGCGGCCGCTTCACGCAGACCAACACCGTCTGGGACAAGTTCTTCCGCAAGCGCTTCAAGTACGACACCGACACGAACGGGAGCCTCCGCGCGATCGTTCCCACCGGCCAGTACGAGTCGGTGATGCCCATGGACGTCATGGCTACCCAGCTCATCAAGGCGCTCGCGTCGAAGGACCTGGAGACGGCCGAGAAGCTCGGCGTGCTGGAGCTCGCCGAAGAGGACCTGGCGCTCTGCCAGGTCGTCGATCATTCCAAGGTGCCGATCACCGATTGGCTCCGTGACATGCTGACGACGATCGAGAAGGAAGGCTGAGTTGAAGTTCCTCCGGGACACCCTCGACAAGCTCGAGCCGCAGTTCACGAAGGGCGGGCGGCTGGAGAAGCTCTACCCGCTCTACGAGGCGGCGGACACGTTCCTCTACACGCCGGGTCACCGGACGAACAGCGGCCCCGCCGTCCGCGACGGGATCGACCTGAAGCGCCTGATGATCATGGTCGTCATCGCGCTCGTCCCGTGCACGCTGTTCGGGATGTGGAACGTGGGCTACCAGTTCCAGCGCGCGACGCTGGACTGGAACCTCGCGCCGCTCGACGCGAACCACCTGGAGGCGATCGTCTACGGCGCCCTGAGGTTCCTGCCGGTCTACGTCGTGACGATCGTGGTCGGCGGGACGATCGAGGCGATCTTCTCGATCATCCGAAAACACGAGATCAACGAGGGCTTCCTCGTCACGTCTCTGCTGTTCCCGCTGACGCTGCCGCCGGACATTCCGCTGTGGCAGGTCGCGATCGGGATCGCGTTCGGCGTCATCGTCGGCAAGGAGATCTTCGGCGGGACCGGGATGAACATCCTGAACCCGGCGCTGACGGCGCGGATCTTCCTCTACTTCGCCTACCCCGTTCAGATCTCCGGCGACCGCGTCTGGGTCTCGGGCAGCGGATCGGAGCGCTGGATCGACGGCGCGACCGGCGCCACGCCGCTCGCCTACTTCTTCTCGAACGGCAACGATCCCGCGGGGATGGCCGCGGCCAGCTCGCTCGACATCACCTGGTTCGACGCCTTCATGGGCTGGATCCCGGGCTCGATGGGCGAAACCTCGACGCTCATGGTGCTGATCGGCGCCGCGGTCCTGATCTTCAGCAAGGTCGGCTCGTGGCGGATCATGGCCGGCTGCCTCGTCGGGATGGTCTCGTTCGTGCTCCTCTTGAACGGCATCGCCGCGATCTCCAGCTCGATCGCGCCGGACCACTACATGACGCTCGGCCCCGAGTGGCACTTCGTCATCGGGAGCTTCGCCTTCGGCGCCGTGTTCATGGCGACCGACCCGGTGTCCGCGGCACAGACCAACACCGGGCGCTGGATCTACGGGTTCATGATCGGCGCGCTCACGATCCTGGTCCGGGTGCTCAACCCCGCGTACCCGGCGGGGATCATGCTGGCGATCGTCTTCATGAACGTCTTCGCCCCGCTCATCGACCACTACGTCACGAAGGCGAACATCCGTCGCCGGGAGGTCCGCCTTGGACTTCAGTAACAAGTACGTCCTGGGCTTCGCCCTCGTCATCTGCCTCGCCTGCTCGGCGCTCGTGTCCGCGACGGCCGTCGCGCTTAAGGAGCGGCAGGACGTCAACAGGCTGCTCGACCAGCAGCGCCAGGTCATCCGCGTCGCCGGCCTCGTCGGCGCGGACGAGGAGCTCCCCCAGGAGCGCGTCGACGAGATCTTCCAGGAGATCCGCGGTCGCGTGATCGACCGTGAGACGGGCGAGTACCTGGAGATGTCCGTCGAGGACGTCGACCCGCTCAAGGAGGCGAAGGACCCCGCCACGTCGACCGCGACGCCGTCGGAGTTCAAGGCGGCCCAGGTGTCGCGCCTCCCGCAGCACCTGGAGGTCTTCGAGATCGACGTGCCCGGCAAGGAGTGCATCGTGCTCCCGATCCACGGCAAGGGCCTGTGGTCGACGATGTACGGCTACCTCGCCCTCAAGAACGACCTCTCCGAGGTCGTCGGCATCACCTTCTACCAGCACGGCGAGACGCCGGGTCTGGGCGGCGAGGTCGACAACCCCGCGTGGAAGGCCCAGTGGCCGGGCAAGGCCGTGTTCGACGGGGACAGCATCGGACTCGGCGTGGTCAAGGCGAGCGCGCCGCGCGACGAGAAGTACCAGGTCGACGGCCTCTCCGGCGCGACCATCACGACGAACGGCGTCGACGCGACGATCGAGCTCTGGCTCGGTCCGTCGGGCTACGGGCCGTACCTCCAGCAGCTGAAGACCCGGGGCTGATCCGCCACGCCCTCCGATCCCTCCCATGGACAAGGCCACGAAAGCGATCCTTCTCGATCCGCTGCACGAGAAGAACCCGATCACTCTGCAGGTGCTCGGGATCTGCTCCGCGCTCGCCGTCACCACGAAGCTGGAGACGGCGCTCGTGATGAGCGCGGCGCTGACGTTCGTCCTCACGTCGTCGAACACGGTCATCTCGCTGCTGCGCAACAAGATCCCGTCGAGCATCCGGATCATCACGCAGCTCGCGATCATCGCCTCGCTGGTGATCGTCGCCGACCAGTTCCTCAAGGCGTTCATGTTCGAGACGTCGAAGGCCCTCTCGGTCTTCGTCGGCCTGATCATCACGAACTGCATCGTGATGGGTCGCGCCGAGGCCTTCGCGATGGCGAACCCGCCGGGGCCGAGCGCCCTCGACGGCTTCGCCAACTCGATGGGCTACAGCGTCATCCTCATCTACGTCGCGCTGTTCCGCGAGCTGCTCGGGTCCGGCAAGGTCCTCGGGCGCCCGATCTTCGCGAGCGTCAGCGACGGCGGCTGGTACGTGCCGAACGGCCTGATGGTCCTCTCTCCCGGAGCGTTCTTCCTGATCGGACTCTTCATCTGGGTCCAGCGCTCGATCACGCCCACTCTCCAGGAGGCCGACTAGCGCCATGGAGCTCATCAACCTCGCGCTGAAGGCGATCTTCGTCGAGAACATCGCCCTCGCGTTCTTCCTCGGGATGTGCTCGTTCCTCGCCGTGTCGAAGAAGGTCGATACCGCGATGGGCCTCGGGCTCGCGGTCATCTTCGTCCTCACCGTGGTCACGCCGCTCAACGCGCTGATCAACAACTACCTCCTGCGGGAGG
>JBCCSK010000269.1:0-8587 GCA_039200205.1 Planctomycetota bacterium
CCTCTGCGCTTGCACAGACGCAGACTGCGCGGGCGCTGCAGCCGGCGCGCCTCCCTGGCGCGCACCGGCCGTCCCCGTCTGCTCGTGAATCGTGTCCAGGACGCTCGCAGCCAGCGACTTCAGCGTCGGGAAGACCCCCTGGCCGGAGTTCGCCACCGCCTCGAACGTCGGCACGCCGCGCGCATTGAGGTGCTTCTCGAGCTCCTCGACCGGCATCGCGTCGGGCAGGTCGCGCTTGTTGTACTGGATGACCAGCGGGATCTCCGCGATGTCCTTCCCGTACTCCGCGAGGTTCTCGGCGAGGTTGCTGAGCGACTCCAGGTTCTCCTCGAGCATCGAAGCACTCGAGTCGGCGACGAAGATGACTCCGTCGACGCCCTGCAGCACGAGCTTGCGCGTCGAGTTGTAGTAGACCTGACCGGGAACGGTGTAGATCTGGAACTGCGTGCGCATGCCAGCGACCGTTCCGAGGTCGAGAGGCATGAAGTCGAAGAACAGCGTGCGATCGCCATCCGTCGAGATGCTCGTCAGGTCTCCCTTGTTCGACTCGGGCGCGCGCTGATGGACGACCTCGAGGTTGGTCGTCTTGCCCGACATCCCCGGGCCGTAGTAGACGATCTTCACCGTCACGCTCTTCTGAGCGAAGTTGATCTGAACCATCTCAGTGGTCTCCAGGGGTGTCGTGTTGCGCGCTGCCTGTGGTGCCGTTCGGGAGTCCACCGGCGGCCGCGCTGGCTCCACCCGTGGTGTCGGTGAGGGTCGAACGACCGGGGTCATCCCCGGCCGCGTGTTCGGAGAGCGACGGCACCGCCGTCGCGCGCGCCGCGGACGGCCGCGGCAGCGCGGGCGCGTTCTGATCCGGGTCGAAGCGCCCGAGATCGCGCAGAAGACGGTGGAGTCGCTCGACCGCGGCCTCGAGCGGAAGGACGAAGTCCTCCGGCTGGGCGCTCATCTCGAGGACCACCATCACGTGGGCGTTCGGTCCCTGCTGGACCACGAGCGTGCCCTGGCTCGCCACGAGGACGAAGCGCTTTGGGATCTCCCAGGCGATCTGCCCACCGGCGCGCATCAAGTCGTCGACCCAGCTCGCCGCGAGGGCGACGAGCGACGCCGGATCGATCCGCTGGCCTTCGAGCGAAGGCTGACTGGACGTCGTGCAGTCGACGAACTCGTCCGTGCCCGACGACGAGCGCTCGAGCACGCACACCGGAACACCGTCACCGCTGATCACGGCCGCGAGGCGGACGCCGGCCTGCAGCGTCAGCGGTTGAAGCACTTCCTGCATCATGCCGCCTCTCCTCGGACGTTCTCGCCGTTGAGGTCCTTCATGAGCTGGCCGATCGGGCCGTCGGGAATCTGCGCGGCCCACACGGCTGCCGTGCCGAGCGTGCCGGGCTTCAGGACGAGCGTTCCGAACGAGCCTTCGGCACGAATCTCGAGCGTGCGCCCGAGCGCCATCCGGCGCGCCGAGCTCCGGCTCGCGGTGAGGATCTCGCGGACGGCGCGTGCGGTACGGTCCGCGGTCGGCCCCTGGGCGCCCTGGACGAGCGCCGTGTTGCCGCGAAGGAAGAACGCGACGTGCACCTCCGGCCGCGACGCGAGCTCCTTGAGCAGCGGTCGCACCGCCTCGCGGTCGAACGTGCCGGCCTCCTCGGGCTCGTCGTCGACGAAGCGTCCGCTCCGCTCGACCTCGGCCAGAGCCTTCGCCAGCGGGCGGGAGTGCGCGCAGTTCGCGAGGACGCGACGGAAGCGCGCCTCGAGAAGCGGGTTGCCGGGCATCAGCTCCAGCAGCCGAGCGAGCGCCTTGCGAGCGTCTTCCCACGCACCGCAGCGGCGCGCGATCTCGAACTGCAGGCGCAGGGGTCTGCGGTCCTTCGCCATCGACTTCCCGCTCTGCACGGCGAGCTGGAAGGCGAGCAGGCCGTCGCGGCTCCGACGTCCGTCGAAGAAGAACTCCGCGTTGGCCGCCGCGACGTAGTAGACGGCCTCCGGCTCCTCGGTCTGCGAGCGCCAGCGCGTCGCGGACTCGAGAGCGCGCTGCGCGTCCCCCTTCTCCAGGAGGAGCTCGCAGAGCTCGCGGTAGAGGGCCGCGCGCGGTGCGACCTCGATCTCGGCCCGCAGCGTGTCGAGACGCAGCTGCTGGTGGAGGTCCTTCGCGGCGAGAGCGAGGCGCTGCAGCTCGGCGCTCTCGGGGTGCAGCTCGAGGCCTTCCTTGCAGACTTCGAGGACCTCGGCCGGCTGGTTGAGCGCCGCGTACTCCTTCGCGAGAGCGACGTAGTTGTCGATCGTCGCCTCGCGGGAGAGGGCGCGCGTCGCCTTGCGAATTCGGGCTCGTCGGGTGGAGAACATCGCTTGCATCACCTCTCGAGGCCTTGCTCGGACTCGATGGCCGCGATGTCGACCACGAGCTGCTCCCGATGTTCCCAGACCGCGCCACCAAAGCCCTCGGGCCCGATGGTGTCGGCGAGCTGGAGCGCTCGCTCGAAGTGCATGAGCCCGCCGTTGAGATCGCCGTTCTCGACGGATGCGAGGCCGCGCTCGCGAGCAGATTCGGCCTCTTCACGAATCCGCTTCAGCTCGCTCGAGCGCTCCAGCTGAACGGCCTCGAGCGCGCGCTGCTCCTCGTGGATCGCCACGACGAGGTCTGCGAGCTCGCCCCGAGCCTGGAATGCGCCCGTCCAGAAGTGGTGCTTGTCGAGCAGCCCCTCGATCGCATCGTGGCGCGCCTCGAGCGAGGAGAGGTCGCCCGCGAGGGCCGGGGGAACGCTCTCGATCGCATCGTAGATGCGCACTTCGCGGATCACCCCGACCGTCAGCACGGTCGAGAGCGCCGTGCACGCGAGCACGATGCGCACGAGACGTCGCCGGAATGCAGCGCGCTCCAGCTGGTCGAAAGTGAGGTCGCGGATCATCGGAAGGGGGCCGGGAGAAGCGGACGCGGGCCTGCGCGGCACTGCGTCGGCATCTGGGTATCGAGCGGGTCTCGGTTCGATCTGAACGCCAATCGGTACTTGGCGGTCGCTTGATCGCGGGGCCCCAGCGCGATGCGGATCGGAAGATCTTTCCCGCCCCCGCCGCGCGAGGTCCGTGCGGGCGTCTCGACCCCGATCAGAGCGGGGGCAGCAATCGCTGCAGCCTGCGCTGCCCAGGCCGTGAGCTGACCTTGCTGACGCACCCGCTGACGCGGGTGCGCTGTTCGCCTGGGCAATTCCTGCCCAGCCGGTCAGAGGTTCCCGAGGCGGATCGCGCCGGTGGGACACGACCGCACGCACGCCTGATCCTTCGTGCAGTCGTAGTTGAGCGGCTTCTTGACCTCGGCCAGCTCGCCCTGCGCGTCGAAGCCGCCAGTCTCACACGTCATCTCGCAGATTCCGCAGCCGATGCAGATCGACGGATCGATGTGGAGGCTGACGTACTCCTGCGGCGTCACCGGGCATGCGATCCCGTCCTCGAGCCCGTCGGACCGGACGATGCCGCGTGTCGCAGGATGCGACGTGATCGCACGGATCGTCTCGCGCTCCCCGGAGTCGACGAGCTCCGCCACGCGATCGAAGTCGAACCGATCCATGTCGCGGATCTTCGGCTGCACGAGGCAGACCTCTTCCGTGACGTGCATGTGGAGCATCTGCTCCGTGATCACGTTCTCCACGATGTCGAACGCGCGGAAGAGCGTTGCGATGGCGCGCGGCCGATAGCGAGTGACGCGGTGGCTCGGCTTCACCGTCAGATCGACTGCGATGATCCGGCGCGGGCGCAGGAGCTTCGCGAACCGCAGAGGCAGGGCATCGGTGATCCCACCGTCCATGAAGTGCCGCCGCTTCCAGTACAGGGGCTCGAACACCGCTGGGAGTGCGCAGGAGCCGTAGACGGCGTCGATCAGCGGGATATCGCGGAACCCGCGCGCCCCGAAGAACACCGGCCCTCCGCTCTCCAGGCAGACCGCGTTGCAGAAGAACGGCAGACGCAGATCGTCGAAGGACTCGGCGGGGATGAGTCGCTGGAGGCTCTTCCGGAACGTCTCCCCGCTGTACATGCTGGGAGCGCGGATGCCGCGGCTCAGGAACTTCGCGAAGTTCAGGCGGAAGTAGTCGTCCTTCGCGAGGCCGGGGATGACCTCGTTCATCTCGTCGGGCGTCACCGAGCTCGCGTACATCGCGCCGAGCAGTGAGCCGATGCTCGTTCCGACGATCGCGTCGATCTTGACGTCGAGCTTCTCCAGCGCCCGCAGGACGCCGATGTGCGCCATGCCGCGCATTGCGCCCCCACCGAGGACGAGGACCGTCTCGATCGGCGGGAGAGAGTCGAGCGGAGGACCGTGCTCCTCGAGGTCGCCGGCCGGGACGAGGAACGGATCCGGCCCGTGCGGCGACTGGGAGCCCGGTGAGTCGATCATCGATGAGCCGCGATGCGGCGGTGTACGTCGGGAGTTTCGGGCCCTCGCCGGTCCAGCTTGAGACGATTCCGACGCGGGGTCGACTAGATGCCGACGAGCGGCCCGCGGCCGTCCCCCAGCGCCACGTCGCGGACCCCGAGGCGCTCGAGCAGGGTGAGATGCAGGTCGTTGAGCGGAGTGTCGCGCTCGAAGGAGATCGTCCGCCCCCCCACGATCCCCGCCCGCGCACCGCCGACGAGGACGAGCGGGAGGTCGTGATGGTCGTGGCGATTGCCCTCGGCGATTCCGCTCCCGTAGAGGACCATCGAGTGGTCGAGCGCGCTGCCGCCCGGTTCCTCGATCGCGTCCAGCCGACGGAGCAGGTGCACGAACACGTCGATGTGAAGCCGATTGATCGCTGCGATCGACGCGAGCTTCTCGGGGTCGCCGCCGTGGTGGCTCAGCGAGTGGTGGCCCTCGCGCACGCCGACCTCGGTGTACCTGCGCCCGCTTCCCTCGTTGCCGAACATGAGCGTCGCGATCCGCGTCGAATCCGTGCGGAACGCGAGCGCGAGCACGTCGGCCAGCAGCGACGCGTGCTCGCGGAACGTCCGAGGTACGCCCGCGGGTCGACGATCGTCACCGACGCCTTCGACGTGCGCCGCGCCGTCGAAGGCGAGCTGTCGCTCGAGCTCGCGAAGGCCGGTCTC
The DNA here is from genome assembly GCA_039200205.1 of Planctomycetota bacterium. GTDB lineage: Bacteria > Planctomycetota > UBA1135 > UBA1135 > Saltatorellus. The sequence goes on from JBCCSK010000269.1 coordinate 5,083, forward strand.
GTACTCGTCGAGGCGCGCGCGATCGTCGGCTCCCAAGCGCGCGCGCAGCCCGCGCGACTCGTCGCGAACGAAGTCGAGCAGGCTCCGACGCGCATCGAGGCGCGCGCGTCGCGACTCTGCGCTACGCCCCGCATCGCCGCCCCGGAAGAGACGATCGAAGACGCGCTGCGGCGCGACGTCCTTGGCCGCGGGCGTGGTCTCGGACTCCCAGGAGACGTGACCGGAGTACGCGCACGCGTAGCCGGAGTCGCACTGCCCCGACGAGCGCCCGGCCTCCGTGCCGAGTGCGAGCGAGCGGACGCGCGTCGCTCCTCCGACGGTCCGCGCGGCGATCTGGTCCGCCGAGATACCGAGTCGAACCCGTCCCTCCGTCTTCAGGGGCTGGACTCCCGTCAGGAAGACCGCCGCAGCGCGCGCGTGGTCGCCGGGACCGTCCCCGTTGGCGCGCGCCTTGTCCTGCGCGAGGCCGCGCAGGATCTGGAGGCGGCTCGACCATGGCGCGAGCGGCTGGAGGAGCGGCGGCAGGGTCTCGATCGGCCGCGAACAGGAGCCGTTCGCGCGCTCTTCGCCGTTCGGCTCCGGTCGATCGGAGCGCCACTCGTCGACGCGCACGCCGTTCGGGACGTAGACATAGAGGAGACGCCGCGGAGCCTCGCGTCCGTCGCTCTCCTGTCCGAGCGCCATGGCCTCCAGCCACGGAAGCGCGAGGGACACGCCGGCGCCGCGGAGGATCGCGCGTCGCGGGAGCGCGACCTCCGTCGTGCGCGGCCCCTGGCCTTCGAGCTCCTCGATCGAAGGTCCCGCGTCGCCGTCACTTCTCACCATCGTTTCGCTCCTCCCGCGGCATGCGCAGGAACTCGGGGCTCGTCACGATCCCGAGGATCGCACTGTGCATCGTCGGTCCGTCCTCGTCCAGCGTGCCGCGAATCGCCGCAAGGGAACGCCGATCGGCGCGCTCGAGGCCGCGCCCCAGCGCGTACACGAACAGCCGCTCGATGAACGCGTCGACGAATCGATCCTCGCCGCGCAGGACCGCCGCGAGTTCGACCGGACCGTCGAAGGAGCGCCCGTCGGGCAGCACGCCGCTCACGTCCCTGCGCGCCGCGTCCTCGGGCGGACGCTCGGCACCGATCGCGTCGAAGGCCTCCAGCCCGAACCCGAGTGGATCCATGCGAGCGTGACACGAGGCGCAGCTCGGGTCGGCGCGATGACGCTCGAACCGCTCGCGCAGCGAGAGATCCTCGTCGCCCTCGGCGGACTCGGCGAGGTTGTCGGCTCCCGGCGGCGGCGGTGGTGGCGCGCTGCCCAGGAGAACGTCGAGCACCCACTTTCCGCGCCGAACGGGCGACGTGCGCGTCGCCTCGCTCGTCGCGAACAAGACGCCGGCGTGTCCGAGCAGGCCGCGCCGCTCCGTCCCGTCGAGTCGAACGCGGCGCCAGCCTTCGCCCACCTCGGCGACGACGTCGTCGCTGCCGAGCCCGTAGAGTCGCATGAGCCGGTCGTCGACGAAGGTCTGCTCGCCCTCGATCAGCTCCCAGACGCTGCGTCGCTCGCGCAGTGAATCGATGAGGACGCGGCGCGTCTCCTCGCGCATCGAGGCAACGAGTCGACGCGAGAAGTTCGGGAACGCATCGTCGTCGGCACGCTTTGCGTCGAGCACGCGCAGCTGCAGCCACTGCTCGCCAAAGCCGACCGCGAGGGCGTCCGCGCGCCGATCGGCGAGCATGTCCTCGGCGACGCGACGGACGCCTTCCACGCCGTCGAGGTCCCCCCCATCGGCGCGCTCGAGAAGCTGCCGATCGGGGACCGAGCTCCACAGGAACCCCGCCAGCCGCGTCGCGATCTCGTGCGGCGACAGCGCGACTGATCCCCTCGCATCCGGCGCTCCTGCGCGGCCGAGCTCTTCTTTGAACACGAAGCGCGGCGAGGCCAGGATCCCGGTCAGCGCCGCACGCACGCGTCGGTCCGGCCCGTCGTTCGGCGACGAGAGGGCGAGCAGGGCGTCGACGTCCTCGTCCGCTGGCGCGGGCGCGCGCCAGATCATGCTCGCGAGATCCCCGGCGACGGAGCGCAGCGTCGCCTCCCGATCGTCCGCGGCCTCGAGCCGCCGCTCGATCACCGACCAGAACGCGGTCGGGCGCGCGGCGTCGAGCGGGCCGACGACCTCGACGCTTCGAACGGCGAGGTTGCGGTCCTCGCGCTCGCGTCCGTCGCGCGGCGGGACGTAGTAGTCGTTCAGGAAGCGCGCGCCGACGAGGTGATCCCCCGCGCGTTCGATCGAGAGCCGCGCCTCGAGGACCACCGGCTCGTCGCCGGGTCCCGCGTCGACCTCGAACACCTCGCTCCTGGAATCGTCCCCGAGCACGAGGCGAACGCGACACGGATCCGGCCCCGCCTGCTCTCCGTACGCGCGAACGCGAACCAGGTACTCGCCGGCGCGGGAGAGCGGCGCGATCGGCCCCGCGGTTCCGTTGGTGTACAGCCAGCGCGCGCCGCGGCTCGCGCGGCCGCCCGCCATGTCTCCGGGGCCGTAGCGCCGCGTGCGCGGCGGTCCGGCCTCGGCGTCGGGAACCGCGCGCTCCGCGACCGCTTCGGCAGCCTCGAGATAGCGCACGAAGTCGTTCTCCGACAGCGTCTGCGCCGCGGCGACGTGATCGAAGCCGTGGCCGACGACGTCCTCAGGAAGGAAGCGCGACGCGTCGATCTCGACGCCGAGCAGAGTGCGCGCTGCGCTCTCGTACTCGATCCGCGTCAGACGCCGGAGCGGAACGCCCGCGAGCGGCGGCTCCGCATCCTTCGACGCGTCGCCGTCCGCAGCGTCGAGTGCCTCGGTCAACCACGCGAGGAAGGCGGCGCGCTCGTCGTCCCCGGGACGCGCTTCGCCCGGCGGCGGCATCTCGTCCGCCTCGACGCGCTCCAGCAGCCACTGCCACGCGTCCGTGTCCTCTTCGACCGACGCCGCGGTCGTCCCCGCGAGGTCGAGGCCCGAGCGCACCTCGGTCCCACCGTGACATCGCACGCAGTGCGCGTCGAGAAAGGGACGCGCGACGTCGTCGAAGGCGTCGCCCGACGCAGCGACGAGCAGGAGCGCCAACATCGGCGCATCGTAGCGAATCGCCTCAGAGGCTCTCGTAGGGAGTCACCTCGTCGAACGACACCTTGACCTTCATCGAGCCGAGCTTCGCGACGACCTGTCGCTTCTCCCGGTCGATCTTGTGCACGAGGACGCGCTGTCGGTAGCGCGGGAGGTAGACGAGAGAGCCCTTGCCGAGCCCGGCGAGGAAGGCCTCGCGCCGCTCCGTGAGCGTCGCGCCGCCGAGGTCGTCCGCGAGACGTTCGAGCGTCTCCTCCATGCCCTTCCGCGTCTCCGGCGGCAGCTGGTCGAGCAGTCGACGTCCGCGCTCCAGCGTGCGCGTCGCGTCGCGGATCCTCTCCTCGATCCCCTTCTGCGCCTCGCGCTCCAGCTGGAGGCGGAGCTGGAGCGGCGCGGTGAGCAGCTGGAGCG
>JBCCSK010000270.1:0-8584 GCA_039200205.1 Planctomycetota bacterium
CGAACCGCGGAGAGCTCGCCCGCGTGCTCCGCTTCTTCGAGCGCTGTGCGCGCGCTCTGCACGCGGCGCACGAGGCCGGCGTCCTGCACCGCGACGTCAAGCCCGGGAGCAGCACGGGCTCCCCCTCGGGGGTGACCATGATGTTCCCGGGCTTGACGTCGCGGTGCAGGACGCCGGCCTCGTGCGCCGCGTGCAGAGCGCGCGCACAGCGCTCGAAGAAGCGGAGCACGCGGGCGAGCTCTCCGCGGTTCGAGGGGATCCACGGCAGGAGCGGCTCGATGCGCGCAGCATCGCCTGTCCGCCAGCGCCGCGCTCCGTCGACGCTCGCGCCGAGGTCCACGCCGGGCACGTAGCGCATCGCGATGTACGGGACCGGACCGTCGATGTCGGCCTCGAGGACGTTCGCGAGACCGGGGTGCTCCAGCCGCGCGATCGACTCGGCCTCGCGGCGAAATCGCGCGCGCCTCTCCTCGGAGACGAACAGCGCCGTGAGCAGCTTGAGCGCGACCCGACGACCGAGGCTCTCGTCGTCGGCGAGCCAGACCTCGCCCTGTCCGCCGCGCCCGAGCTGCTTGACGAGCCGGTAGCGACCGACCCGATCGTCCTCGTCGCCGGTCGTCGATGTCGCCGCCGTCTCCGCGCGGGGCATCTCGTGCCCCGTCATGCGGAGGTACTCGGCCGCGACCTCCTCCTGGGCCTCGGGGAAGCGCGCGAGGTAGTCGCTCAAGGAACGCACGCGACCCGCCTCTCGGTCCTCGACGAAGTCCGTGACGAAGTCGTAGACGTCGGCCGAGACGTCCTCGGCGCTCCGCCCGTTCCCGTTGGGCCCGTTCTCGGTACCGGTCATGCTCGCGCCGCGGGAGAGGCCCGCGACCGCACGAAGTCTATCGGGGAGCGGCGACGCGCCCTTCCGACGGGTCCGCCTGCTATCGTCCGGGGAGTGTCCGACTCCGCCTCCCCCACCCTTACGAGCATCACGCAGCAGTGGGTGCGCTCGGCGCGAAAGGGAGACGCGGACGGCTTCGCTCGGCTCTACGAACACATCGCTCCGGCGGTGTTCGCCTGGGCGAACCTGCGCATGGGCGCCGATCAGCGGGCGCTGCTCGAACCGGCCGACCTGGTCCAGGAGGTGTGGCTGCGCGCCTGGCGTCGCGTCGACGACTACGACGCCGAGGAGATCCCGTTCCGCTTCTGGGTGTTCCGGATCGCCAAGAACGTCCTCTTCGAGGCGGGCCGCGAGGCCCAGAAGCCCGAGCGGCGACGGCGACTCCGCGCGGACCCGTCGCGGCCGAGCGATCCGCTCGACGGCGTCGCGGACTCCGTCTCCGCCGTCAGTCGTCGCCTCGCGAAGGACGAGGTCCTGGCGCAGTTCCGCGAGGCGGTCGAGGCGCTGCCCGAGGACGACCGGCGACTCGTCGTCCACTGCGGCCTGGAGGGTCTGCCGCTCCGCACCGTCGCCGAGCGCCTGGAGATCAGCGAGGAAGCGGCGACGAAGCGCTGGCAGCGCCTGCGCCAGCGGCTGCGAACGTCCGGCCTCCCCGCCCACCTGCTCGCCGAGGACGCAGAGTAGAGACGGCAGCCGGGTCGGTCCGGTTAGGATCCGCCCCATGGTCGAGGCGCGCGATCGAGTGGAAGAGGTCTCGCAGCACGGGCGTGCGGAAGCGCTTCGTCCGTCGTCGAACGGCGCGAGCGGTGCGCGGGCGGCCGGCGGGGTCGTCCTCCTGAAGGCGACCGAGGCCGGGACGCGCATCGCGGTCGTTGCATGCGGCGGAGTCGTGAGCCTTCCGCGCGCCGAGGTCGGCCCCGGGGAAGGAGCGGAGGACGCGGCCGGACGCGCCGCGCGCGTCTTCCTCGGCTGCGACGTTCGCCTCGTCGCATCGGTCGGTGAGACACGCGAGGTCGACGAAGGCGTCGAGACGCTCACGTGGTTCTGGGCCGCGCGACTCCGGCGCGCGAGCCGGACCCGCCCGATGGGACCGCCGCCGTCGGGATTCGAATCGCACTGGCTGGACCTCGACGAAGCCGCGGATCTCCTCGACTCGGAGGACGAGGGCCGCCTCGTCGCCCGCCTCGGACGGCAGCCCCTTCGCCGCCGCAGGAAGCCGCTGGCCTCGCCGGAACATCGCGCCATCCGGTACGACGTCGAGTCCCTGCGCGACGCGACGCTCGCGTCCGTCGAGACCGAGACCGACCCGGGAGCGCGGGAATCCCTCTACCACGCGCGCATCGAGCTCGAGCGCGCGGAGGATCGACTGGAGCGAGGCGAGGACGCGGCGGCGCGCCGCGCCTACGCGCGGGCCGAGCGGGACGCGCTGACCGCCCTCGATGACCCGGCTCGCGTCGCCACGCTCAAGCGCGGGATCGATCGACTCTCGCCGGCGGAGCGCGACGCGTTCGACGTCCGTCCGCCGCAGTCGATCGTGGCGGCCTCGCTCGACGAGGTGCTGCGCGCCCAGAGCCTCGTCCAGGGCGCGCTGGAGGAGCGCGCGCGCCGAGAGCGCGACCTCCGCTCCGCTCAGATCCAGGCGACGCTCGCGTTCGGCGTCACGGCCCTCGCGGTCGTCGTCGTGGCCTCGCTCGACCTCTTCCGTCCGACGCTCAACGGCGGTCCCCACATCGGCTCGGAGACGCTGGCGGTCGTCTACCTCGTCGCCGGTGCGTGCGGCGGCTGGGCGGGCGAGGCGCTGCTGTCGCTCCGCTCGAACGGCCGCGAGGGAGCGCTTTGGCTTCCGCTCGCAGCCGGCGCCGGAGCGGTGGCGGGCCTGATCCTCGGGGCGCTCGTCACCGATGGCCTCGTGACGCCGCCGGCCCCGTCGAGCGCCGCACTGACGCTCGCGGGGGCCTTCGCCGCGGGGTGGCTCGGCCGGCGGGTCGTGCCGCGCGTGACCGAGAACACGACCTGATCTACTGCTCGCGGTCGGGGTCGGTCAGCGGCTCCGCCTTCGAGCCGAGCGCGCGCAGTCGGGCCGCGGCGGGTCCGCGGTCGAACTCGATCGGGGGCAGTTCGTCCGACTCCGTCGCGGCGGGCACGAGCGGTTCGACGGCGAGCGGGGCGCCCCCCATGAGTCCTTCGAGCGTGTCGTCGGTCTCGGCCGGAGGATCGAAGAGGCTCGTCGCGTCCGTCTCGGGCGCGGGCTCGACGACATCGGAGGCGAACGGCGTCACGAGCGCGGTGTGCGACGGCTGCTCGCTCTCGGCCGCTGCGGGGACGGGCGCGCCGAGCGGCTCGTGGAACGAGTGCGGAGCGAAGCCTCGGATCCGGCGCCGGGCCGTCGCGACGATCCACTCCGAGTCGAGCTCGACGAGGCGCACCGAGAGATCCAGCTCGTCGCCGTCGCGGACGAACGTGCCGAGCAGCGCGTGCGTCGCGCGAGTGCGACTGGCACGAGCCGCGAGGCTCTGCGTCGACACGGAGGCGGGCGCGGCGAGACCGTCGGTGAGGTCGCTCGCACCGACGACGTTCATCCGGTTGCCGAGCGCCATCTCGAGCTCGTAGCGGATCGCGGCCTGCGCCGCGCGGCGGTCGGGCTCGTCGTACTCCGTCGGGCGGAAGCGCGCGCTCTCGGGCCGGACGGGCACCGGGTCGTCGACGACCACCCGGACGACGCCCAGCGGAATGCGGAGCTCGGCGCGCTGCGCGAGATCGTCGGCGAGCCGCTCGATCTCGACGGCGAGGTCGGCCTTCTTGCTCTGCGACGGCCGCGGGTCGTATTCGGTGTAGGTCGTCGTCACGCAGCTCGACGCTCCGAACGCGAGGGACAGGGCGCATGCCCAGCGCGCGAGGTGGGAGCCGCGCGACTCCTCGATCGAGTGCTTCATCGTGGTTGCACCGTAGCGGTCATCTCGAAAAAAAGGGCTCGGGGACGAACGCGGCGAAGCGAGGGGGACTCCCGTCGGCGCCGCACTCGAGGGCTAGTGAGTCTGGAGGTAGCGGCCGATGTCCTCGACGTAGACGAGGAGCTCGGGAGGCGATCCGTCCCACGCCGAGAGGAACGAGTCGAACGACGTGCGCGCCCGACCGAGGTCGCCCTGGTCGATCGACAGCTGCGTCTCGGCCAGGTCGACCCAGGCGGACGGCGTCTGCGAGCCGGCCCGGAAGTCGTCGATCGCATTCGCGAGGGCCTCCGTCGAGTCCGCGCTCACCTGTCCAGAGGACGCGCGGTCGAGGAACAGCGCGTAGACGAGGGACTCGCGCGCGGCGACGGCGTTCGGGTAGCGGGACGAGACGAACGCGAAGATGCTCGCGGCGTCGCCGCTGCGGCCCGACTCGTAGCGATCTTCCGCCGTATCGAAGAGGGACGCATAGACCCGGTCGCGCTGGACCGAGGACCGCGCGAACGAGTCGAAGATCCGGTTCGCCTCCTCCAGATCACCCGCCTCGGCGGCGGTCACGATCGCCGCGGTCGCCTCCTCGGGCGTCGCGAAGGTCCGCACGTTGGTCGAGACGCAAGAGGACAGGAAGAGCGCGAAGACGGCCGCGAGGCACGAGAAGAGGAGCGGCCCGAAGCCGGCCTCGGCGGGGTTCGTCGCGGAGGTCATCGAGGTGCGGAAGATCATCGGCGTGAGGCGCGCCCGGATCGCGCTGAGGACTGCGGGCTGGACGGGGGCGGTACGAGGCGGCGGCCGTCGGTGAGGACGACGCGGTGAACGACGATGTCGATCTCCCCCTCGGGGGTGCGGACGTAGCGGAGGTCGTAGCGTTCCACGTCCTCCTCGGCGACGCCGAGGGCCTCCGCCGCCTCGCGGCGGCGACCGACGACGATCGCCCACTCTTCGACCGGGATGAGGGCGGCGAACACCCAGATCTCGTCGCGGCGAGGAATCGAGGTGCGAAGCTCGCGCAGGGGCTTCGGCAGCGACGAGAAGTCGTACTGCAGGAAGTCCCGCGTGCGCTTCGTGTTCATCATCCGCGGCGGGATCCCGCTCACGGTCACCACGCGGGGCGTGCCCGAGAGGTCGAGCCGATACGACACGACGTCGCTCGCGGACGTGTCCTTGGCGGCGGTCGGGACGAGGACGATCTCCTCTCCGAACGCCCGCGCGATCTCGAGCTCCTCTTCGGGAGACGAGTAGATGCGCGTCGTGAAGCCGATCGCCGCCTCGCCCGCGAGCTCGCTCGCCGCGGCGTCGAGCAGCTCGTCGTCGCGCATGAGCTCCGCAGCGCGGGTCCGCTTCGCTCCTTTGGCCTCGGTCTCCGCGGCGCGCGGAGCGGTCTCGGCCTCGGCCTCGGGCACCGGGTCGGGGACGTCCTCGGCGGCCTCGCCCTCCTCCGTTCCCTCGCGGGAGCCGGCTTCGTCGGGCGGCAGCTCGGGCTCCTCCACCGGCACCTCGACGGGAGGCTCGGGCTCCGGCTCGGGCGGCGGAGGCAAGGGATCCTCGAGGTCGGCGAGCTCGAACGCGGTCTCGACGATCGGGCGCAGCGACACCGGCCCCGACGTTTGCACGGGCGCGGGGGCCGACGGGGCCGGGGCCCGGAACAGCAGCCACCACGTGATTGCAGCGGCGAGGGCGAAGGCGAAGAGCTGGCGGACGAAGCCGATCATCGCGCGTCCTCCCCGCCGGCGCCGAAGCGGCGCTCGCCGTCCCCGGTCGCTTCCGTCGTGGCGACGAAGCGCACGTCGCTGATCCCCGCCGACCGGATCGTCTGCAGCACGTCGACGGTCACGCCGTGGCGCGCGTCCGTGTCGGCTCGGATCTCGACGACGACGCCGCCGTCCGCGCTCGCGGCCTCGGCCTCGAGCGCGCTGCGCAGCTCGGCCGTGGTCGACGTCTCGGTGGCGTCCTCGCTGCCGATCAGCGTCACCGTCCCGTCGGAGTCGATCTGGACGACGAGCGAGAGGGTCGTGTCGGCCGCGCCCGCCTCGCTCTCCAGCGGATCGACCGCGGGCAGCTCGACGCGCACCTCCTCCGGCGTGGGCGCGGTCGGCTCCATGCTCGCGCGTCGACTCGACGCGAGTAGCGCGAACAGCAGCAGGAACAGCGTGTCGAGCAGCGGCGTCAGCGAGCTCGCGCCGAGCGCGCCGCGCGGGCGGTCGACCTGCTCCTGGCGGGACTGGCGCGTCATCGGCGCACCTCCGGGGCCGGACGCGTGACCGCGCGATCGAGCGAGCGGTCGCAGGCGTCGAGCCACTCGCGGTACGCGATCAGCGACGCCTGGCCGAACAGGAAGACGAACAGCCCGGCGATGGTCGTGAAGAGCGCCGTCGAGAGACCCTGCGCGAGCCCGTCGAGGCTGCTCGCGGCGTCGGCGCTGCCGCCGCGGGACACGAAGCCCTGCGCGATGCCGATCACGGTGCCGAAGAGGCCAACGCTCGTGGCGAGCTGGCTGATGCCGTCGATGCGAGCGACGCCGCGGAGTGCGCGCTCACGCTCCTCGTCCGCGAGGAGCTTCGCCTCGTCGACCGCCCCCGAGAGCCGGAGCTCGCGGACGCGTCGACGGGGCTGGCGAAGCGCCCGCCCGACGGCGTACAGGAGCCGGTCGAGCACGCCGGCGAGGACCACGACCCACGCGACCAGGACGGCGAGCATGAGCGGCCCGCCCTGTTCGAGGTAGGTCCACCACATTCGATCGATCGTCGCGACGGCGTGCCGCCGCTCAGCGCTGCCCCGGCGGGTCGGGGAGCGGGAGCGTCATCGCCTTCGAGAGCGCAGCGCTCGGCGGGCGGAGCGGGAAGCGCGTGAAGTAGCCCTTCGGGTCGGACTGGAACAGAAGGCGGCGCGCGGCCGCCGGATCGCGCTCGAGGAGGTCGCGCATCAAAGCGTCGTCCTCGAGGGGTGCGGCCGTCTCCGAGGCGAGCGGCGGCGGAGCGAGCCCGATGGACGTCATCGGCATGCCGAAGTCCTCCGGCCGTACCGACGCGGCCTCGACCTGGTCAGCGAGACGGCGGCGCTCACGATCGCGCTGCTCGACGGTGGCGACCATGCCGTTGAGGCGGTCCTTGCGGTCGAGGAGGTCCTCCTGCTCGGCCTCCAGCGAGCTGATCCGCGCCCGCAGCGGCTGGGCCTCCGAGAGCGCCTTGGCTCCGGCGGCGCCGCCGCTGTCGCTCAGCGCCCGATCGAGAACGACGTCGTAGCTCGCGCGAACCTCGGACAGCTCGGACGCGACGTCGTCGAGGCGCGCGTCGAGCGCGCGCGACTTCCCGTTGTAGAACTCGACGGCCTCGTCCTCCGCGCGGCGAACCTGGTCGCCGCCGAGCAGGAGGTTCATGCGCATCTCGCGGATGCGCACGCGCAGGTCTTCGGCCGTCGCGGGCGTCGCGCCGCTCGTGTCGTCGGCGGATGCCTCGACCGGCGCAGCCTCGACCGGGTCGCCTGACTGCGGGGCGACGAGCGCAAGGCTGAGGGTGAGGAAGAAGCTCATCAGAAGTCCTCCTGGGCGGCGTCGGCGCCGCCGCGTGCGGCGGAGTAGGCCTCGCGCAGGAGGCCGGAGTAGCGGGGCACCTCGAGGCCCGGTCGCTCGAGGCCCGAGGCCGTGAGTGAGAGCCGTCGGATGCTGGAGTCCTGCAGCCAGTCGAGCACGCTCGACAGCTCGGGGCTGGGCCCCTCGAGGTCGCCCTGCATCTCGACGAGGCTCTGGAACGCGTCGAGGATGCCCTGCGTGCGGGCGCTCCGCGCGTAGCCGGACAGGAGCTGTTCGAGCGACAGGAGGTCCATGCTCATCTGCAGGCGGACCTTGTCGAGCGCGCCGAACATCTGGCCGACGAGGAGGTCGGAGTTGATCTCGAGGTCCTGGCTCGCCGCGAGCGCACCGCCGCGCTCGGCCGCGCGCACGAGCTGGAGCCGCTTCTTCGCGAGCTCCAGGCCGTTGCGCTGCTGCTGGTAGCGCGCCACGAGCTGGTCCAGCTGGGCGCGCGTCTCGCTGGGCATGCGGCTCGTCGGCTTGAACGTCCGAGCGTCGAACTGGTCCTCGGGTAGCCCGTCGACGAAGTTCGCGATCGCCTGCTGGGCCGCGTCGAGGCTCTTGACACTCTGCGCGATCGCGGCGTCGTTCTCCTCGATCGTCCCGAAGAGGATCGCGAGGTCCTCGGGCCGCACCGAGGCGGCCATCTTCATCGCGTAGTAGCTGATCCTGTACCGCTGCGACTCCAGGAAGTCGACGAGCTCGACCTGCTTGGCGAGCACCCCGTCGACGTAGCCGGTGACGGCAGCGAGGATCTTCTCCTCGTTGAAGTCGTTCTCGGGCGTCGCCGTCGCCCGGAGCTCCGCGAGGATCTCGGAGGTCTCCTTGGCGACCTCGCGGCCCTTCCCGATCTCCTCCCGGTACTCGCCGAGACGATTCTTGAACGATTGGAACTCGGCGATCGCACCGGCGACGTCGAGCTCCTTGATCGTGATCGGGACGTCGTCCTCGCTCGGACGGGGGTCCTGGGCGCGCGCCGCGGCCGGCACCGCGATGAGCAAGGCGCCGAGGGAGGGGGCGATGGAAAGGATCTTCATGGCAAGGGGGGCGGACTCTGACGACTCACTTTCCCTTAGTTCAAACGCCGGGCCAAATCATCCGGCCCCGGAACCCGAGGGTGCCCGCACATCGATGCACTCCCGGTGGTCCATAGTGACCACGCGGGGGGTCAGAGCGGCGGGCGAG
>JBCCSK010000271.1:0-8573 GCA_039200205.1 Planctomycetota bacterium
CCGAACCCCGATTGCAGAGATGGGACGAAGAGACCGCCGGCTGGCTCCGCGTCGGCGTTGCCTGGAAGCCGGGTGAGGATCAGTTCGCAGAATCCAACAACGCTCCGCTCGCGACCGAGTGCTGGTCCGACCGGCCTCTTCCTCCCGGCCCAACCCGTCTCCGACTCGTCGGCAACGGCTGGGAGACGCTCGAGACCACGCTCGAGGTCGTCGCTGGCGAGACGGTGCCCTGGCGCCCCCGCCTGCTTCGGGACGGCTGAAGTGAATCGGAGCCGCTGCGCGTGGCCCCCTCGAAGCCCGACGCCGCGCTCGTCCGGTCGTCCTCGGCGATCGACCTAGACTGGCGGCATGATGCTCGCCCTCGCCGCCCTCGCTCTCGCACAGGATCCGCTCGTCTCGGCCATGGACCTGAGCGACGACGGCAACACGCTGGTCGTCGCACTGTCGCTGTTCCCGGGACTCCTCTGGCTCGACGCCGCCACCGGGGAGGCGCGCGAGGCTCGGTCGCTGCATTCGACGGCGCGCGCGATCGCGGTCGGTGAGCGCGTCGCGGTGCTCGGCCTCGACCGAGAGGTCGAAATCCTCGGCATCGACCCCGGCGCTGCGAGCCACAGCTTCACGCTCCGGCGGGCCGACGGCGTCGAGGGGAAGAGTCTGAGCGAATCCGTCACGCTCGCGTTCGGACCGGAGGGAGATCGGTTGCTCGTGGCGGTTCCGGGCTACGAGAGCGTTCTCCTTGATGGCACCGCCCGTCGCGTCGCCGCGTTCGGTCCGGTCGACCACCACCTCGCGCGATCCGCACGTTGGACCGCCGACGGCCGGATCCTGGTCGTGCGCGAGAGTGCGCTCGGGGTCCATGACGGCCGCGACGGTTCACTCATCCGGATGATCGAGACCGGCGACGAGGTACGGTCGATGGACGCCCACCCTTCGCTGGCGCGTGCGTCGACGGGCCATGACGTCCGGAGCCTGCGCGAATGGGACCTCGAGACGGGCGAGCTTTTGCATCGTGCGACGCATCCCGAGGGCCTCGATCAGCTCTCGATCGGTTGGATCGGCTACGCGCCGGACGGGTCGATGCTCGCCTACACGACGACGTCGAGCGTCATGCTCGGCCTGATCGATCTGAGCACGTTCGAGCGCGTCGACGTGGGCCCCTTCCGGGGTGGAGCCTCAGGCGTTCCGGCGGCAGTGCGTTGGGACGACGAAGCGACGAGTGTATGGACCCTCCCGATCTGGAGCTGGGTCGCACACGGCGCACGGATCGAGCTCGTGGGAGAGCAGCGGACCGTCGTGCACGACGCGATGCCCGAGATCGAGAGCCGGTTCGAGGCCGCGAGCAAGGGGCGGGCCGCCGTCCACGTCCGGGGAGAGCCAAGACGACGAAGCGTCGGCGTGATCGATCTCGGTTCGGGTGACTTCCTTTGGCGGAAGCCGTCGTACGAACTGCACGGCCCCTTCGTCCGACTTCTCGACGGCGACTGACTTGACCACGCACCGCGATGAACGGGACCCTCGGCGTCCATCCGTCGGTCGCCTCATCACCCGATCGTGAGGCACTTGTGGCGTGAAGCTCTTCGTCCCACTCGCGGCAGTCGTCGCGCTCGTCCTGCTGCTCACCTTCGCTCTGGCGCCAGGTGACCGGATGCGCCCGCGCCCCACGGCGGTGACGCTGGCAGAAGGACTCCCCGCGCCGGTCTGCGAGACGCCCGCGGCTGAGATCGAGGGCGCTTCGAGGCGGACGAGAGTCGACGATCCTTCTCCTCCGGCCGCAGCAGGTCGAACGACCCGGATCGAGGTTCGCCTCGACGGATCGAACGAGGTCGCTTCGCACGTCGCGGTCCGACTCTACGTCGAGTCCGAGACGGGTCAGCTCGATCTCGTCGACACGCTGCGCGCGAACGTCGGCGCGCCCACGCTCCACGACGTCGTCCTCGAAGACCTCGCCATCGAAGCCGGTGAAGCGAGCCTGATCGGCGAGGTCGACGCGGAGGGACTCCAGTCGCGTCGCGCACGCGCGCGGGCGTCCCACGGAACTGGGCCCCTGCGCATTCGGCTCTCGCTGCGCGAGGGCTGGACCGCCGAGGGCCAGATCGTGAACGCGAAGGGGACACCCGTCCCGGGGCGCGCGCGGATCCACGCTTCGTCGAACCCCGATGGCTCGAGGCCCTCGAGTCCGGCCTTCGTCGAGCGGCGCGGAAACGGGCGGTTCGCCGTCCATGGGCAGGGAGTCGTCATCGGCACCCTCGACGTCGACGCAGGCTCGCACGGTGCTGCGTACGAGCCGATCAGGCTCGATTCAGGGGACGTCGAACGAGAGCTTCGAGCGATCGTCCGTGGCGCGGGCGTCATCACGGTCGTCGCCGACGAAGCGCGCGACGCTCCAGCGGCGGGACTGCGGCTCCAGGTTCAAGTGGCTGGGTCCACGGACGGTGGGCCTCGACGGGAAGAGCTGCTCCTCCAGGGAGGCGGGCACCTCCAGCGTGGAGCCACCACGGATATGGCGGGGACCGCGCGCTTCGACGGACTGCGCGCCGGCGTGGACTACGACGTCTTCGCGACGACGTACGTCGACTTTCGCAGGACCACGACCGAAAACGTCGCCACGGTGTGTGCCACGGTCGAGGGAACGCACTGCGAGATCCGCCTGCGTCGGCCGCACGTCCGAGTCCGCACGGTCGGCGAGCAGCGCAACCCGTTCGTGGCTCAGATGACGATCGTCGACGTTGGCGAGATCGGGGATCCCGTGCAGGCGAGAGGGCGCGCGGTCTCACCGACCACGACCGTCACGTCGGACGACGGGAACGTCGCCATCTTCGAGGTTCGACCGGGGCGTCAGTACCTCGTTTCGGCAAGAGGTGGCCTCGAAGGCGGACCGGCGTTCGTAGAAGTGCCCAGGGGGACTGGGGCTCGCCACCTCGACGTCCGCTTCGCGCGTCCACGGACCTCCGCTTTCGTCACCGTCACATCGCCGGCGGCGAACGTGTCCTGGTCCACGGTTCGATTCGAAGACGTGGACACCGGCTGGGCGGTCGCGAGCGCGTCGGGCAGGGGCTCGGTCGAGTCCTGGATGAGCGTCCCTGTCGGCACGTACCGCCTCGTCGTCGACGCTCGGATGTCTCCCGGCTCGAGCGGACTCCTCCGCCGGATGTTCGATGAGCGAATCGTCGAGGTGAAGTACGGACCTGGCTCGTCGTTCGGGGTCGAGCTCGAGCGCGGCGGTCGGCTGGAGGTCGAGCTCGGCAGGACCGCGAATGGCGTCGGAGTGGACGAGCGCGGTTCCTCGTGGCGCGCGTGGGACATCCTCGACGACACGGTCGACCTCGGGGCGACGCCGGCCTTCGCCCTCTCACTCTGGCGCGAGGGACGCTTCTTCGGCGCCGTCGAACGGACGGTCCGCGTCGAGCAGCGCCTTCACACCGGGGACGACACCGTCACGGCGACGGTGCATCCCCAGGGTGCGAGCTTCGTCAGCGACGAGCTGCCGACCGGCACGTTCGATCTCGTCGCCACGGCGGGGGACGGCCGACGCTGGACGCAGGTCGTGACGATCTCGCCCAAGGAGATCACGTCGGTGACCGTGCCGCTCGACTGACTTCGACCCTGCCTTCCGCTACTTCTGCGACGGCGTCACGTCCTCGATGTCCTGAGCCAGCGCCTTGTCGAGCGGAATGATGATCGGCTCGCTCAGCGACCCGAAGTCGATCGACTTGACGTCGAGCCTGCGGACGCGGCGGTTGTGCTGCGTGTGGTAGTACAGCGCCATTCCCTTCGTGTCCCACGCCGTCGTCCAGATCGTGGCGCTGCGCATGCCCTGGGTATCGGTCGAGCCGCCGCCCTCGGCGGCCCCGAGCGGGATGTTGAAGTTGTCGAGGATGCGGAAGAGCTCGTAGATCGTCTCCTTTCCGGTCGCGGTGGGGCGCGCGGTCTGGCTCGCGGCCACGGCGCGGACGAAGCGCGACGGCGGGGTGTTGTCGCCGGGTAGCCCGATCATCCCGCTGCCGCCGCCGAGCGGCTTGAAGTCCATGTCCTCGATGCGCGTCGTCGGCAGCGCCACCGGCGACAGGTTCAGGTTGTTCCGCAGGTTGGGCGTGTGCCAGTCGTAGCTCGGCGCGTTCGTGATCACGCCGAGGGGCGCATCGAAGATCACGAGCTCGCCCTTGAGGAACTCGATGACGACGGCGCGGCCGCTCGGCTCGGTCACGATCAGGTGCGCGGGCGGCGCCATCCCGAGGGACTCGGCCACGACGGGCACGACGCGCACGCGGGCGAACGCGGCCCTGACGTCGTCCACCGACGCGCAGGTCGAGAGGAGGAACGGGATGACGTCGCTTGGCCCGATGCTCTGGCCCGCCTTGGCCGGGTCGTAGGGCGGGTACTGCGCGAAGTCAGGGTGGTAGAAGCCGTTGACGCAGAGGCCCCGCTCGTTCATCCCGTCGACGATGAGGCCCTCGTCCATCGCGGGAGCGTCGAGGCCGACGAAGCCGTACTTGGCCTCCCAGGACATCCCGGGCTCGTCGCCGGGCGTGTGCCCCGTGAACTTCTGTCCGCGCGGCGAGACCACGACCCGCGACTTCAGGTCGAAGGTGCCCCCACTCCATGGTGCGGCCGAAGATGACGGAGCCGTCCTTCGCGCGGAGCGTGATCCCCGTGCAGGCGTCGGCGATGGGGGTGGAGGCGAGGGCGTAGAGGCCTGCGAGGAGCGTTGCGAGGTGTGAGATCTTCATCGGTTCCCTTGAGGTCGAGGGTGCGAGCGCCATGTGGCGAGCGCGGCCGAGTCTACCTCCGCTCGGGAGTTGCGTTCGGACCAGCGGATCCTCGAGGAAACGCAAGCGGCCCCGCGCCACCCGGAACGTCCGGACGGCGCGGGGCCTCGCACGGGTCAAGGCAGGAAGGTCACCCGCACTCCGTTGCTGAAGTTCGACGTCGGCGTGCCGCCCTGGCTATCGCGGGTCCAGCACTGGAAGTACCACTCCTCGCCCGGTTGGGCGGCAGTCGTTCCGTTGGGCTGGGGAAGGGCGCTCGGGTCGATCACCAGCTGGAGAACACCGCTCGGTCCGGAGCTCGCGACGCTGTTCGAGTAGCGGCCGACCGCACCCGAGATGCACAGGTTGCCGGCGCTTCCGCCCGGGAACGGCGTGACGGCGTTCCCGTCGCCGACGATGAAGTAGCCGAACGAGTTCTCCGGCAGGTTCTGGCAGTAGAGCCGGTGGTCGGTCGAGGCGGACTGATTCCCGTGGACGCGCATCCAGGCGCTCTCTCCGGAGACGTTCTCGTTCGCGTCGCAGTACTGGCGACCGGCGATCTTCGCCTCGTTCTCGATGACGAAGGCGCCCGAGACGTCACCGTCCGAACCGAACGACCCTTCGGCCGTCCAGAGAGCGAAGGCGGTGCTCTCGAACCCGCCAGTGATCACGGCGCCGCTGTCCCAGCGGGACGCGATCGCCAGATCCTCGACCGAACCGTCCGGGGCACGGAGCTCCGTCCGCCGCTCGACCAGGCCGGTGCGCAGCTCGCCGTTGGGGTCTTCGACGACGTTCGCGGCGGTCATGTAAGCGTCCCAGCCGCCGAGGCCGTCCTCGGACTGGAAGACGATCAGGTAGTCCTCGCCGTCGTAGGCGATCCGCGGGTCGCGCTGCTCGGTGGTCTGACCGAGGTCCATCTGGAGGCTCAGGTCGTTGCCGTTGTCGTTGTCTCCGTCCGTGGCGACGACCGTGTAGATCTCGTAGTCGCCGCCCTTCAGGCGCTCGAAAGCGAGCACGTAGAAGGGCTCCGCCGAGAGCGAGGAGGTGTCCTGCGTCGACACGTCGACGTCGCGCGCATCGACGTTGATGTCGTAGGCGCGGAATCGGTCGTGTCCCGTCAGGTCGAGGTCGTAGTCGATGACGCGGGCGTAGATCCGGCGGTCGTTCGGGGCGACCTCGCGCTCCCAGGCGATCATGTACTGGTGATCGAAGCTGAGGAGCTCGGTGCGGCCCGAACCCTTCGAGATGCGCGGACGGAGGTCCTGGAACGAGTTGCCGTCGGAGACCACGGTGAGGCTTCCGATCAGCGAGCTCGACGCCGAGACGCCCTGGGCCACGATGTCGGCCTCGGGGGTCGGGAACGGCGTCGCGCGCTGCCAGACGACGGTGTAGTCGAACGAGGTCAGCGTGTCGTTCGTGAAGCCGCCGACGTCGGGGGCCGAGTGGTCGTCGCCAGCGGGGCTGATCGTGAACTGCGAGCCGCGGTTGCCCGAGACGGCGTCACGCGTCCGACCGACGATGCTGCGACCGCCGATCGATCCCTCCTGGGCGACGCACAGGAACGTTTGCTCCATGTAGTTGGACGCCACGCGCGGGCCGCGCCAGTCGTCGGACGTCGTGTCGATCGACACGGGGAGCGTGAGAACGCCGGCCCCCGTGTTGTAGAAGACCGCGATGACGTCGTGGTCGTTGAACGACTCCACGCGCTCGTAGACGATCATGTACACGCCGGACTGCGCGTCGTACGCGACGTCGACGTCGACGTAGTTGCGCGAGTCGTCGCGCACCATGACGGTCGTGAGGACGGGGTCGACGACGAGCGGGAGCTGCGCCGTCGCGGCGAACTCCGCCGGAACGACGATCTCGATCCCGCCGGGCACGAGGCGCTGCTCGAGCGTGGTCGAACGACCACCCGCGTCGAGCGCGGTCGCCGATCCGAACCTGACCGAGCCGTGCGGTCCCTCGAACGCGAACCCCGCGCCGTCGCGGCGGACCGCGAGGTCGGACGTCACGTCCATGCGCAGGACGACGTCGTGGCCCTCGGCATCGATCTCGTCGAAGACGAAGGTCTGCTCGATCGAGTCGAGCCCGAGGTGGTAGACCTCCGACACCGTGCCGCGCTGCAATGTGACGACGTCGCCGTGGACCGTGGCCGCCGGCTCCGCGTCGAAGTCGAGCGTGCGGCCGCCGACCGTGACCTCCTCGAGGTCGAACGAGATCGGGAAGCTGCGCGGAGCGTCGGAGCCGAGGAAGGGGGTGTAGACGAAGCCGTCGTGGCCGAACGAGGCCTTGTAGGTCTGGCCTACGGCCCAGACGCGTCCGTCACCGGGCGCGTCGTAGAGGATCGACGCCTCGATCTGGGCGCGCGCCGAGGCGAGGACCTCCTGCGGCGGGACGGGCGCCTCGAAGGAGACGTCGTCCGCTAGGTCCTGGGGAAGGGGCTGGGTGAGGGCGGCGAGGGCGCCGGAGATCAGAAGTACGGAGTGCATGGCTCGAAAAAGGTGGTGGGTCGAGGCGGGACCCAGCGCCGTCCGTGGCTCGGAGGCTCGCTGGCGGTCACTCGTCGGGACGAGCGCCGGATCCGCCGGTCAACCCACGGATGTGCCTGCCCAGGCGCACCGGACAGCGAGCCGCCGATTTCTTCGCGGAGTCTCGATTGGCCGGACGGATCACCGCCCCGGCCAGGGGCTCGGACCTGCCTCAGGCGGGCTCTTCCGCCTTGCGCGCCGGGTCACTCGGCGCGGGCTCGCCCGCGTCCTCGTCCGGGCGCGAGCGTAGGTCCGACACCTCGTCGAGCACGTCGAGGACCGCCTCGACCACGACCTCGGGCCGCTCGAGCTGGAGCTGGTGCCCCGAGCCCTCCACGAGGACGCGCCGGGCGTGACGGGACAGGTCGAGGAACGCCTCGCTCTGATCGCTCCAGAGCCGGTTGTAGTCCTCGCGCGGGAAGTCGTCCGGGACCTCGTCTTCGCCCAGCGTCTCCGTCGAGACGAGGATGCGCATCGGGATCTCGTGGGTGTCCGACAGTCGCGAGACGTAGCGCAGCGACTGTTCCTCGGCCGCCATCTCCTCCGCCGCACCCTTTCGCACGCGCGGGTCGAGCTCCAGAGCGTCGAGCATCGTGCGCTGGCGATCCGGGAGCGGGAGGTGCGCGTTCGACGACGAGCTCTTCTGCAGGAGGCGCAGGATGCCTGCCGACGACAGGAACGACGTCACGCGGAGCATCCACGCCGACGGCTTGGCCGGCGGGATCTGCTCGCGCCGCAGCCGATCCGGAAGGCCGTCGTGGAACGGGTCGACCAGCACCAGTCCTGCGGTCTCGAACGGATAGCGGTGCGCGTAGGCGCGGAGGATGTGGGACGCGGTGCCGTGTCCGACGAGAACCGCGGGTCGCCCGGGCGCGACGCGCGCGAGGAGCTGGTGGAGCTCGCGCGCGAGCGTCTCGGCGTCGCGCGGCGGCGGACCCGGCTCGCTCCAGCCGAGGCCTCCGCGGTCGTAGGTCACCGTCGTCGCGGCCGCAGCGCCGAGCTCTTCGGGGATCCGGCCCCAGTGCGTCGACCACGCGCCCTCGTCGGCCTCGAAGACGACGAGCGGCTCGTGCTCGCCGTACGTGCGCGCGTGCAGACGATGGCCTCCGACGTCGATCAGCTGTCCTGGATGGGACCAGGTCTTGCGGTCGTGGCCCCGGGCCCATCGCTCGTAGGCGAGGCCGAGCACGGCCAGCGCAAGGAGGATGAGGAGGGCAGTCGTCACGGAGGGGGCAGCCGCGGAGGGCGGCCCGACATCCTACCCGGACCCCCCTCGGCCCGGGTCCCCCGCCGGGGAAAA
>JBCCSK010000272.1:0-8555 GCA_039200205.1 Planctomycetota bacterium
CCCCCCCCCCCCGGGCCCCCAGGAGGGGGGTCCGGACACGGGGCATGTCGAGGAGCCGCAGCAGGAGCAACGCCGTGGGAGCGGCACGCCAGGTCGAAGGACTGTTCGGTCCTGAGCTTGTCGATGCGCCCGCGAAGGCGCCGGCGGCAGCGCCCGACGCCCGGCTCTTCGTCCAGGTCGCTCTCAATCGCCCCATGCGGCGCGAGTACACGTACGCGGTTCCGCCTCCCTTCGAGGCGCGTGTCGCTGCGGGCGTGCGCGTCGCCGTGCCCTTCTCCGGTCGTCGCGAGGTCGCCGTCGTCGTCGGGACGTCCGCGGAGACGGACGTCCCGAAGGGGCGCCTGAAGTCGATCGTCGACGTCCTCGACGACGAGCCGGTCGTCGACGCCGACCTGCTCGAACTCAGCCGCTGGATCGCCGACTACTACGCCTGCTCCTGGGGCGAGTCCCTCGCCGCGGTGCTTCCGGCAGCGCTCAAGCGCGAGGGCGGACGGCGGACGGTTGCCGTCGTGAGTCCCGCAGAGGGCGTCGACGAGGCGCGGCTCGCCGAGCTGGAGGGCACGGCGCTCGCCAAGCAGCACCGCGTCCTGCGCACTCTGCTGGAGGCCCGCGGTCCGATCTCGCGGGTCGACCTGATCAAGCGGCTGAACGTCACCGACGCGCCGATTCGGACCCTCGTGAAGAAGGGGCTGGCGCAGATCGAACACGTCATCGCTGCGCCGGACGAGCTCCTCTCGGGCGAGCGTCAGCCGCGCCCGCGGCACGAGACGCTCACCGAGGACCAGGCGAACGCGGTCGCGCGGCTCACCGAGGCGCTCGAGGAGCGGGCCTTCCGTCCCGCGCTCCTCCACGGCGTCACGGGCTCCGGCAAGACCGAGGTCTACCTGCGCCTCATCGAGGCGGCGCTCGCGTCCGGACGGGGTGCGATCGTCCTCGTGCCGGAGATCGCTCTCACGCCGCAGACGGTGGGGTGGTTCGTCGATCGCTTCGGATCGGTCGCCGTGCTGCACAGCGGCATGACCGACGCCCAGCGCCTCGACATGTGGCAGCGCGTGCGCAGCGGCGCGGCGCGCGTCGTCGTCGGTGCCCGCTCGGCGATCTTCGCTCCGGTCGCCGACCTCGGTGTCATCGTCGTCGACGAGGAGCACGAGCCCTCGTACAAGCAGGGGAGCGTGCCGCGCTACCACGCGCGCGACGTCGCCGTCCTGCGCGCTCAGCGAGCGGGGGCCGTGTGCGTCCTCGGAAGCGCCACGCCGTCGCTGGAGAGCTGGCGCAACGCGGCCGAGGGTCGGTACGAGCTCCTGCGACTGCGAGCGCGCGCGACGGGGCGCCCGCTGCCGAGCGTCGAGGTCGTCGACATGCGCGGCGAGCGCGACGAGCGAGGCAAGCCGCGGCTCTTCTCGCGTCGTCTCGAGCAGCTGATGCGGGACGCGATCGCGCGCTCGGAGCAGGTCATCCTGTTCATCAATCGGCGCGGCTTCGCGCCCATCCTCTGGTGCCAGGAGTGCGGCGAGACCCTGCGCTGCAAGCAATGCGACGTCGCGCTGACCTGGCACAAGAGGCTGGAGCGGATGGTCTGCCACTCGTGCTGCGAGGAGACCGAGGTGCCCAAGCAGTGTCCGTCGTGCACCGCGCCTGCGCTTCGGTTCCTCGGTGCCGGCTCACAGCGCGTCGAGGAGATCCTGCGCGACGTGTGTCCGCACGCGCGCGTCGGACGGATGGACTCCGACACGATGCTGCGTCGCGAGGACTACGAGGAGACGCTCGCCGCGTTCGGCCGCGGCGACCTCGACGTCCTCGTCGGGACGCAGATGATCGCGAAGGGCCTCGACTTCCCCCGGGTCACCGTCGTCGGGATCGTCTCGGCCGACGCGTCGCTGCACCAGCCCGACTTCCGCGCCGCCGAGCGGACGTTCCAGCTCGTGAGCCAGGTCGCGGGTCGCGCGGGCCGAGCGGACCTTCCGGGTCACATCGTCGTGCAGACGACCTCGATCGACGAGCCGGCGATCCGCCACGCAGCGCGCCACGACTTCGAGGCGTTCGTGCGCGAGGAGGACGACGTGCGGCACTCGCTGGGCTATCCGCCGCACCGCCGCCTGCTCCGGGTCGTCTGGGAGGACGAGGACGAGCAGCGCGTGCGCACCGCCGCCGCGCGGGCCGCCGAGGTCCTGCGCGAGGCCCTCGCCTCGCACGACGTGCACATCCTCGGCCCGGCGCCGGCGCCGACCGCGCTCCTGCGAGGGCGGCACCGCTGGCATCTTCTCCTCAAAGCGCCTACGAGCGGACCGGGCCTTTCACGGGCTCGCGCCGTACTCTCGTCCCTCCACTCCCAGCGACCGAGGACCGCGATCGACGTCGACCCGGCCTCGATGCTGTGAACGGACCCATCGCACCGACGAATCCCACTCTCCCTCGAGCTGTCATGTTCGCCCTCCCGACCCTCATCGCTCCGCTCCTCGTCGCGCCGGCACCCGCTGCCGCGCAGCCGGCTCCGCCCGTCCACTGCCAGGTTCCCTGCGGCATCTATGGCGACCACCTGCGGATCGAGCTCCTTCGCGAGCACGCGACCACCATCGAGAAGGCGATGAAGGAGATCGAGCGCCTCTCGGCCGAAGACAAGACGGGACTCAACTTCAACCAGATGGTGCGCTGGATCTCGACCAAGGACGAGCACGCGCAGGTGATCCAGGACCAGCTCGCCCAGTACTGGCTTGCGCAGCGCATCAAGAAGGCGGATCCCGCCGACGAATCGGACGCCGGCAAGCGGGCGCGTCGACGCTACTCGGGTCAGCTGTTCTCACTCCACGAGATGACCGTCGCGGCGATGAAGTGCAAGCAGACCGTCGACGTCGAGAACGTCCGCTCGTTCCGCAAGGCGCTCGACACGTTCAAGAAGGCCTACTTCTCGGCCGAGGATCTGAAGAAGCTCGAGGAGCGTCACGACCACGACCACTCGAAGGACGGCTCCGGCGGCGGCGGCAAGAAGCGCTGAAGCGATCCGTTCAGGAGCTGCACGAGAGCATCGAGCAGCCCGGCCTGTGCCTCGCCCACTCGGGGCGCTTCGCGGCAAACTGGTCGCGGCCGGGCTGTTCGTCGTACGGACGTCGCAGGACGTCGAGCAGCTCGGTGACCCCCTCGTCGTCGCCCTTCTCCGCGCGGTCGATCGCGAGCTGGGCGAGGTAGTTGCGCAGGACGTACTTCGGGTTGGCCCCGTTCATGCGTTCGCGGCGTGAGGCGTCATCGACGCCGAGAGCCGCCAGTCGGCCCAGGTAGGCGTCGCACCACGATCCGAGCGCGCCGCGCGCTTCGCCGCTGACCGCATCCGGCGCGTAGTAGGCGTCTTCGAGCAGGGAGACGGGGTCCTCGTCGCCCTTGGTCACGTCGGCCAGGCGACGGAAGAAGACGGTCATGTCCGTCTCGGCCTTACCGAGCGTTTCGAAGAGCTCGGCCGCGAGCGGCCCGTCGACCTCCGGGTCGAACGCGGGCAGCCCGAGCTTCGACGCGAGCATCCCGCCCCACGCGTCGGCGTAGATCCGCGGGTACGCGTCCACGGCTTCCTGGAGCGGTCCCGTATCGCCCACGAGCGGGACGATCGCGCTCGCGAGGCGCGTCAGGTTCCAGTGCGCCACCTCGGACTGGGCGCCGAAGCGGTAGCGCCTGCCGTGCGCGTCCGTGGTGTTGGGCGTCCAGTCGGGGTCGTAGTCCTCCAGCCAGCCGTACGGGCCGTAGTCGATCGTCTCGCCGAGGATCGACATGTTGTCGG
This sequence comes from Planctomycetota bacterium, assembly GCA_039200205.1. Taxonomy (GTDB): domain Bacteria; phylum Planctomycetota; class UBA1135; order UBA1135; genus Saltatorellus. The sequence continues at coordinate 3,764 of JBCCSK010000272.1, forward strand.
TGTTCATGACGCCGTGCACGAAGCCGACGCGCATCCAGTGAGCGACCATCTCGGCGGTGCGCCGCACGACCTCTTCGATCCACGCGACGTACGTGGCGGCCGGGATCTTCTCGCCCGCTGGAGGCGCGTCGAGCTCGGGGAACGAGGTCCGGATGACGTGGTCGGCGAGCGCGTGGATCAGCTCGACGTCGCCGCGGGAGGCGGGGAGCTCGAAGCTGCCGAATCGAACGAACGAGCGCGCGACGCGGCAGACGACGGCGCCGGGCTCGAGCTTCGCGTTCCCGTCGTAGAACATGTCGCGCATGACCTGCTCGCCCGTCGCCACGAGTGAGAGCGCCCGCGTCGTCGGAACGCCGAGGTGGAACATCGCCTCGCTGCAGAGGAACTCGCGCACCGACGACCGCAGGACGGCGAGTCCATCCGCGTGACGCGAGTACGGCGTCGAGCCCGCGCCCTTCAGCTGGAGCGTCCAGCCGACGCCGCCCGGGCCTTCGACCTCGCCGAGATTGATCGCACGACCGTCGCCGAGCTGACCGGCCCAGTGTCCGAACTGGTGCCCGCCGTAGGTCATCGCGAACGGCTCCATGCCGGGGACGAGCGCGTTGCCGGCGAACACCTGGAGGAACTCGGGCGACTCTGCTTCGGCCGGGTCGAGCCCGATCGTCCTGGCGCATTCGGGAGAGGCGGCGACCACGCGCGGCGCCTCGACCGCGACCGGCTCGATGCGCGAGTAGAGGGCGCCGGTCACCTCGCGGGTCGACCGGGCCGTCTCGGGATCGCCCGGGAGGTCCCGCGTGAAGCGGTTCAGGAACGTGAGGTCGAGGAGCGGGGTCGAGGCGTGGGTCGTCATGGCGGGTTTCGATGTAGGACCGCGGCGGCCCGACGCGCAGTCCCGGTCGCGGATTCCGATCCGAATGTCTCGCGCTCGACCCAAGTCCCAAGGACGTCCGCTGCAGTCGTGCCGCGGGCGCGGGCCGCCTGACGTACGTCCGCGAACGGGGTCGGACTAGACCCCGGCTCGCTCCCGCAGCACCATCTCGCGGAAGCGCGTGAAGAGGTACGACGAGTCTCCGGGTCCCGGAGCCGCCTCTGGGTGGTACTGGACGCTGAAGACGGGTCGCGTGCGATGGCGCATGCCCGCGAGCGACATGTCGTTCAGGTTCCAGTGCGTCGGGACGAGCGACTCGGGCAGGTCCGTCTCGTCGACGACGAAGCTGTGGTTCTGCGACGTGATCTCGATCCGCCGCGTCTCCTCGTCGCGCACGGGGTGGTTCGCGCCGTGGTGCCCGAACTTCATCTTCTTCGTCTTCGCGCCGAGCGCGAGCGAGAGGATCTGGTGTCCGAGGCAGATGCCGAAGATCGGCTTCGCTTCGACGAGCTCACGGGCGGCCTCGACCGCGTACGTGCACGCGGACGGGTCGCCGGGACCGTTCGAGAGGAAGACGCAGTCGGGATCCAGTGCGAGGACCTCCGACGCCAGCGTCGTCGCGGGCACGACCGTGACGTCGAATCCCGAGTGCACGAGGCTTCGGAGGATGTTGCGCTTGGCGCCGAAGTCGTACGCGACGCAGGTGAGGCGATCTCCCTCCCAGGCCGCGTGGAGCTCGGGGTACGAGTCGTCGTAGCGCGAGGACCAGCTGTACCTCTCCGCGCACGTGACCCGGCTCGCGAGGTCCTGTCCGTCCGTGGAGGCCGCGGCCTTCGCCTTTGCGACGAGGGACTCGGCGTCACTGTCTTCGGTCGAGAGGCAGAAGCGCAGGGACCCCTGCTCGCGGATCGCCTTCGTCAGCCGCCGCGTGTCGACGCCTTCGATCGCGACGACGCCCTGGCGCTGGAGCCACGCGTCGAGCGTCTCGGTCGCGCGATGGTTGGAGGCGATCGACGACAGCTCCTTGATCACGAACGCCTCGGCCCACGCCCGCGACGACTCCATGTCCTCGTCCGCGATGCCGTAGTTCCCGATCAGCGGGTACGTCATCACGACCCCCTGACCCGCGTACGAGGGGTCGGTCAGGATCTCCTGGTAGCCGGTCATCGCCGTGTTGAACACGAGATCACCGCTCGCCTCGCCGGCGGCACCGATCGAGTTTCCCTCGAGGACGAGACCGTTCTCGAGCGCGAGCCAGGCGCGCTCCTTGCGTCGTTCTTCGCTCATCGTTCGTTGGCGACGTCGCTGTTCACGGCGTCTCGTGCGTGTGCGAGGGGCTCGCGCCGGACGCGGCGCGGACGATCTCGCGGTTGATCTGTGCGGCGGCGAACCCCGCGCCGAAGCCGTTGTCGATGTTCACGACCGTGACCCCGCTCGCGCAGGAGTTGAGCATGCCGAGGAGCGCAGCGAGCCCGCCGAATGCGGCCCCGTAGCCGACGGAGGTCGGGACGGCGATCACCGGTCGGTCGACGAGGCCGCCGACCACGCTCGGGAGTGCGCCCTCCATTCCCGCGACGACGACGATCGCATTCGCTTCGCGCAGCCGCGGGGCAGCGGACAGGATCCTGTGGATGCCCGCGACTCCGACGTCCGGGATCTCGACGGCGTTCGCGCCGAGGAAGCGCGCCGTCAGCGCGGCCTCGCGCGCGACGCTGCCGTCGCTCGTTCCGGCGCTGACGATGGCGACTTCGCCGAGCTCCTCGCACGGGTCGCCCACCACGACGACCTGTGCGCGATCGTCGACGCGCGCGCGCTCGCCGAACGCGCGCGACAGCGCCGCGCGTCCCGCGGGCTCGACCCTCGTCGCCAGCGCGCGACCGTGCGCGTCGACGAGCGCTCGACAGACGTCGACGAGCTCCTCCGGCGACTTGCCGGCGCCGAAGACGACCTCGGGGTGTCCGCAGCGCTCCGCACGGTCCGTGTCGAGGCGCGAGTGCCCGAGATCGATCTGCCCCGGGAGCGGCGGGGCCTCGCCCCGCGCATCGAGAATCGCTCGAGCTCCCACGTCGGGCGGGAGCGAGCCGTCCCGGACGGAACGGAGGAGATCCTCGAGCGTTTGGGCGTCCACTGCGGCGGCGGAGTCTACTCGGACGTCCGCCGCCGCGCTCCGGTCAGGGGCAGAACGTCACAACGAGAGACGGTGTCAGGTTGGCCGCGCCCGGACCGCCGACGTCCCGGAACCACGCCTGGAAGTGCACTGGCATTCCCGCGACGACGGCTCCCCTCCCTGCGCCGAGGGGGGCGCTGCCGAAGTCGAGCGGGAGATTCTTCGCTCCGTTCGCATTCAGCGTGTCGACGGGGAGACGGTAGAGCGGACCGCCCACGCAGAGCGTCCCGCCCCCGAGCGGGGTCGATCCCGAGATGAAACCGTAGAACGGAATCACGGTCGTCGAGGGCACGCCGTCGGAGACGCGAAGCTCCATCTCGGCGGCGGCGAGGCTGATCGAGCGGCGGTACGTCAGTCGAGCCGCGACCCCGCCGGAGTGCAGCCGTGCCGCGCAGCCCGCGCGGGGCGGCGCGGGTGCGCCGGAGATGACGTGGACCAGTCCCGTTCCGCCGAACCCGGCGCCGACGACCGACGACAGCAGGAAGTCGGGCTCGCCGTCCCCGTCGACGTCGCCGAGGCCCTCGGCGTCGAATCCGAGCGCGTCCTGGGCCCGGGCTCCGTGGAATTCGGCGAGGAGCTCGCCGGTCGCGCCCGAGTGGACGCGGCCGGTTCCGCCGTTCGGAGCGCCCGCGTTGTTGTCGAGGTACGAGGCGAAGAACAGGTCGTCGTGTCCGTCGTGATCGACGTCGCCGGCCCAGCCGCGCCCAATCCCGTAGGCGTCGTTCCCGCCCTCGCCGACGATCTCGTGCAGAACCGCGAAAGTCGCTCCCGAGTACACGTAGACGCGGCCGGTCTGATTGCCGTTGGTCGTGTCCTGGAAGTCGGAGACGAAGAAGTCCTCCGTCCCGTCCGCGTCCACGTCGCCGCACGCGCCGAGGAAGAACTGGCCGAACCCGGCGCCGGTGGGGCCGGGCTCGAAGACGACCGGAGGTGCCACGCCGGCTCCGTCGAGGAGGTACGCGCGGCCCCGGCTGCCCGGCCCGGCGTTCTGTGCCGCGACGAGGACCTCGGCGAAGCCGTCCCCGTCGAGGTCCGCGACGGGACCGACGCCGACACCGAGACCATCGCCCGCCGCCTCGCCTTCGAACGTCCGGATCAGAGCGCCCGTCGCACCGGAGTAGACGTACGCGCGACCTGCGCCGGGTGCGAAGGTTCCGTCGCCGGGCGCACCGACGACGATGTCGCCGATCCCGTCACCGTCGACGTCGCCCGCGCGATCGACCGTCGTTCCGAACTGGTCGCCTGGCGTGCCGCCGGCCAGGGTCCAGAGGACGGTCCCGCTCGCTCCGTCGAGGACGAGCACGACCCCGGGAACGGACGCGTTGCCGGCGCCACCCGTCGCGACGTCCGCGAGGCCGTCGCCGTTGAGGTCGCCGACGCCCGCGACGGAGCCGCCGAGGCCGTTGCCGTTCACGCCCGTCACGCTCCAGAGGAGCGCGCCGGTGGTCGTGTCGTAGAGGTAGGTGCGTCCACGCCCGGCGACGCCGAAGCTGTTCGCGCCGACGACGATGTCGGCGACGCCGTCTCCGGTCGCGTCACCGGCGCTGCGTGCGACCCAGCCGAAGCCGTCGCCGGCGTTCTCACCGACGATCGTCGCTTCGAGGTTGCAGGTCTCCCAGAGCTGGGCGGAGGCGGACGCGCCAAACCGGGTTCGGGCCGCTCACCACGAGCCGATCGGATTTTTCCGGAACGGGTGCGCCACGGGGCGCGCGCAGGGGGATGGGTCCTCCGTCGACCCCCTTCCCCACACGCCCTCC
>JBCCSK010000273.1:0-8446 GCA_039200205.1 Planctomycetota bacterium
CTGCGGTCGCTCTCTCCAAATGGAGGCTCAGGGAGCCCAGGTGATCCCGATGCCGTTCGTGTAGTTGCCGCCTCCCGGGAAGACCGAGTCGCGGTGGAAGAACTGGTAGAAGAACGTCGTGCCGGCCGACACGCTGTTCTCGACGAGGCCCGCGTCCGCGAAGTCGAGGCCGAGCGTCGCCTGGTTGCCCTGGATCATGACGATCTGGTTCATCCGCTGGACGTTGACGTCGATGCAGATGTTGCCGCCGATGGACGAGGGGACCGGGGCGACCGCCGCCTCGGCCTGAACGAAGACGCCGAAGTTGTTCGGGATGTCGCTCGCGACGAGGGCGCTGTCGTTCAGCTGGAGGCTGCCCGTGCCCTGGAGCGCGATCGTTCCGCCCATGGCCGAGATCGAGTTCGCGGCGCCGGGGTCGCAGAAGACCGACGTCGACGCGACGCAGTTGCCGTTGAACGCGCAGGGCGTGTCGGAGACGCCCTCACCGAAGAGGCCGATGCGCCAGTCGGTGAGCGACGTGAGGCAGCGGAAGACGTGGGCCGGGAGGAACGTCCCGTTCGGTCCGACGTCGACGCCGCCGAGCTGCTGCGCGTAGAGCGCGCGGCCGTCGTCGCCGTTCAACCCGACGACGTCGAGGACGCTCGTCCACGGCGTCGTGTCCAGGGTGCCGTCGTCATCCGTATCGAGGTCGTCGCCGTTCGTCCCGGAGAACCCCTCGACGACGAGGTGCGTGACGCTGTCGCCGTTCTCGAAGTTGAGCGACGTCTCGAGGTCGGCCGGGCAGAGCGTGAAGGTGTCCTCGGCCGCCACGAAGAGGCCGCCGGCGTCGGAGACGCTGCCGGTCAGATCGACGACGGCCTCGATGACGCCGACGTTCGAGCCGGAGTCGCCGATGACGAGATACGTGAGCCCGTCGAGCGTCGCGCTCGCGGGCACCGTGAAGAGCTCGAAGTATTCGTCGTCGTCTCCGCCAGGCTGGTCGACGCGAATCTCGTTGATCAGAAGGAGGGTCGGGGGATCGGAGACGCCCTGGGCCTGAGCGGCGCTCGCGAGGCAGAGGGTGGCGGCGAACGTAGTGCGGAGTCGCATGTGTGTCGGTTCGAAGTGGTGGTGTTTCCCAGGCAGGCACGGCGAAGAGGTCCGCGTGCTTCGAGCCGCAGATTCTCGTCAGTTGGCTTCCACGCGCACGCGCGTCGAGAGGTCTTGACGAGACGTTGATCGGCGCGCATCGAATCTTCGAACGCGGCTCTCAGGCCGAGCCACGCGACCGACGCGCTGCCCACATCGCCTCGAACGCGGGGTCGCTCAATACGCGCGGAACGCGTCGCCGCCGAGGCTTCGCTCGTGGTGCGACGCGAGGCCGAGCGCGATCCCGAGCGCGAGGAACGTCGCGAGCAGCGACGACCCGCCGGTCGAGAGGAGCGGCAGCGTGAGCCCGGTCATCGGGAGCAGCCCGATGTTCACCGACACGTTGATGACGAGGTGGGCGGCGAAGTAGATCGCGACGCCGGCGACCGTCAGCCGCGAGAAGCGGTCGCGCAGCCTCGACGCGTGCAGCATGAGGAGCGCGACCATGTACCCGTAGAGCAGGATGACGAGCGACGTTCCGGCGAACCCCGACTCCTCGCCGATCACCGCGATGATCGAGTCGCAGTCGCGCTCGGGCAAGAGGCCGGTCTCGTTCGCGACGCCGCCGCCGAGTCCGCGGCCGTAGGCGCCCCCGTTGCCGGTGAACGTCCGCGCGTGGTACGTGTGGAACCCGTGGCCGTTGCGCGACGCGATGAGCTCCTCCGTATCGAACGACTCGACCCAGGTCTCGATCCGCTCGAGCTGGTACGGCTGGACCCAGCCGGCCTTCCACACGACGCCCCCGAAGAGCGCGACGCAGACGACGAGCGCGCCGATCGCTCTTCCGCTCGCGCCCGCGAGATAGAGCAGTCCGAGCGAGACGGGAACCATCGTCATCGCCGTCCCGAGGTCGGGCTGGACCGCGACGAGGAGCATCGGAACGGCCGTGACGACGAGCGGCTTCGCCCAGTCCCGCGCGTCCCTCAGCGGGTTCTCGTGGAGCACGCGCGCGAGCATCAGGATGAGCCCGATCTTCGCGAGCTCCGACGGCTGCAGGTCGAACCGCGGCAGCTGGATCCAGCGGCGCGCGTTGTTGCGCTCGTCGCCGATGAACGGGACGAGCGCGAGCAGGACGACGCAGGCCGCGTAGATGAGCGCCGCGTTCTTCTTGAGCCAGCTCGGCCGCAGGAAGAGGCCGACGAAGAAGACGGGCAGGGCGACGAGCACCTTCTGCCGGTGCCCGTCGAAGTCGACGCCGCCGACGTCGGGGTTGCCCGGCGAGGTTGCCATCACGGAGACGAAGATCATCCCCGCGGCGAGCATCGACGCCGCGATGGCGAGCGCCGGCCACGCGAACTCGGACCAGCGGACGTGGCCCGTCGAGACGACGCGGCCCGCTGCGGAGCGGAGGACCTCGATCACAGCTCTGTCTCCACAAGCTCGGCCACCGCGTCCGACGTCAGGAACTGCTTCGCCACGTAAACCGCGGAGTGCCCGGCGGTCGCGCTCGTGTCGTGCATGTACACCACCACGACGTAGCGCGGCGCGTCGGACGGGAACCACCCGGCGAGCCAGGCGTGCTTGCGCATGCCCATCACGTACCGGGCCACGGGGTCTCCGCGACGGTCGAAGCCGGGGACCAGCCCCTCGCGGTAGTCGGCGCTCCCGGTCTTGGCGGCCAGTCGGAACCCGAGCGTGCTCTCGCGCAGGTCCGCCGTGTACGCCGTCCCCTCCCGATGGTGCACGACGTCGTGGAGGGCCCGCCGCACGACGTCGAGCGCGTCGTTCGAGATCCCGAGCGGCGCCGCGCTGGGAACGACCGGCTCGGTCCCGATCCGATCGACCAGACGCATCGTCGGCAGCCGCCCGGTCGCGAGCGCGATGTACGCCCGGGCGACCTGGACGACGTTCGTATCGATATGCGCGAGGCCGTTGCCGAGGAACTGACGCGCCTTCTCGTCGAGCGAGTCGAGGCTTCGCGAGGCGGACAGGGGACTCGCCGGATTCACGTGCGAGCTGTCGACGAGCCCGCTCCGCCCCCTGCGGTCGTCGAGCCGCACGCCGGTCGGACGTCCGAACCCGAACGCCTCGTACGCGTCGCGCATCGACGCGGCGTCGAACCGCGTCTCGCCGAGCGCGGCGAAGTACACGTTGCACGACATCATCAGCGCGTCGTGCAGGCCGATCTTCCTGCCGCCGAGTCGGTGCGAGTGCCCCGTGCTCGAGTTGCAGTCGATCATCCCGTAGCCGGCGCGCGAGCTCCGCTTCGGCGACGTTCCGCGCCGCGGCCTGTGCGCGTCGCAGTACTCCAGCTCCAGCGCCGGGTCGAGGCCGAGGTGCTCGAGCGCGTAGGCGGCGAGCAGCGGCTTGACGACCGAGCCCGGCGGCTGGAACGTCGGCCGGCGCAGCGTCCGCTCGACGGAGACGAGCGCCTGCCCGTCCGCGACGCTGAGGGCGTCCCCGCGGCGCGATCCGGGGACGGGCGGATCGCCGCCCTCTAGCGGCACCGACGCGGCCGCGAGGATCGCACCGTCGACGCGGGCCAGGACGATCGCTCCCACCGGCGCCTCGAACCAGAGGTCGTCCGCCCGCCGATCTCCCCGGGGCGGGAGGGCGGGATCGAGCAGCACCTCCTCGGCCGCGCGCTGCACGTCGACGTCGAGCGTGAGCGTCAGGTCCCGCCCGTCGACGGCGCCGCGGTAGATCGGGTCGCGGTTCCCGTCGACGCGATCCTGCAGCCCGTGCACCTCGTGGTAGCCGCTCGTTCCGGACAGCTCGTCGTCGAACCAGGACTCCAGTCCGCTCCCCCCTACGGCCTCGCCCGGCCGACGCGTCGCGTCGACGATCTCCAGGATGCGCTGCGCGTCCGCCTCGGGCAGGCGTCGCTTGCGCTGCAGCTCGACGAGTTCGACGGCGCGGTGCCTCTGCTGGAGGACGTCGACGAGGAACGGACTGCGGACCTTGCCGATCAGCTTCGCGCCGACCGGCTCCTTCCCGTCGGGTCCGAGCGCGACCGGAATGCGCTCCGTCGTCGCGCGCGCGCGGAAGCCCGCGTACTCGTCTCCGTAGCGCGTGACGAGGAGCACGAGGTCGAAGCTCGGCTCGCGTCCGATCCGCTTCGGCCGCGCACCGCGGTCGCGTACGACGTAGCGGCGCGTCTCCAGCGCCCTCTCGATCCACGGGTCGCCGAGCTCGATCGGCGCGCCGGATCCACCGGAGACGATCTCCAGCGCCTGGTCGATGCGGCCCTGGAGCTGCGCGAAGAGCGCGTCGAGGACTGTCTCGACGAGACCCGCGTCGTCGCGATCCCACTCCGCCCACGTCTCGGCCGCCAGCTCGACCATCCGCTCGGAGCGCTCGTGGATCGGGATCGAGACCGGCGCTGCGTCGAGCGCGGGACCGAGCACGAGTCCGATCAGCTCGTCGCCCTCCGCCGGGGACGCGCGGAGGCTCTCGTCCTGGAAGACGAAGACTCCGTCCGCCAGGTCCGGCGGCAGTCGATCGCCGCGCCCCAGTCGCCTCGGGAGCGCGTCGAGGACCGCCCACTCGTCGACCTGGCGCCAGTCCTGCGGAGCGACGTGCTCACGCTCCCACTCGTCCGCGCTCGCGCGGAATGCGTGCGCGAGCGAGGACAGCATCCGGTCGGCAGGCCACTGCGCCTCGGCCGCGGATTCGGGGTCACCGAGCTTGGAGCGCGCGATGGCGAAGCCCGCGCGAACCGAGCTGACGAAGGCGGACCCGCGCGAGCCGCGCCACTCGTCGAGGCGCCTCTCGTCCCAGACGAGGGCGCTCTTCAGCCATTCGAGATCGAAGAGCGCGAGGTTCCGCGCATCGAGCCTCTCCGGAGAGAAGCCGGCCGCGAGGCGGAAGAGCGCGTCCGCGATGTCGTCGTCGACCTCGCGCCGCCGCTCCTCGATCAAGGCGACGAGTCGATCGCCGGGAGAGGCGACGGGGTCGAGACGACGGTCAGCGTCGGTCGTCGCCGAGACCGCGACGTCCTCGTCCCTCCACTCGATCAACTCGGCGAGACGCGCGAGTCGCTCGTCGCGAACGCGGACGCCACCCTCGAGGCGACGCAGGACATCGTCCAGCGATTCGGTGCGAACCATGGCGCTGAGTTCGACGAACGATCGATCTCCAAGCCCCTGATCGTCGACGCGCTCGCGCAGGTCCTTTCGCTCGCGCCTCGTGAGCCCGAGCAGGCGCTCGACGTAGAAGCGGATGTCGCCGGCTCGTGAGCGTCGCCGCTCCTGTCGCGCGAGCCGCACGCGCTCGACGTCGCCGGCGGCCGCGATCGAAGGGACGTAGTCGACGCCCGCGTCGAGCTCGCCGCCGGCCGCGAAGGCGTCGAGGTCGTCCGGAGAGAGGTGGGCGTAGCCGAGCGCCGCGGCCACGAGATCGCCGCGCGCTTCGTCGAGTCCGACTGGCCTGGCGAGGGCGAGCGACCGCACCATCGCGACCTGGCCGAGGGGATGGCCGCGCCGGAACTCGCGCCACACGAACTCGAGGACGTACCGCTTCTCGTCGCGCACGATCGTGCGACCGCGACGATCGAGGATCGCGCCGCGCGTGTAGGGCTCGACACCGTAGGAGCGCACGATGTTCGCCGCCTCGCGCGCCCACACCTCGTGCTGGACCACCTGGACGTCCCACAGTCGCGCGAGCAGGACGAGGAGAGAGAGCCCGAGGAGGACGAAGAGCGGTCCGAATCGACGCTGCACTAGAACGCCCTCCTCTCCAGTCGCCGCAGGCCCGGGAGGTTCCCGAGGAACGGCCACAGGACGACGCCGGCGAGGGCGGTCACGAGCGCCGTCGCCAGCGGCAGCGAGAGGTCGGCCGCCTCGACGCCGCCGAAGCCGAGCTGTCCGCGAGCACGCGCTTCGCTCGCCCGCGCGAAGTCGACGAAGAGCAGCCAGGCCGACAGGGCGAGCGAGCCCGCTCCAGCCGCACAGAAGCGCAGGGACGCCCGATCGAGCTCGGCGAAACGACGGATGCCGTCGGCGAGGAGCGCCACGACCAGGCAGCCCGCGATGAGTGCGAACGGCGATGCGATCGTCCAGGTCGCGCGCGCGGCGGCGGCGACGAGGGCGAGCATGACCACGTCGCGGCGCGCGAATCGCCCGACGGAGGCGACGAGCACGAGCGTCATCAGGTCGGGCACGAGCGCGCGCACGAGCTGGGCCGCGTCGGAGCCGCCCGTCGGCGCGATGGCCGAGAGGGCGAGCTGCAGACTCCCGGCGAGCGTGATCCAGAGGAACAGCAGGACGTATCCGATCCCCCGCTTCATCGATCGACCTCCGCCGCCTGCACGACGCCGGCGCGACGCTCCTCGCCCCGCTCGAGGTGCGCGCCCGCCGTGCGCACCATGAGCGCGGCCGTCGGGTCGCCGACGTCCTGGAGGGCGACCGACACGACCGGCTGGGCGTCGACCTCGTCGCTCGGCAGCCGCACGATGCGCGACCGCCCGAGGAGGAGTCCGCGCGGAACGCGCGCCATGCCCGAGCCCGTGAAGAGCCGCACCTCGCTCCCGTAGCGGCCGAGCCAGGCGGCGGGCCAGCCGTCGGACCGCGGTCGCCCTTCGAAGGCGATCCGTCCGTCCGCGTCCCGTCCGCGGGACTCGAGGTCGCCGAGGACGAGCGGCGGCGCATCCGGGTCCTGGACGGACTGTGCGATGACCTTCACCCGGAATCCCGGGTCGTCGAGGAGCGCGACCGACGCACCGCGACGGTCGCCGCGCGCGACGCGGCCGACGAGGCGGACGCCGTCGACGACCGCCGCGCCCGCGCGGACTCCTGCGCCGCGCCCGAGGTCGATCCGAGCGGTGCGGCGCCACGGAGACGCGTCCCCGATCGACGTCGCGCGCGCGGGCGTCCAGCCCTTCGCCTCCAGGACCGGAACGACGTCGCTCTCCAGCGACGGTGCGCCCGAGCCGAACGGGTCATCCGTCAGCACGAGCACCTGATTCAGCCCCGACTCGAAGTCGACCCGCGGGACCACGCCGAGCACGTCGCGCTCGACGACCTCGCCGCGCGGGCGCAGGCGCTCGACCGCGAGCTCCCCCAGCACGAACCCCTCCGCGAGACGGTCGTACGACTCGACGACGTCGAGCGGCTCGTGCACGCGGACGAGTCCGGACCGGGTCGCGCGACTCTCGGGGTTGTGCACGGCGAGCCAGACGCGATCGGGACGCGGGGCGAGTCCGCCGACCACGAGGCGGCAGACCGGCCGCTCGCCGTCCTCCTCGACGCGCCCCCCGACGCGCGCCTCCGGATCCGTGACGAGGCGAACGACGACGATGTCCGGCTCGGGCGCGGCCGGAGGTCCGACGAGGCCGAGTCGACGGCCGATGCGCTCGAGGAGGGACGCGCGCGCGGCGGGCGCGCGGGAGGTCGCGACCCGCTCGACGGTTCCGACGTACGCGTCGCCGGAGACGACGGGCTGGCCGGCCTCGATCGGCGCAGGGTCGGTCACGCGCACCGCGATGTGGTCGGGGTTCGCGCCGACGCGCGAGTCGACCTCTCCCGCCACGGGGACGACGTCCGGGCCGATGAGCCCCTCGTCGTCGGGCATCGCCGAGGCGCGAATCGCGCGCTCTAGACGCAGGGACAGCGCGGCCTCCTGCGCAACGGCGCGGCGTCCGGTCGAGGCGCTCGGGCCGGCGGCGACGACGCGAGCCGGCGCGCCGAGTGGAGCGACGAGGCGCGCGGGAACGAGGAACAGATCGGCGGCCCGCTCGAGCGGGCCGACCGGATGCAGGGCGAGGACGCCCGCCGCCGCGGCGAGCATCCCGCCGACGGTGCGAGTGTGCATCGCGTCCCCCTCGGCCCGCGCGCGGGCCGGACTAGTCGTCCTCGTCGGTCGACAGGACTCGGCTGAACACGTCGAGCTTGTCGAGGAAGATGCCCGTCCCGCGTGCGACCGCGGTCAGGGGATCCTCGGCGACCCGCGCCGGGACGCCGAGGTGATCGGAGATGGCCTGGGACATGCCGTAGAGCAGCGCGCCGCCGCCGACGAGCGTGATGCCCGTGTCGACGAGGTCGGCGCTGATCTCGGGCGGGGCCTCTTCGAGGATCCCGCGGATCGCCTCGCAGATGAGACGCACCGGATGGCTGAGCGCCTCGCGGATCTCGATCGACGTGACGGTCGTCCGCCGCGGCAGGCCCTGGACGGAGTCGCGTCCCTTGACCTCCATCGAGAGCTCCTGCTCCATCGGCCACGCGGAGCCGATCGTGAGCTTGATCCGCTCGGCGGACTGCTCGCCGATGAGCAGGTTGTGGTGCCGTCGGAGGTGCGCGAGGATCGACTCGTCCATCTCGTCGCCCGCGATGCGCAGCGACGTCGAGACGACGGCGCCGGCGAGCGACAGGACCGCGATCTC
>JBCCSK010000274.1:0-8436 GCA_039200205.1 Planctomycetota bacterium
CGACGCGCCCGCAAGGGGTCGAACGCGGCCTTCATCGTAGTGAACGTGGCCGGCGCGTCGATGGACGGATGGCGACTTCAGCGAGGGAGGCCCAGCTGCCAAAGGCCGGCCGGCGGGCCTAGGCCGACCTCGTCACCAGACACGATCCCCAGCACGCCGAACCGGTCGCCTTCGGCGCCCTCTCGTCCGCTGGCGGCACTTTGCGCGCCGAGCCGTCCTCTCGGGGGCCAGCGGCCCCGCCTCCGTTGACTCGGCGCGCAAAGCGCCGCCAGCGAACGAGTTCGACGCACTGGTCATCGAGTCTGGTGACGAGATCGGCCTAGGATCGTCCGATGGATCTAGCCCTCGAAGCCCTGCGCGTCATCTCGATCGTCGCGTTCCTCGGCTACGGGGTCGCCTGCGTCGCCGGGCGGTCCATGGTGAAGGAGTTCGAGCGCTTTGGCCTCGCCCGCTTCCGCGTGCTCACCGGTGTGCTGGAGGTGCTCGGCGCGCTCGGGCTGCTGGCGAGCTACGCGATCCCGGACCTGCTGCCCCTCGCGGCCGGCGGGCTCGCCCTCCTCATGCTGCTCGGCGTCCTCACGCGGATTCGCGTGCGCGACTCCCTCGGTGCGATGCTCCCGGCGATCGTTCTGATGCTGGCGAACGGGGCTCTGGTCGCCCATGCCGTGGCCGAGGCGGCGCCCGACTGACTTTCGAGGCGGATCAGGCGGCCCCGCCCGGCCAGTGGCTGTACGCGACGTAGGCGCTGAGGAGCAGGAAGAACGTCGCCGGGACCGACTTGAGCCAGGGGTCGGAGACCTTGATGTGCATCGCGACGGCCCCCGCCATCAGGGCGGCCAGGAGCGTCCCCCCGATCAACGCGGTTCCCGCGTGCCAGATGCCGACCACGAGGAGGACCGCGCACCCGAGCTTGAGCACGCGGATGACGCTGCGGAACCAGTCGGGGAGTCCGTAGACGCGGAACTCCTCGACCATCGTCTGAGCGTCGCCACCGCGGGCGCGGAGGGGCTTGTCGTAGCGCAGCAGCCAGACATCCACCATCGCCGCGGCGAGGAGGAGCTGGATGATCGTCAGGGTCGGGTCCATGGTTCGTCCATCGGGAAGCGCGGGTTCGTCGAGGAGACTCCGATGTGCGGAATCGCCGCGCGCCCGCGAGCGGATGCCGCGGAATACCGCCCCGCTGGGGTGGGGGCGGTGTGCCTGATCGAGAGCGACTGGCGAGTGACGGCCCGCGCGCTACCCTCGACGGTCCTCGAGGACCGCTCTCCCCGGTCCGAGGCTCATTCAGTGCACGCATGACGTATCGCTCTCCCTCGCTCGCGCTGTCCGCACTTCTCGGGTCGTTCCTGACCCCGGCCGTCGTCGCGTTCCCCGCTCACGAGGACGATCCCAAGATCTTCGATCAGCGTCCTGCCGTCCCGGGGCCCGGGTACCGGCGGGCGGCCGATCCGTTCGCCCTGGGCCCGCGCGATCTCGCGAGCGCGAGCGCTGCATCGACCTTCGCATCCCAGGGGATGCGGCTCGAGTCCTGGCTGACCCTGTCCGAGCTGGGCGGCGGGAACGGGAACGACTGCTGGGGTTACGCCGCTCCCTCGGGCCGCGAGTACGCGCTCATGGGCACGACTCGCGGCACCGCAATCGTCGAGGTGACCGACCCGGCCGCGGCGACGGTCGTCGAGATCATCGACGGACCGAACAGCATCTGGCGCGACATCAAGGTCTACCAGGACCGAGCGTACGTCGTCAGCGAGGGAGGCGAGGGCATCCAGGTCCTCGACCTGCGCCAGGTCGACGCCGGCGTCGTGACGCTGGAGAACACCGTCACGACCGGAGGTTCCCCCTCCACGCACAACGTCGCGATCGACGAGGACAGCGGCTTCCTCTACCGCACGGGCGGGAGCGGGAACGGTCTTCGAATCTACCGCCTCACCGACCCGGCCAACCCGCAGTTCGTCGGGTCCTGGAGCCAGCGCTACGTGCACGACGCGCAGGTCGTGACGTACTCCAGCGGTCCGTACGCGGGCCGACAGATCGCGTACTGCTGCAGCGGCTTCGGCAACGGATCGATCGACACCGGCCTCTCGATCCTCGACGTCACGAACAAGTCGAGCATCCAGGTGATCGGACAGCTCGACTACCCGAACGCGAGCTACAGTCACCAGGGCTGGCTCTCGGCGGACCGGACGCGGTTCTACCTCGGAGACGAGCTCGACCAGAACAGGGACATCGACCTGACGGTCACGCGCGTCTTCGACGTCAGCGACCCGGGCGCGGCGTCGTACATCGGCGAATTCACCAACGGCATTCGCGCGGTGAACCACAACATGTACGAGCGCGACGGGTACCTCTTCCAGGCGAACTACACGTCCGGCGTGCGGGTGCTCGACATCGACGCGGGCCCGGATGCGCCGCCCGAGATCGCGCACTTCGATTCGGCACCCGACGCGAGCGGGAGCACGTTCAACGGGCTCTGGAGCTGCTACCCGAACCTCTCGAGCGGGATCGTTCTCGGGAGCGATCGCGAGCGAGGTCTGTTCGTGTGGAGCTTCGACCCGCTCGCGATCGACGTCGCCGACGCCGAGCTGCGTGAACTCAGTCCGGGGGGGGAGTCCGTGATCGCTGAGATCCGCGAGCTCACGCCTGGCACGCTCGACACGGCCACGATCTCACTGATCGTCGACGCGGGGAACGGCGCGGTCACGATTCCGATGGTGCCGGGGGCGACCGCTGACGCGTACGAAGCGCAGCTTCCGTCGTTCCCCTGCGGAGCCGTGGTCGAGTGGTACGTCTCTGCGACGACGAACTCCGGCATCCAGTCGACGTTTCCGGCGACGGCGCCCCTTCGACCGTTCGTCTCGCTCGTTGGCTCGTCCGTCACGACGATTCGCGAGGACGACATGGGCACCGACGCCGGGTGGACCGGCGGCCTTCCCGGGGACACCGCGATCGACGGCGCATGGGAGCGAGGCTTCCCGATCGGGACGCGCGCCGAGCCCGCGGGCGGATTCCCCTCGGACGACGACCGCCTCTGCTGGTTCACGGGGCAGCAGGCGGTGGCGAACAACGCGGACGCCGACGTCGACGGCGGGTTCACGACGCTGCTCACTCCCGTGCTCGACCTGTCGGGGCTCGACTTCCCGGCCGTCGAGTACGAGCGGTGGTTCTCCAACGTCTTCGGCATGAACGACCCCGACGACTCCTTCGTCGTCGAGATCTCGAACGACGCCGGCGCCACCTGGACGACCCTCGAGGTCGTCGACCCGCTCAGCGCACAGGCCGCTGGCGGGTGGTTCCGCGCCTCGTTCCTGGTGCCCCGGTTCGTCGTGCCCACGGACCAGGTCCAGGTCCGGTTCGTCGCCTCCGACCTGGGTCGCTCGAACATCGTCGAAGCGGCGATCGACGACTTCCGGGTCTACGACGCGGCGTGCTCCGCTCCGGTCGGGACGGCGTACTGCTCGAGTGCGCCGAACTCGATCGGCAGCGTCTCGGCGATCGTCGGCCAGGGCACCGACTTCCTGACGCGCAACGACCTCGCGCTGCTCGCGACGGACCTGCCTCCGGGCGTGCTGGGGCTGTTCGTCGTCTCGGCGAACCAGGCGTTCGTGCCGAACCCCGGCGGCAGCCAGGGCAACCTCTGCGTCGGAGCGGGAACGGGCCGCTACCTCTCGCAGGCGGGTTCGGCCGACGCGGCGGGCACCCTCGCGCTCGTCGTCGACGCGACCGCGATTCCGCAGCCCAATGGCGACGTCAGCGCCGTCGCAGGCGAGACCTGGAACTTCCAGTGCTGGCACCGCGACGGGAACCCGGGGCCGACGTCGAACTTCACGACCGGCTACTCGGTGACGTTCCGCTGAACGAGAGTCGCCGGGGCCCGTCGGCGCCCCGGCAGCGATCCCCGGATCGACGATTTGCTGCAAGGTCAGAAGCGCCTCGTCCTCGCTCGATCTCGGCTCGGTGCGGTCACGGAGGGAGGGCGCTTCCGAACCCCACCGCATGCTCCCCTCCACCGCACCTCGTGACTGCGCCGCCGGATCGGCGGGGCGCCGTGCCGGTGCGGCCGGCCGGTCGCCCGACCTGGAGCGAGCCGTCGAGCGAGCATCGAAGCTCCGCACGGTGGCGGAATCGAGGTTGCTCGTCGAGGAGCTGCTCTCCGACCAGCCCTGCGTCTTTCATCGCAACGGCGAGATCTCCGCGCTCTACGCCGCGGCCTACCTGCGGCGGCCGGAGCTCTTCAAGTGGGCGGGGATGGCCGCGTTCGCGTCGCACCACGTGCGCGTCGCGCTGTGGCCGCTTCGCATCGGCGCAACGCCGACCGGCTGGGTCGACGTGCCGAACGCGATCCTCCGCTGGCGGCGGCTGCACCTCGACGACGTCGACGTGCTTCGGCGGACGAACAACGGGATCTTCCGCGACGTCTTCTGGGCGCACCTCGTCTACGACGGAACGTCGGAGGGCCTCGAGCGGCTCCGCGCCATGGTGCCCTCCGATCCTTCGGTCGGGCCGATCGTCCGTGCGTTCGAGCGCATCGAACGCGGCCGCCTGCGCCTCGCGAGCGGAGATGCGGTGGGTGCGGAGGACGTCTGGGCCGGCAACTCCGCGATCCTCAGGCACGAGCAGCAAGAGCTCGTCCAGCCGCGCTTCGCCGAGCTCTCGGGCACGTTCGCGCGGGCGTTCTCCTTCTCCGCCTCGCTCGGCTTCCGCAGCCGACGTGCGTCGGACTCGCTGCGCTTCACATCGAGCTTCTACGGCCACGCGCTCCGGCGGCGCGTCGCGCGCTACCTGCGCGCGATGCGCCTCCCGCTCGTGACGCGCTTCGAGGATCGCTGGGATTGGATCGAGTCCGCGATCGTCCCGAGCTTCCGCCGCTATGAGTCGCGGCGGTCCGACATCACGCGAGCTCTCGCCGAGATCGCCGACGAGGCGATCGCGCGCGGAGCCGCATCGTTCGCCTCGAGGCGTCACTCGGCGTCCATGGACTCGTCGAGCTCGATCGCGACCTCGATCTCGCTCTCCGTACCGTCGACGACCACCGACGCGGTCCCGGTGAGCCCGCCGGCGGTCGTGGCGCGGACCGTGTACGAGCCGGCGGGGAGCGGCCCCACGCGACGTTCGCGCGGGCGAAGGCCGGTGAGCGCCAGCCGCTGCAGATCGTCCCGCCGCACCGCGCCGGCGAACTCGGGGCCGTTGGCGCATTCGACGCGAACCGCGATGCGCAGGGGAACGCCGCTTCCGTCGACCGCGGAGATCGCGAGGAGCGCGCCGGCTTCGAGCTTCAGAGCGACCTCGGCCACCCCCTCCTCTTCGACGTGAACCCGGGCGGGCTGCGTCGCTCGTCCGTCGTTCGTGCGTGCAGCGATGAACGCGGCTCCGACGGGAACGGCGTCGATCGCGAACGCTCCAGCGTGATCGCTGGTCGCTCCGAGGAGTCCGAGGGACTCACCGTCGCCGCTCCAGGCCAGGATCCGCGCGCCGAACACCGGGGATCCTCCGGCGTCGACGACCTTTCCGTGCACGCTGCCGGCTCGACCGAGCTGGAGGTCGACCGTCGTCGACGAGCCCGCGTCAGGCACCTCGACGCCATTCCGCGTCACGACCGCGGAGCCCGCCGACGTCGCCGAGAGCGAGTAGCGGCCCGCGTGAAGCGCGGTGAACGTGAACGAGCCGTCCGATGCGATCGACGCGGATCCACGCCCCATCACGCCGGAGAGATCCGACGTGCCGTCTTCTCTCTTGATCCAGACGACACCGCGGTCGACCCGTGCGCCGTCGGGGCCGATCACGGTCCCTTCGATCGATCCGGCGGGCAGCTCGAGGTCGACCTCGAAGCTCGAGGTCTCGGGAATCGCGATCTGGAAGTCGACGTCCGGCTCTGCTTCGGCGCTCGTCGTCACGACGAACGTGCAGTCGCCCCCGGCGTCGAGCGTGAGCTCGAAGCGACCGTCGTCGCCGGTGGTGTCCGCGCGCATGCCTTCGAACAGAGAGCCATCCTCGCGCACCGCGATCAGCTCGGCGCCGGCCACGCCGATCCCCGCTCGAAGAACTCGCCCGCTTACGAGCACGGACGATCCGCTCTGCTCGCCGAGCAGCACCTCCGTCGTACGGCCCAGTTCGACTTCGACGACGGCCATCGCCAGGTCCTCGAAGATCTCGCCGAGGTCGGTGTGGGCGCCCGGCTCGGCCAGGTCCTCCACGGCCGGCATCGCGATGACCTGGTACGGACCCGGAGCGAGTCCCTCCGCGGTAAACCGACCGTTCTCGTCGCTCACGACCTCGATCGCGTCGCCGCGCATCCACTGGACTCCGATCGCACGTCCCGCCGCCGGCGTTCCGTCGGGATCGAGCACGAGCCCGGCGATCGCTCCGCCCTCGGAGAGCCGAAGGCCGACGTCGGTTCGATGCTCGCCCGGTGCGAGCTCGACCAGCGTCGTCTCCGACGGCGCCCACTCTTCGACCGTCGCCTCGACGGCGACCGGACCCGGGCCGACTTCGTCCAGCGCGTAGCATCCGTCGGCGTCGGTCCGCGCAGAGCCGCTGCGCCCGTCGTCGGACTGGGCTCTGGCGCGGACCTCGGCGCCTTCGATCGGACGGCCGCTCGGATCGGTCACGGTCCCCGCCAGGCGCGCGGTGCGCGTCAGCTCGAACGGCTCGATCTCCGCCGCGGGGACGAGGATCTCGCGATCCCAAACCGGAAGGTGCCCGGTTGCTCGCACGGAGACCCGCCACGCGCCAGCGTCGAGGCCGGCGAGCGAGTAGCGTCCTTCGCCGTCGACGAACTCTGCATCGACCTGGCTCGACGGACCTCCGACCCAGACGGGCCAGTCGACGCGTTTCGCTTCGATCGTGAACGACTCGACCGGTCCGCCGGCGTCGTCCAGCACGTTCCCGTCGATGGACTCGACGGGGGCGAGCTCGAGCCGCAGGTCGAGCGTCCCGGCTGCGATCGACGTCGCGCGCGCGTTCCAGCGCTGCGCCCGGTCGCTCGGGTCTCTTTCGTCCGCGAACATCGCGTAGGTCCCGGGGTTGAGTCCGTCGATGCGGAACGATCCATCCTCCGCCGTGCGTGCGGCCCCGCCCTCGGCGCGGGCGAGCTCGTACAGCCGGCCCATGTCGCCCTCGACCTCCTGCGGCGCGAGGACGAGGCGCGTGTTCGCGCTCGGCGTCCCGTCCGGCCGTACGACGCGGCCCGCGATCGCGAGGCCCGCGCCGAGCGCGATCACGACGCCGTCGCGACCGACACCGTCCTCGAGATCGAGCTCTTGGCTCTCGCCTTCGAGGAAGCCCTCGGCCCACGCTTCGATCCGCTGCGCCGTCGCCGCGAGACCGCTGAGCTCGAAGCTCCCGTCTGCGGCCGAGCGCGCGATGCCGCCGTGCGGACGGGTGACGAACGTCGATCCGGTCAGCCCCTTCACCTCCGCGCCGGGCACCGGTTCACCCTGCGCGTCGACGATCCGTCCACGCACCGTCGCACCGGCGTCGAGCGCGAGCTCCATCGTGACCGTGCGCCCCGCTTCGACCGTCCACTCGCGATCCGAAGACGTCGACGGGTGCCGGTCGGTCGAAGCCGTCACCTCGTATGCGATGTCCGGCATCAGCCCGCGCAGCTCGAATTCGAGCGTCTCCTCGAGAGTCACCGCGCGCCACATCCCGCCCGTCGCCCCGCGCCCGAAGCACGCGACGTCGCTCGTCGTCGGCGCGTCGTCGGATCCGCCCGGCGGAGCGAGCCGACCGCGGATCGCGCCTCCGAGGACGGGCTCGATCTCGATCAGCTGCTTCAGCGAGTCGACGGGCATCGGGTCAGCGAGGTGCAAATGGAGTCCGTCCACGTCGACCGCGAGATCGGCGTCCGTCTCGGCCGGCAGCTCGATCGAGAACGAGCCGTCGCCAGCGACGGGTGCCTCGCCGAGCTCGTCACGCCGATGCCACGAGCGGCCGCCGATGCCGTCGTACCGACCCTGTCGCCGGTCGCCGACGAGGACGACGCGCAGCGTCGGATCGTGTGCAGCTCCCGACGGCAGGACCAGGCGCCCCTCCAGGACCGGCGCGGCCGGCAGCGCCACGCGGGCTGCCGCTTCGACGGGGGACGCTGGGCCTGCCGGGAGCACATCGGGCGCGACGTGGGCTCCCGCGATCGTGCGGTCGAGCGAAGGGGTCGAAGCGTGGTCGCCGGTGGCCACGAGGACGGCGAAGCCGCAGGCGGCGAGCAGGAGAGTGACGGCCAGGAGGAAGGTGGCGGCGTTGGAGCGCATGGCGAGGTCGGGTCGGGCGCAGCTGCTGCGCGGGAGTCGTTCGCCATGACCCGTGCGGTTCACGCCCCGAGCGCGCCACGGGCCCGGAAACTTCATGCGCTCACTTCCCCAGCACGCGCAGAGTGCGCCCTGGGAACGCGAGCGCATGAAGGCTCCGGGCGGGATCGCCGCTTCGTGGGACCGAGACCGC
>JBCCSK010000275.1:0-8406 GCA_039200205.1 Planctomycetota bacterium
CCGGAATCTCTCGATCCAGGTCCATCCGCCGGCCGAAGCTGCCGCGAAGCTCGGCGGCGAGCCCAAGACCGAGATGTGGGTCGTCGCCGACGCCGAGCCCGGTGCCCGCGTCTACGCGGGTACCGGGCTCGGCGTCGGCGACGACCCACATCTCGGTCTTGGGCTCGCCGCCGAGCTTCGCGGCAGCTTCGGCCGGCGGATGGACCTGGATCGAGAGATTCCGGCGCGCGTCGAGGATCTTGACCAGGAGCGGGAAGTCGGGGCCCGCGTCCTCGTAGCCGGGCCCGAAGATCTCGGTCCGGTGCTCCGTCCAGAGATCGTGGAGCGTGCGGCCCGCGTGGACGCCACCGGCGACCCGGCAGCGGTCGTCGGGGCGGTCGACGACCTCCCAGGCCTCGCCGTACGGCCGCTCGGCAACGGGCAGACGTCGGCCAAACGCGGTCTCGAGCGCACGACCGCCCCAGACGCGCTCCTTGTAGATCGACTCGAACGCGATCGGCTCCCGTGCGGCCGCGGTCACGCGCGAACTCTACCCCATCGAGAGGGCCCAGGATCGAGGTGCGCAGCGCGCTCCAGGTCCCGCTCGGGGATCGCGTCGATCGTTCCCTGGAAATCGTGGCAGCCGCCCGCGGGAGCCGTCGCTTCCCGTGCGACGCCGGAATCGTCCGGCGGCCGAGCGCACGACCTGACCCGTATGTTTCACGACCGCACCCACCTCTTCTTTCCGCCCTGCCCTCTCACCCTCGCCGCCGCCGCGGCCCTCCTCGCCGCATGCTCCGGCGGGGGCGGATCCGATGGACCCGACGGTCCGCCTCCGCCGACGCTGCCGCTGAACGTCGGCACCCTCTCGCTCTCGGACTTCGACCCGGCGATGGTCCAGCCGCCCCCGCATCCGCTGGGCAGCGACGAGCTCTCCCTGACCCAGCGGAACGAGGTGTTCCTGTCGACGCCGAGCGCGGACTGGGAAGGCGGCTGGCACTACTGGGTCGAGAACTGGGTCCAGGAGGACACCGCGAACGGCCACGGGCGCGTCCCCGGCACGTTCGAGCCGTACGGCGCCGGGCGTCAGATCCGCGCTGCGGCCTCCGGCCAGCTCGACGCCGATCCCTCCGAGGAGATCGTCGCCGTCCAGATCGTCGGGCACGGGCTCTACGTCCGCCTCCACCGCATCGATCGCGACGAGCAGGGCACGTACCACTGGACGACGCTGCTCGACGTCCAGACGCCGCAGTTCGAGGAGAGCGAGGTGGCCGTCGATCTCGGCGACTTCGACGGGGACGGGCTGGACGAGATCGCGCTCGTGCTCAGCGATCGCCACTTCGGCGTGTACGGCAACGACAGCTCGCTCGAGGTGTTCGACGATCCCGACGCCGGGCTCGGACGGATGCTCTACTTCGAGCGCTTCTCGAACCACGCCGCCATGCGCCCGCTCGCGGGCGACGTCGACGGCGACGGCATCGACGATCTCGTCGTCGCACTGGAGGGCGACTCGGGCGATCCGGACGACCACGCGACGCGGGTCTACCTCGGCGAGCGTAAGGCGACGCAGCTGACGCTCG
This sequence comes from Planctomycetota bacterium, assembly GCA_039200205.1. GTDB lineage: Bacteria > Planctomycetota > UBA1135 > UBA1135 > Saltatorellus. The sequence goes on from JBCCSK010000275.1 coordinate 1,560, forward strand.
ACGAGGGCTGGAAGTACCAGAACCGGGATTCCGGCGTGTGGGGCTCACGGCTCGTGCTCGGCCAGTTCGACGACGACCTCGCGCTCGAACTCGCCTACGCGGCCACGATCGGCAACTCCTCGTCCTTCTGGAGTCTCCGCGCCGAGCTCTTCGACTACGTGCCCGGCTCCGGGGTCGTGGCGAAGCCGGGCAGCCTCCTGACCGAGTCGGTCGCGGGCGACACGGACAGCGTTCCCGGACGCAGCATGGGCGTCACGGCCGTCGATCGCTTCGGCCGCGGGCGCGACGAGATCGCGATGTTCGTCCGCGGGTCGTCGTCGATGGAGCTGCACTTCCTCGACTTCGACGAGAACACCGAATCGTGGGCGCGGGAGCCCCGCGCGACCGGCCAGAGCGCGTCGAACTTCCGCGCGGGGAACGTCGCGGCGGGCGACGGCGATGGCGACGGGGCCGAGGAGCTGTACCTGGGCGCGATCCGCGGCACGCTCAACACGAAGTGGCTCTCGTACGGGTGGATGGAGTCCGGAGAGAACGGCGCGTTCCACTTCGAGCCGGAGCACTTCTACTACATGACGGGCTCGATCCAGCCGCCGATCATCGTGCCCGGCGACCACGACGCCGACGGGTTCGTGGTGCGCTCGACCGACCGGATCGCGCTGCAGGTGTCCGACCCGATCCCGCTCGTCCTCCTGACGGCGCCTCCGACGAAGGCGGGGATCTCGCAGAACGCGAACGGGAGCGGAACGAGCTACTCGGTCGGCTCGAGCTCCAGCGATGCGGTGGGCGTCACGAGTACTCTCGCGTGGTCGGCCTCGGTCGGCTACGAAGCGAGCGACCTGTTCGATCTCTTCAGCGCCTCCGCCAAGGCGACGGTGTCGGGAGCGACGACGAAGTCGGAGACACAGGCGAGCCGGACCACGTTCGTCCAGGGCTTCAGCGCCTCGTGGGAGGACGACGTGATCGTCTTCCAGGCGAACCTGTACCGGACGTACGAGTACGAGATCCTGTCGGCGTCGGACCCCTCGCTGGTCGGGTCGTACATCACGCTCGACGTGCCGATCGACGCGAACACGTACAAGTGGACGGTCGATTACTACAACCAGGTCGTCGACCCCTCCTATCGGATCGACGCGTCGCTCCTGCCGCACACGATCGGCGATCCCGACTCGTACCGGCGCGAGGCCGACATCGAGGGGCTTCTCGCGAGCTACGTGGGCTGGCGCACGCCGAGCGAGCTCGCGGTCGGCCAGGGGACCGGCTCGAACTCGCAGACGATCGAGCTCGCCACCGAGAACACGACCGAGGAGCAGCGCGAGCTGACGATCGGAGCCGAGGTCGAGTTCAAGGCGGGAGGCGCGACGGTCGGCGCCAGCGTCTCGGCGACGAGCGGCAGCGCGTACTCGGTCACGACGAGCGAGTTCACCGTGTACGAGGGCGTCGTCGGCGACATCGACCTGCCGGTCGACTACGACGCGTGGCTCTACGACTTCGGCGTCGCGGTGCTGCAGCCGGGGCGACTCGCGGATGCCTCGAACGACCCGGTCGGCTGGGAGAGCGGCGCGCGGCCGCTGACGGTCGTGACCTTCTGGACGGACCCCAACGGTTCGCAGTACTGATCGCAACCGGGCGCGGAGATCGGGCTAGAGACGGCCGTGGCGGCCACGAGCATGATCTCCGCGCTCGTTCTCTCGCTCGTGCCGGTCCCCGGCGACGTCGACGTCTTCATGGGTGAGCCGATCCCAGGCGCGACGGGGTCCGCCGTTCCGGAGGCGATGGCGCCGACCTGGGGCGAGCGGTGGGCGCGGTGCGGCTCTAGCCAACGGGCCGCGCGATGATCCGATGGATCGCCATCGTCGCGGTGATCGGCACCGCAGCCTGCACTGAGACGCCGCCGGTGGAGCCGGGTGAACGCACTCGGACGATCCCCCAGTACGAGGCGATCGAAAGCGCCCACGTCGTCCACGCGCGCCCGCGGTGGCTCCGGCCCCAAGGGACCCCAAGGTCACTTCCTGGACCGAGATCGAGCTCACGAGATCGGGCGATCCTGGGTGGACGCGAGCGCCGCTCCGGCTTATCCCCTGCGTCCCATGACCACGACCACCGACGACGTCTACGACCAGCTCCGGCAGGTCTTCGACCCCGAAATCCCCGTCAACATCGTCGACCTCGGCCTGATCTACGACGTGAAGGTCGAGGAGCCGAAGGTGAAGATCACCATGACGCTGACGTCCCAGTCGTGCCCCGAGGCGCGCACGATTCCGGACGTGATGCGGCGTCGCTGCAACACCCTCGACGGCATCGACGAGACCGACATCGACATCGTCTTCGAGCCGGCGTGGTCGCCGCACCTCATCTCCGCCGATGGCCGCAAGGCGCTCGGCATGGACGAGGAAGAGCAGTAGGAAATGCGAGCCGCCGCCGGCGGCTCAGAGCCTCGGCAGCAATCGCTGCAGCTTGCGCTGCCCAGGCCCTGATGATGTCTCAGGCTCGCCTTCTGAAGAAGGCCCGCGTCGAGCCTGGGCATTTCTGCCCAGCCTCTCACGCTCCTACTGGATGACGTCCATGCTGCCGGCCGGGCCGGGCGGACGTGCGTCGGGGTTGGTCTTGAGCTCCTCCTTCCAGGAGATCATCCGCGCCTTCGCACCCTCGGCCTCGGCCTCGTCGATCATCCCCTTGCGCTGGTAGAACATCGACAGCGACGTGTGGGCAAACGCGTCGTTCGGATCGAGCTCGACGATCCGCATCCCGACCTCGATCGCTTCGTCGTAGCGCTCCAGCTGCATGAGCGCCATGGCCTTCCCATGGAGGGCCTCGGTCCACTCGGGATCGATGCTGAGCGACTCGTCGTACTTGGCGATCGCCCCCTCGTGGTCGTCCTTGCCGAAGAGCGCGAGCCCCTCGAGGTACGGAACCTGGCGTCGTTCCTCGATCGAATCAGCCATCACATCGCCGGCTCGATGCCGAGCTGGGCGAACCCCTTGTCTTCGAAGTTCTTGCGGAACATGTCGCGGAGCTTCTCGGCCGCTGCGTCGTAGGCGGCCTTGTCGTCCCACGAGTTGCGGGGGTCGAGGATCGCCGAATCCACGCCGGGACAGCTCTTGGGCATGCGCAGGTTGAAGACCGGGTGGGCCTCGTACTCCATCCCGTCCGCGTGCAGATCGCCGGCGAGCGCGGCGTTGAGCAGCGCGCGCGTGTCCTTGATCGAAATGCGCTTGCCGACGCCGTAGGGGCCGCCGTTCCAGCCCGTGTTCAAAAGGACGCAGCGCGCCTCGTGCTGGGCCATCTTCTCTGCGAGCTTCTTCGCGTAGACGGGCGGCCGGTGCGGCATGAACGGCGCGCCGAAGCACGCCGAGAAGGCGGCCATGGGCTCGGTGACGCCGACCTCGGTCCCCGCGAGCTTCGCCGTGAAGCCCTGGACGAAGTGGTACATCACCTCGCGCGGATCGAGGATCGCGACGGGAGGCAGAACGCCGAACGCGTCGGCAGTCAGCAGGACGATCGTCTCGGGGTGCGGCCCGCGGGCGCCCTCCGCGACGTTCGGGTTCGCGTCGAGCGGATAGCTGATCCGCGTGTTCTCCGTGATCGACCCGTCGGTGAGGTCGAAGTCCTGCGGATCCGTCTCGGCGAGCGTCTTGCCTGCGACCGCCGGGACGTTCTCGACGACCGTGCCGCGCGTGCTGAGCGCCGCGGCGATGATCGGCTCCGCCTTCTTGTCGAGGTCGATGAGCTTGGCGTAGCAGCCGTCCTCGAGGTTCGAGAGACCACCCTCGGTCCACGCGTGCTCGTCGTCGCCGATCAGCTTGCGTTCGGGGTCGGCGGAGAGCGTCGTCTTCCCGGTCCCCGAGAGGCCGAACAGGATCGCGCTGTCCCCCTTCGAACCGGTGTTCGCCGAGCAGTGCATCGACATGTGGCCGAGCTCGGGAAGCCGGTAGTTCATCACGGTGAACATGCCCTTCTTGTTCACGCCGCAGTAGTCGGCGCGACCGACGACGAGCAGGATGCGGCGCTCGAAGTCCATGATCACGGCGCGCTTCGTCAGCGTGCCGTCGATCTCGGGATCGGCGTGGTAGCTCGGGACGTTCAGAAGCGTCCAGCGCTTGTCCGCCTCGTCCTCGATGCCGGTGACGCCCTTCGGAAACATGTTGTGGACGAACATCGCGTGCGTCGCGAATTCGCCCACGAAGCGGTACGGGACGGCGTACGAAGGGTCGGTCCCGCAGAAGACGTTCTTGACGTACAGGGTCGCCTTGCGCTCGTTGAGATGCGCGGCGACGCGGCCGAGGAGGACCTCGAACTTGTCGGGATCGAACTTCTGGAGGTCCGCCTTCCACCAGATCTTGTCCTCGAGGCTCGGGTGGGCGACGGCGAAGGTGTCCTTCACCGGCCTGCCGGTGCAGCTCGGGTCCGAATAGAAGATCAGCGGGCCCTCGACCCCGAGCTTCGTCGCGTACGCCTTCTGCTCGTCGTCGGGTCCACCCTCCCGGATGCGCCCACGGTCGTTCTCGAGGGCCTCACGGAACAGGTCGTCCTTGGACAGGTCGGCCTTGTACTGAACGTCGGAAAGGCCGAACAGAGCCTCGAGTTCGTCTCGGTAGCCCATGGCGGGTCGTGGTCGCGGCCGTAGCCGCGGCGAACGGCGGGAGCAGGCGGGGAGGGACGGGCGGAGCGCCGCGCCGAACTGGAATGGACAGCGCGCGGACATCCGCGCGCACGGGGAGGAGGGTAACGGTGCACCGCAATGCGGGCAACCGACGCGCAAGCGCTGAATAGACGTTCGAACCGGGCGGTCGTCCGGGAACGGGACCCCGCCACGAGGGAATCAAGAAGAGCGCTCGCTCGGGCCCGATGTGCGGTACCAGGCGATCGTTCGAGCGAGCCCGTCCCGCCAGGAGATCCCGGGCTCATAACCGAGCACCTCCCGCGCGCGATCGATGGACGCGAGGCTGTGGCGCACGTCGCCGATGCGGGCCGGCCCGTAGTTCGGTCGCTCCGCCCCCCCGATCTCGCGCGCGATCTCGCGGTACAGCTCGTTGAGCGAGATGCGCTCGCCTCCGCCGATGTTGAAGACCGCGCCCGGCGGCGCGTCCGACTCGAGCGCGGCGAGGTTCGCAGCCACCACGTTGTCGATGTAGGTGAAGTCGCGCGTCTGCTCGCCGTCGCCGAAGATCGTCGGCGTGCGCCCGTCGAGCAGGGCGCGCACGAAGATCGCGATCACGCCGGTGTAGGGGCTGTCGTCGGCCTGCCGCGGACCGAAGACGTTGAAGTAGCGGAGCGCCACCGTCCGCATGCCGTAGCAAGCGCCGTAGACGCGCAGGAGGTGCTCGCCGGCGACCTTCCCGGAGGCGTAGGGCGACTGCGGGGAGGCCGTCATCCCCTCGTGCTTCGGGAGCTCCTCGGAGTCCCCGTACGCGGCCGACGAAGCGGCGAGCAGGAAGCGCTCGACCCCGTTGGCGCGAGCCGCCTCGAGGAGGTGCAGGGTGCCCCGCACGTTCACGTCGTAGCTCCGCACCGGGTCCTCGACGCTCTGGGGAACGGAGACCTGCGCCGCCTCGTGGAGGACCCCCGACACGCCGGCCATGGCGGAGGCGCAGGTCCCGGCGTCGACGATGTCGCCCCGGACGACCTCGACGGGCGCGCCGGACCCGAGCGGCCCGGTCTCCAGCGACGAGAGATTCGCGTCGCGGCCGCCCGAGAAGTTGTCGAGAACGCGACAGCGGTCGCCGCGCGCGACGAGCGCCCCGGCGAGGTGGGAGCCGATGAAGCCGGCGCCGCCGGTGATGAGATAGAGGGCCATCGAGGCTGTGATTCCTGGGTACGTCGCGCGATGCGACGAGCTGTCGGACGACGCACGCGCGGGCGCCGTCCAAGAATGCCGCGCAACAAGTTGCCGCACGACGGGGAGCCTGCGCCACCGGCCGAAGAGGGCTATTGTGCCCCTGTGCCTGCGCCCGCGCTCGAACTGACCACGGAACGCCTGTTCGTCCAGGTCGCTCCCGTCTCCGCCGCGGCGCGGGTCCTCGACTACTGCCGCCGCAATCGAGCCCACCTCGCGCCGTGGGAGCCGGAGCGCCAGCCCGATTACTTCACGAAGGCGTTCTGGGTCCGTCAGCTCGCCGGCGCGCGCGACGAGTACGAAACCGGACACAGCGTCCGGACGGTCCTCGTGCGCCGCGACTGCGCCGGGTTCCGGGAGGGGCGCGAGGGTCCGGTCATCGGCGTGATCAACCTCAGCCAGATCGTCCGCGGGGCCTTCCAGGCCGGCGTGCTCGGCTACAGCCTCGACCGGAGCGCCGAGGGGCAGGGGCTGATGTCGGAGGGCCTCTCAGCGCTGGTCGAACACGCCTTCGACACGATGGGCCTGCACCGGATCATGGCCGCCTACCGCCCCGAGAACGAGCGCAGCGCAGCCGTCCTGGAGCGGCTGGGCTTCGAGAAGGAGGGGTATGCGAAGAACTACCTCTTCATCGACGGCGCCTGGCGCGACCACGTCCTGACGGCCCTCACGCGGCCCGAGCCGAGCCGCACGGCCATTCCGGGCACGCCGGCGCCGATCTCGGTGCCGCTCGTGGCGGGGCGCCAGGGCGGCCGGAGGGCGGGGAAGCCGTCCAACTCGGCCCTCAAATGAAAAGACCCGCCGGGCGAACCCGGCGGGTCTCTTTGACTCGTGAGAGTCAGGATCCCCAGCACAGCTCATTGCTGTGCCCGCCTCAGCCAAGGACGCCCGGGGACCGAACGGAGAAATCTCAGGAATCTCCCGGGGCTGGCTGAGAGCCTGGGCAGAAGTACCCAGGCTGGACGCGCGCCAGCGGGCCGTGGGCGACTACCAGGCGCAGGTCTTCATCGACCA
>JBCCSK010000276.1:0-8369 GCA_039200205.1 Planctomycetota bacterium
CCTCGACGTCCTGCGCACAGGGAGCCGGCGCCAACGCGCCGAGGAGAAGAAGTGAAGCGGCCGCGATCACCTCAGCCTCCCAGCTCGATCAGGTCGAGCAGCAGAGCGTCTTCATCGTCGAGCAAGAAGAGCGCGTCGGACTCGAGCGGGTCGAGGTCCTCGGTCAGGAACTCGTAGTCCTCCAGCACCGGGAGCGCGGCGAGCAGCTCGTCGCTCGGCGCGCCCGCGCCCGTCTCCGCCTCGGCGACGAGCGTGGGGACTTGGTCCGGCTCGACCGACGTACGTCCGCGCAGGACGAGGAGAACAACGGCGGCCGCCGCAACGAGCGTCATCGGAACCAGCCGCATCGCGCGGCGTCGCGTGACTGCGCGCCGCTCGCTGGCGACGCGGGCGAGGACGTCGTTCGCCAACCCCGCCGGCACGTCGACGACGTCGACGCCGAGCAGCGCGTCGAGCGCCTCGTCGTTCCCGTCCGTCAAGCCCTCGTGGATCGCGCGAACGGACTCCTTCGAAAGCGTCGGAGACGGGTCGAGCCCGAGCAGCGCGTCGAGGTCGTCACCGTGCGGCCAGGACCCACCGCGCCCCGCGTCGAATCGATCTCCGTCTCTCGTGCTCATGCGACTTCACTCTCGAACAGCGGCTGCAGTCGGGCGCGCAGCGTCGCGCGCGCCCTGTGAATCAGGGACTTGACGGCCTTCTCGGACGAGCCGACCACCTCGGCGATCTCGGCGTAGGGCATGTCGTGGTAGCGGGCGAGGACGACGGCGATGCGCTGCGCCTCGGGCAGCTCCGCGATCGCCTCGCGAACGGCGTGGACGAGGTCGGCGCGCTCGAGGCCGTCGGCGGCGTCGGGCTGGCTCTCGTCCGCGGGATCGAACGACGACTCGTCCGACGGCCCGCTCGCGTCGAGCGAGAGGTGCGCGCGCCCCGCCCGCCGCTCGGTCTCGTTGGCGCACATGCGCCACACGATGCTGTAGAGCCAGGTCGAGAAGCGCGCGCTCGGCTCGTACCGATCGCGCGCGCCGACGACGCGAAGGAAGACGTCCTGAACCATGTCCTCTCGTCCGGGATGACGACGACCGAGGAAGCGCGTCAAGAGCGCGAACACCCTCCCCGAGTAGGCCTCGACCAGCTCACGAAACGCGTCCTCGTCGCCGCGCTGCCAGCGGACCATGAGGGCAGCCCCACGGTCCTCCACCTCGCCCGAGGCGATGCGGAGGTCCGGTGCGCTCGCTCCGTCACGTTCCGGGGTGGAGGGCGGCATCGTCGTCGGGAGGCTGAAACCCGGTGGCGCGGGCGAGGTTCCGCGCGCTCTTCCCGATCTTGGCATCGTGGGGGCCCGTTCCGAAGCGCGCGCCCGTGGTCCGCAGTGAGCGAGTCGCGCCGTCTCGTTGTGTGCCCCTCCGGGGCAGCGCACAGGTAGTCTCTCGCCCCATGCTCTCGATCGCTCTCCCTTTGATCTCGCTGCCGTCGATGGCCGCGATCGCCCAGGTCCCCGACACCCTCGCCACCGTCGAGGCGATGCTCACCGGAGACGCCGTGGGCGCCGCCGCTCTGGTCGAGCAGTGGGTCGCGGGGCTGCCGCCGATCGGCTCGTGTCCCGACTGTGACGGAAAGGGCGGGCCGTGCCCGGCTGCGTCCGCTGCGTTCGAGGCCTGGGAGCAGGACTGGACGGCGCTCATGGACAGCAAGGACTTCGAGCTGGACATGGCGCGCACGATGGTCGAGGGGCTCGGGATCGCGCGTAGCCGGAGCAACTTCCGCTGGCCCAAGTTCGAGGAGACGGCGAAGCGACTCCGAAGGGAGGGGCCGCAGATGCTCGTCATGGCGGTGCTTCGTCTCGAGCTCCTGGAGCGGAGCGAACCGGAGCAGCAGGCCGAGCGGTCCGTCGAGTGGCTGCGGTCCAGTCGCAGCGGGCGGTCCAAACAGCTGGAAGCGCTGTTCGAGCTGGAGCGTCAGCACGTCGAGCGGTTCGGGGAGATCCGCCCCCAGCGCGGCAGCGTGAGCGACGCCATCCGCGATCAGCGCCACCGGTTGAAGCTCGCGGTGGACGATCGGATCGGCTCGGCCATGCAGCGCGGGTTCGACAATCGGCTCCAGGAGGCGCTCGCCGTCCGGTGGCTGACGCGCCATCCGAACGCGGAGAGACACGACCTGATCGTCGAGTCCACCGCGGAAGTCGAGGAGGAGCAGTGGTCGAGCGCCCCGGTCTACTTCGACGCGTGCCTCGCGCTCGGCACGCGCGCGTCGATCGAACAGTGCGTCGAGACGTTCGATCGGATCCAGGACCTGCGCAAGGAACTGGAGCGCGAGCGCGGCCGGGGTGCGAAGCTCGTCAAGAAGCGCGCTCCCCGCGACTGGGAGCTCGAGAAGGACGACTGGACGGCGCTGCGCGAAGCCGTGATCGCGGAGCACGAACGCGTCGTCGATCGACGCATCAGAGCCGTAGACCAATACCGTCAATCGGCCGAGCAGCGCCTCGCCGCGTTCGCCGCGCGGCTCGATCCCGAGAGCGTGCCCGAGCTCGGCAGCGAGCGGCCCGCCGCTGAGTGGACGAAGTGGTGGAAGGCGTCGCGCGACGCGCTGCCCGAGAGGCCTGCTGGAACGACAGCAGAAGGCGAGTCCGCGCGCTGACGCGCCGAGACGGTCTCCTCAGCGTGGATCGACGTCGATCGCGATGGGGTCCATCCAGCCTGCTGCCACGTCCGCGGAGCGGGTCGCGAGCACCCGGCCGTCTGCCGTCAGAACGCGGAGAGTCGCCGCGCCTGTGGGAATCCCCGCGAAGCGAACGCGTCCGGGCCCCGTGCGGCGATGAGCGAGGGGCTCCGCGCGATCGACGGCGTCCGACTCGAGCTGGACGACGACCTCCGTTCCTCGGCCGAGCGTCTCGCGCGGGCTCAGGATCGCAACCACCACGTCGGCACCCTGGCCAAGGACCACGTCGCCGACGTCGATGACGCCACCGGCGGGCACGATCTCCTCCGCGGGCTGCGAGCTCTCGGAGAAGGGCGCGCCTGCGGAGAATCGGACCTTGCCTGCGACGACCGCTGCGGAGTCGAAGTGACCGTCCGAGTCAGTGCGGAGCGACGCGATCAGGAACGGCTCCGCGCACGGCCCGTCCGAGAATCCCTCCAGCCGCACCATCGAGTCGGTCAGGGGAGCCCCGTCACTGCGCCGGATCACCCGCCCCTCGAGTCGACCGGTCTCGAAGGACAGGTCGAGAGGCGCACCGTCCCAGGCACCCGCTTCGACGGCACGCCGCGCGTGGGCGTTGGCGCCCTTGGAGAACGCGACCTCGATCCAGCCGGAAGCGGCCGCGACGGCGAGGAGCTCGAAGCGGCCGTCGCGATCGGTGAAGCACTCCAGCACCGCATCTCCTTCGGACGGAACGAACCGAACGCGACGGACAGGCGCCGGCTCGCCGTCGAGGACGAGGGCGCCGCTCAGGGCACGTGCCGGAGGTGGGTCGAAGTCGACGGCGTCGACCTGGCCCGCGGAGACCTGCGCGGATCGTGTCGCGAGCGGCGCGATCGCTGCCGCGCCGCGCGGGTTCACCGCGAACAGCTCGACCGTGTAGTCGCCGGGCGGAACCGCCTCGTACAGGACCGAATCACCCTCGAAGCTGCGAAACGGCCGGTCCGTCGCGAGATCTCCTTCGCGTCGAAGCGCGGTCCAGAGGGACGCGGAGCGGCCGCTCGTCAGCTCCACGGCGAGAGAGCCCGCGCTGGAGAGCACGATCTCGCCGAGGGAACTCTCTTCGCGGTCGACCTCGACGGTCGACGCGAGAGGGACGTAGCCGGGCGCGCTGACGTCCATGCGGAAGCGCCCGGCGTCGTCTGCGACGATCGAGTAGCTGCCCGCTCGATCCGAAGTCGCCATGCTCGGAACGCGAACGTCGACATCGGCCCCGAGCGGCGTGAGCGAGAGGCTCGCTCCGACGATCGGCTCACCGGAATCGCTCAGGACTCGCCCGTCGAGGCGAAGACCCGACGCGACGGAGATCCGAAGCGGACCGACGTCCTGACCGCGAAGAGCGAACGGCTCGCTCAGGCCTGGAGTGCAGCCGTCGACGAGGACGGCGACTCGAACGCGGCGCTGGATGCGCGGCCACATCCGGAACGAGGCGGTGTCCCCGCCGCCTTCGAAGCGGCAGGACGGATCGTCGAGGGGAACCCACTCCTCTCGCGTTCCCACGCGACGCTCGCCGAGCACGATCGCGGACTCGATGTTCAGTGGTTCGCCGGTCTCGGCATCCACCGCATCTCCGAAGATCGCGGGCAGCGCCTGGAAGACGAGCTCGACGGGCGGCGAGTCGGTCGGCACGACGAGGCCGGCGCCGATCCACCCCGGGGCCGTCGCGGTGAGCTCGACGCGTCCTGCGGGGAGCGACTCGACGCGGAAGCTCCCCGACTCGTCCGTGCGAATGCGCCGGGGCGTCAGCAGATCGGCGGCGCCTTCGGGCAGCCAGTTCGACGGACCGTCGAGTTCAACGACGCGGACGCGAACCTCGGCATCGACGACCGCGCGTCCGCTGACCTCGACGACCCGGCCCTCGACGGAGCGAGCCGGTCCGAGCACGAGGTCGACGCCGTCCTCGTCGCTCCGATGCACGCGCACGGGCGCGCTCGGGACTCCGACGAAGCCGCTGGCCGAGGCGACCAGGACGTACTCGCCCGGCGCGACGCCGGAGAGCGTGAACCGACCGAGTGCGTCGGCGATCGCGCCGAGGCCTCCGCTGGCGGCGACCTCCGCGCCGGGCACGGCCTCGCCGGACTTGGACAGCACTCGACCGCGAATCGAAAGACCGCGGTCGTCCGCTGCGCGCGTCTCCGCGGCCGAACGGCCACGGACCTCCCCCACACGCTGGACGACATCGTCGCGAGCGTCCGCCAGACGCTCTGGTTCGACGGTGTCAGCGGTGCGCGAGGGAGTGCGGTGGTGGGCCCCTGCCCCTCCCGGCCCAACGAAGGACCAGGCCATCCAGCTCGCGAGGAGGATCGCCGCCGTGGCGACGGCGATCCCCTTCAGGCGTCGAGATCGATCACTCAATCGCAGCGAGGGCGCCGGAGATGAGCGGGTAGACCTCGTTCTGGACCGAGCAGCGCTTCACCCAGTCCAGGCGGTAGCCGCTCGACCAGCTGTCGACGGAACCGCGCTCCGCGCAGCCGTCGAGGCGACGCAGCACGGCCCGGAGGCGGCAGCGGGCCGACGAGACGTAGCCGTAGCGAAGCTCGCACGCCGCGACGCGCAGGTGCCAGCGGAGGATCAGCCGGAAGTACCAGCGCCGGAAGCTCGAGAAGCTGGACGAGCGGATGATGGCCGCCGCGTCGCGAACGTCCATGACCGCGGCCTGGATGGCGTCGAGGCCGGATACGGTGACCGTCGCGGGCGCGGAGAACGCAAAGGAGTCGGTCACGACGAGCTCGATCGTGTAGTCCCCTTCGACGTCAGGCGTCAGGGACGGCGCGGCGGTGTCCGCTCCGACGAGGGCGGCGACGCTCCCCGGCGGCGCCGAGAGGATCTGCCACGCGTAGCCGAGGGCATCGTTGTCCGGGTCCGAGCTGCCGAATCCGTCGAGCAGCGCCGTTCCGCCAAGGAGGACGACGACGTCGCCGCCGGCGTCCGCGACGGGCGGCTGGTTCAGCGAGGAGACCGTGACCTGCGCCCGCTCGCTCTGAAGGCCGACCTCGTCCGTGACGAGGAGCTCGGCGACGTAGTCACCGACGGCGTCGAGCGTGAGGCTGGGGGTCGCCGTGTCGGCTCCGCTGAGCGCGGCCGCGCTTCCCGCCGGCTGCTCGATGAGCTGCCACGAGTAGACGAGATCTTCCGGACGCGTGACGTCGTCCGAGGACGCCGAACCGTCGAGCTGGACCGTCTCACCCACGTGGGCGGAGACCGAGAGCCCCGCGTCTGCGACGGGCGGCTCGGTGTCCATCGGACCGTCCTCGCTCACGAGCGGAGCGTCCCGGTTCTCGAAGTAGTCCGCGAGCGCGACGAAGGCCGGCGAGGTGTTGCTCCCGGCCGCGTCGTGGTTGCCCGCGTGGATGCCCACTTCGGTCACGCCGAGGACGTAGGTGAACTGGACGGCCTCGTCGAAGTTCACGCCGTCCGTCGACGTCGAGAACGTCCAGTCGTCACCCGTCCGCTTCACGCGCAGCCATCCCGGGGTCGTCGCCGCGGACGCGAGGTAGAGCGAGCTCGCCGAGCTCGGGTCGTTCACCCTCGCCGCGAAGAGCTGAACGCTCGAACCGTCGTGATAGGCCTCGAAGCGCAGGAAGTGGTTGAAGGACTCCTGGACGATGATGCCCTGGAACTGGAAGCGCTCCTGAACCTCGGACTCGAAGCGAACCTCGAGCTCGAAGTCGGTGTTGTTCGCGCTCTGGAGGAGCCGGGGAGCGAAGTTCTGATTGCGCCAGAGGTTGTGCGACTGACCGCCGGGCACTTCGATCTTCAGGCGCGCGTCCGTCGTCGCGAAGCCTTCGATACTGCTGATGGTGTCGCTCTGGGGATCGACGTACCTCCAGATCGGGTCGACCGTCGGAGTGTTGAAGTCGTCGGAGACGACGCCGGACTGGGCGAAAGCGGGGGCCGCGCACAGCAGTGCAAGCGACCCCGCGGAGAGGGATTGGACAGTGAGCATGGCAGAAGCCTGGGATGAGGGTGCGCGTCCAAAGGTGCACCGGATTCCCGCTTCCGACGGCTCGATCCCATGATTCGCTGACTCGACGGTGACTCAGTTCGAAGACGGAGCACCATCCCGAGTCACTGCGCGCAGCATTGAGACAGTGACCGCTACTGAAAGACGATCGACAGCCCGTCCGTGAAGTTGGACGTCGAGCTGAGCGGCACCGGATCCCGGTACCACGCCTGGAAGTTCCACGTCTCGCCCGCCTGGATCGAGGCAAGGCCCGTCGGGGACGGCACGCTCACGAGATCGATCTCCAGGTCGATCGAACCGACGATCATCCCGTTCTTGATCTGTCCCACCGACTGGAAGCGCGAGACCGAGCCGCCGACGCACAGCGTGCCGCGACCGCCAGCCACCATGGGAACGAAGTCCTGCGTGCGACTCGCGATGAAGAACGAGAATGCGAACGACGTGAGGTCCGCCGCGACGAGCGTGACGTCGTTGTCCGCTGCGACGACGCTCCCGTAGGCGCGCATCGTGCCGCGCAGTCCGTTCGCGTTGATGACGCTCGGTCCACAGTAGTTCGTGCCGATCCGCTCTCGCACGCTGCGGATCTGGAGCTGCCCGACGTCGATGATGAACGACCCGACGCCGTCCGTCACGGTGACGACGGCGCGTAGGAAGGAGCCCGTCGAGTAGTCGCCCGCGAGCGAGCTCAGATCGGTCCCGCTCCAGGCCGTGCCCGTAATGTCGACGAGCTCGATCTGGACGTCCACACCGCTCTCCGCCAGCGCGAACTGACCTGTCATGAGGTCGCCGATCGCCGGACTCTCGAAGACGTTGAACGCGCCCGCCGGCTGGGCACCGCCGTCTCCGGCGTAGCCCACGCGGACGGTCGCGGTGTCGGCCGACACGTCGTACGTCGCAGAGTTGAACGAGCCGCTCGACGCAGGCACGGCGACATCGAATCGAACCCGGCCCGTTCTTCCGTCGAGGGGCCCGGCAAAGAGGCCGGAGGGGAAGGGCGTCGAGCCGTTCCGCACCAGGCCCGTGAGGTCGGCCTCGACGGTCGACTGGGCGAAAGCGGTGGGTGTGGCGAACAGGGCGGCGAGTGCGGTGAGCGCGATCTTCATCGGGAGAGCTCTTGGTCGTGGGGTCGGGAAGGGCTGGGGACGACCGGACTGCGAGGGTGCGCGAAACGACCGCATTTCGCCAGGAGTGACGCCTCGAGGAGCCTCTGGGGGTGCGCCAAGGGGAACCGGCGAACGGAACCCAGACGACGGGGATCGAATCGCTCGACAGCCAGTACGAGAGGCCGAATGTCACCAGGGGGAAGTTGCGCCGCTCCGCAGAGCGGCGCGTCAGTTCCGCAGCAGCTCGTTGAGGCTGCCGGGGTCCAGTCGGATCGGCCGAGACTCGACCCGGTCGCCATTGCGCCAGAGTTCGAGCGTCGCTGCCTCGCTCGAGACCTTGAACGTCGGCGATCGGCCGCTGTCCAGGCGTCCGCCCGTGCTCTGGCTGAACCCGTTGTCCATCGCGAACGTCAGCTGTAGCGCGGTGCCGTCGGGCGCGAGGACTTTGAAGTGCGTGGCGCGGCCCTCGGCCGGCGACGCGTCGACGACCCGGGCCTCGCACTCGCTGTGGACGACGCAGCGCATCTGCTGCGCGTCGCCTGGGCGCTCGCGGGGATGGTCGTGCGCCTCGACGCGGTGTGCCATCAGGCCCGGACCGTAGATGAGGA
>JBCCSK010000277.1:0-8308 GCA_039200205.1 Planctomycetota bacterium
AAACCGGGTTTGGGTCGTCCGCCCCCCCCAGAGACTCAGTGGCCCGGCGGCACCAGGTGGCACGAGGCGACGTGCCCCTCCGCCCCGACACGCCTCAGCGGCGGCGCGTCCACGTCGCACAGGCCCTTCTCGGCGACCGGGCAGCGCGTGTGGAAGTGGCAGCCGCTCGGGGGGTCGAGCGGCGAGGGGACGTCCCCCCGAAGCGAGATCCGCTCCCGGCGCTCGGCGGGGTTCGCGCGCGGGATCGCGGAGAGGAGAGCCTTCGTGTACGGGTGACGGGCACAGTCGAATATGTCGTCGACGGTTCCCATCTCGACGATCCGTCCGAGGTACATCACGGCGACGCGGTCGGAGATGTAGCGCACGACCGAGAGGTCGTGCGCGATGAAGACGTACGACAGCCCGTGCTCCGACTGGAGGTCCTTGAGCAGGTTGATGACCTGCGCCTGGATCGAGACGTCGAGGGCGCTGACCGCCTCGTCGCACACGATCAGCTTGGGCTGGAGCGCGAGGGCGCGCGCGATCCCGATCCGCTGTCGCTGTCCGCCCGAGAACTCGTGCGGGAAGCGGTTCGCGACGTCGGGACGGAGCCCGACCTCGCCCAGCAGCGCGGCGACGCGCTGCCTCCGCTCCTCCCCGCGCGCGATGCCGTGCACCTTCAGCGCCTCGCCGATCGCGTTGCCGACCGTGATGCGCGGGTTGAGCGACGCGTAGGGATCCTGGAACACGATCTGGAGGTCGCGCCGGTAGCGCCGCATCTCCCCCATCGGCAGCCCGAAGAGGTCGACCGCCTCGGTCGCATCGGGGCGGTAGATCGCCGACCCGGCCGTGGGCTCGACGAGCCGGAGCAGCGAGCGTCCGGCCGTCGTCTTTCCGCAGCCCGACTCGCCGACGAGCGACAGCGTCTCGCCGCGTCCGACGTGGAAGTCGAGGCCGTCCACCGCGCGGACGTCGCCGACGTGGCGCTGGAAGATGCCGCGCCGCAGTGGGAAGTACTTCTCGAGCCCCTTGACGTCGAGCAGGGGCTGCTCACCGCGCGGGGCGACGAGGTCGGTGAAGGCCTGGCCGGCGGGTTCGCTCAGGTGCGTTCCCACGGCTAGAGGACCTCCGCGCGATCGAGGTGGAAGCAGGCCGCGACGTGGTCGGACCCGGCGGCGACGGGCTGGAGCGGCGGGGGCTCGGACGCGCACGCGTCGGTCGCGAGCGGGCAGCGGGTGCGGAATCGGCATCCGCTCGGGAAGCGGGTCGCGGTCGGCACCATCCCGGGGATGGTCGTCAGGCGCTCGCCGTGCACCGCGAGGTCCGGCAGCGAGCGCATCAGCCCGATCGTGTAGGGGTGCCGCGGACGCGCGAACACCTCCTCCGCGGTCGCCGACTCGACGACGCGGCCCGCGTACATCACGGCGACGCGATGCGCCGTCTCGGCGACGACGCCGAGGTCGTGCGTGATGAGCAGCACGCTCATGCGCGCCTCGTCCTGAAGCTCGCGGATGAGGTCGAGGATCTGCGCCTGGATCGTGACGTCGAGCGCGGTCGTGGGCTCGTCCGCGATGAGGAGCGCGGGATCGCACGCCATCGCCATCGCGATCATCACGCGCTGCCGCATGCCGCCCGACAGCTGGTGCGGGTACTCGTCGACGCGCCGCTCCGGCGCGGGGATTCCGACGCGCGTCAGCATCTCGATCGAGCGCGCGCGCGCCGCGTCGTCGTCGAGCCCCTGGTGAACCCTGACCGTCTCACCGATCTGCGAGCCGACCGTGAACACGGGGTTCAGCGCGGTCATCGGCTCCTGGAAGACCATCGCGATCTCGTTGCCGCGGATCTCGCGCATGCGCGGTTCGTCCGCGCGCACGAGGTCTTCGCCACGAAACAGGATCCGTCCCCCCTCGAAGCGTCCTGGGGGCATCGGCAGGAGCTGCAGCACCGACAGCGCCGTCACGCTCTTGCCCGACCCAGACTCGCCGACGACTCCGAGGGTCTCGCCCTCGCGGATCGCGAGGTCGACGCCGTCGACCGCCTTCGCCACGCCCTCGTCGGTGTGGAAATACGTCTGCAGCCCCTCGATGCGGAGCAGGTCGCCGTCGGCCCCCGTCACACCTTCATCCTCGGGTCCATGGCGTCACGGATCGCGTCGCCGACGAGGTTGTAGCAGGTGACCGTCACGAAGATCGCGATCCCGGGGAACAGCTGGATCCACCAGTTCTCGGAGTTGCGCGACTCGTTGACGATCGCGCCCCACGACGCCTCGGGCTCGCGGATCCCGAAGCCGAGGAACGAGACCGCGGACTCGGTCAGGATCCCCGCCGCCACCGAGAACGCGGCGGCGACGAGCACGGGCGACATCGCGTTCGGCAGGACGTGGCGGAAGATCGTGCGCCACGAGCTCAAGCCGAGCGCCTGGGACGCGATCACGAACTCCTGCTCGCGCAGGCGCAGGAACTCGCCGCGGACGAGTCGCGCGACTCCGGTCCAGCGAACGACGGCGATCACGAGCACGATCGCGAACATCGGCGGGACGACGTTCGGGTCGGTGAACGCCAGGGCGAGCAGGATCAGGAAGAACGCCGGAATCGACTGGAGGATCTCGATGCCGCGCATGATCACGATGTCGACCCAGCCGCCGAAGTACCCCGCGAGCGAGCCGATCACGACGCCGATCAGCGTCAGGAGCGCGGCGGAGAGGATGCCGACCGACAGGCTCACCCGGCCGCCCCAGATGAGTCGCGCAAGGACGTCGCGTCCGCTCTCGTCCGTGCCGAGCGGATGACGCCACGGGTCGTTGAGCGCCGGCTCGCCGGCCCGAACCTCCACCGGGATCGACTGCGCCGCGACCGAGCCCGCGACCTCCGGCGACTCCAGGAGGTGCACCGGGCGACCGGTCTCGGGGTCCCGCTCCGCGCGCGAGTGCCACGTCGGCGGGCGGAACTTCTCGTCCTCGTGCAGCTCGGCGTAGCCGAATCGGATCGGAGCCCAGACGACGCGGCCCGCGAGGGCCTCGTCCCCCAGCTCGCCGGCCGCGGCGAGTTCCGCGGTCGTCCGGCCGGCGCTGAGCGGCAGGACCGAGCGGTCCGTCAGGCCCTGCTTGTGCTTCGAGACGTCGAAGTCGGCGACCGGCCCGAGCGCAAGGCGCCAGGCCCCCGCGCACGCGGCGCCGATGACGAGGCAGGTCGCGAGCTTCGTGAGCCGAGCGCGTCGGATCCGGTCGCGATTCCGGGCGAGGACGACGCGGTTCACGATCGGGTTCCAAAGCGGCCAGAGCGTCCAGAGCAGCCAGAGGGCCATCAGGAACACCTCCCACCACGCGATCGAGTCGAGCAGCGGAGACTCCGAGCGCGCGATGAGCGCGACGCCCCCGCCCTCGGGCTCGTCGACGTCGAGCGGCGCCAGATCCTTGCGAAGCGCGCGGCCCATCGACTTCGCCGCCCCCAGCGCATCGACCGCAGCCGCGTCGTCTTCGGAGCGCAGCGCCTCGACGCCGCGTTCGAAGGCGGCCTCGTACTCGTCGAGCGGTCCGACGGACTCGGGGTCGAGCATCGAGCGAATGGTCTCGACGCGCATGCGGGCCGCGTCGAGCTCGACGCTCGCTGCGGCCAGTCGCGTCGGCGCGACCTCGCGCTTCGCGTCGTCGAGCCCGGCCTCGTACTCGGCGTCCGTCTGCTGGGCGGCGCGCAGCGCCTGGGACGCGGTCGGGCGCAGGATGCGCAGCGCGCTCGCGTACCCGTCGACATCGACCGACTCGATCACGAGCGGCCGATCGTTCGCAAGGAACGGTGCGAACACCGCGGTGCCGTACAGCAGCGTGAGGACGACAACGCCGATCTTGAACAGCTTCCGTCGACGGAGCTGCTCGAAGACGAGGTCCCAGTAGTCCTTCGAGTCGTCCGTGGCGAACTCGGGCTCTTCGGCGGCCACCGCCCCGAAGCCCACGGGCGCCGTGGGGTCGCGCTGCTCCTCCGCGACCATCAGTGCAAACGGATCCGTGGATCGACGAGCGAATAGGCGACGTCGGAGAGGAGGATCCCGAGCTGCGTCATGATCCCGACGAAGATCGTCGTCGCCATGACGATGGAGAAGTCGCGCCGCAGGAGCCCCTCGTACGCGTACTTGCCCATGCCGGGGATGTCGAAGATGAACTCGACGATGACCGAGCCGCCGATGAGGATCGGGAGGATCGACGCGAGGAGCGTCAGCACGGGGATCATCGAGTTGCGCAGCGCGTGACGGTAGACGACGCGGTCGTCGCTGAGGCCCTTCGCGCGCGCGGTGCGGATGTAGTCCTGGCGGATGACGTCGAGCATCCCGGCGCGCATCTGGCGCGAGAGGTACGCGAGGCTGCCGTACGTCAGAGTCGCGATCGGCAGGATGCAGTGCAGCGCCGTGTCCCACGCGTAGCGGAGAGGTCCGAACGACGCCGCATCCTTGTCGTGGAGCCCGATGACCGGCAGGAGGTCGAGCTGGGTCCTCCCGAAGATCAGCACGAGCATCAGTCCGGCCCAGAACGTCGGGATCGAGTAGAGGACGAAGAGGACGATCGTGAGGACGCCGTCGACCGCCGTTCCCTGGCGTCGGACCGAGAAGATGCCGAGCGGCAGCGCGATCAGGTAGCTCAAGAGGACTGCGACCAGCGAGAGCGGCACGGTCACCTGCAGCCGCTGCAGGAGCTCGTCGCGCACCGAGGCGCCCGACTGCATCTCGTCCCCGAGGTCGAAGGCGAGGAGTCCGTCCCAGGGGGTCTCGCCCGTGTTCTGCGTGGTCGCCCCGCCGCCCTCGGAGTAGTACCAAGCGAACCAGCGGCGGACCTCGTGCCCCCGGCCGTCGCGCTCGAGAAGGGCCGGCTCGAGCGCGGGCCCCGCCCCGACGATCTCCTGGAGGACGCCGATGATCCGATCGACGGCGGGCGCTTCGCTCCCCACCGCGACGCGCTCGTCGTAGAGCGCCTGAAACAGTGGCGCGAGCGCCTTCTCCCGCTGCTCGCGCGACGCCTTCGCGAACGCAACGAGCTCGACGCGCTTCGAATCGTCGATGCCGGTGCGGAGCTCCCCCACCGCCGTATCGAGCAGCTCGCGCTCCTCCTCGGTCGTGGCGTAGAGGTGGTCGATCGGGACCGGGCGACCGTGCAGCGTCGTCCGCAGCGCCTCTCCGTCGGGCACCGGCACGTCGACCTCCTCGATCGCTCGCTCGGTGCGGGGCGAGCGGAACCACGGGTGCCCGTCCGCGTTCAGGTTGAACGGCCCGATGTAGTCGAGGAACTGGACGGCGAAGCTGCGGTCGAGCCCGTGCTTGCGCCGGAACCTGTCGATGCGGGACTCGTTGTCCCCGCCCGCGCCGAGGTCCGCCTCGGACTGCGTCCCGACGGCGATGAGCGCCGGATCGCCGGGAGCGAGGTGATAGAGCGTGAAGATCACCAGCGCGACCCCGACCGTGGTCGGAATCATCAGCAGGAGTCTTCGCAGGATGTAGGCGAGCAAGTGCGGACGCGAATCAGTGCGTCGGGCACGACATCTGACACGAGCAGCGGACCGGTGTCGAGCCGCCCGGGTCGATCAACGCTCGGGCTCGGTCAACCGCCCGCCAGGCTCTTGCGCGTGCCCGGCACCGACGGATCGACGTAGTACCAGTCGCGAATCACGTAGCCCGGGTCGATCGGCGAGAACCGAAGCCCGCGCAGCTTCTTCGACGCGCCGAACTTGCGCGGCACGTTGTACATGAAGAGGTACGGCTGGATGTCGTACAGGCGCCGGTGGAACTCGCGCCAGTGGGACATGCGTGCGTCCTCGTCGAGCTCGTACTGGATCGCGCCAATGAGCCGGTCGATCTCCGCGTCTCGAAGTCCGGCGTTGTTCGACGACTTCCTGTCTCGCTCCCCCCACTTGGAGTGCCACAGCTGCTCGGGGTCGGACTCCAGCGGCATGCTCCAGGCGAGGTTGACCGACTCGAACTCGCGCGACTTGACCCGCTCGAGCATGGTGGCCCACTCCAGCGAGGCCAGCTGGATCTCGATCCCGAGGTCCTTGACCGCCGCCTGCAGGGCGCGTCCGAAGAGCTTCGAGGCGTCGTTCCCGGCCGGGTAGAGGAACTCGATCGTGAGCTCGACGCCGTCCTTGTCCGCGACGCCGTCTCCGTTGCGGTCGTACCAGCCGGCGTCCTCGAGGAGGTCGAGGGCGATGTCCTCGTCGTTCTCCAGCGGTGCGAGCTCGTGGTCGTACCCCTCGGAGTCGAACGGGACCGGCCCGGTCACGTGGCGCACGAGGCCGTTGTACTGGTTCTTGGCGTACGCCTCGAAGTCGAACGCGTGCGTGATCGCCTTTCGCACCGCCGGATCGGAGAGCTTCGGCGAGTACAGGTTCCAGGCCGTGTAGCCGAAGTTCGGCGGGTAGTAGAAGCCCTTGTAGAAGCCCTCGGTGAAGGACTCGGCGAGCGTCCGACCCTCGAAGTAGTCCTCGGACTTGACGCGGTTGAAGTAGTCGAGCTCCCCGTTCAGGAGCGCGTTCATCGCCGCCTCGTCGTCCGGGATGCAGCGCCAGCGGATCGTGTCGACGTACCCGGGCCGCTTCGCGGCGTCGAAGTAGGCGAGCTTGCCAGCACCGTCGACGAAGCGATCGGCCTCGACGTACTGCTGCGACCACTCGGTGACGCGGTACGGCCCGATCCCCACCCAGAGCTTGTTGTGGGGGTTCTCGTTGATGTGCTCCGCCTGGGCCGAGGCCGTCGCTCGCTCGTCGTGGTCGGGGCAGTCCGGGTCGGAGAGGTTGTAGATGTGCGAGGGCAGGAGCGTCAGCGAGTCGCCGATCGTGAGGATCGCGAAGGCGTACTGCTGCTCGTAGAAGAAGCGGACCGTGAGCGGGTCGACGACCTGACAGTCGACGATCTTCTCGAACTGGAAGCGCTTCTGGTCGCAGTCGACCTCGGGGTTCCCGTAGATCGACCACGAGAAGCGCACGTCCTCGGCGTCGAGCGTCTGCCCGGCGATCGACTGGAGCGCCTCGCCCTCGTAGACGAGCGAGGGGTGCCACTTCACGCCCTCGCGCAGCTTGATCGTGAACACGGTGCCGCGCTCGATCCGCTCGACGCTCGACTTCGGCACGTCGATCGGCTCCGCGAGCGCGCCGTTCTCCGAGACCGGCGTGACCCGCCAGGCGTCGCCGGCCTCTTCGACGGATCCGTAGACGGCCCGGACCGCGCGCTGGCCGGGCTCACCGTCGCGGCGCGCCACGCGCGTCTCGAACTCTCCCGGCGTCTCCGGAGCCCCCTCGGCGAGCACGACGAGGTCCTCCTCGACCCACGAGGCCGCGGCACTCGGGGTCCACTCGGTCGTCCACCAGTCCTCGATCAGGAGCGTCTCGTGCACCTCGTGAAGGAAGTGGCGCGTGTACGAGGAGTTCTCGATCGGGAAGCACATGCTCTCGGGCAGCGAGGGCAGGTGCACGATCACGCGTCCGCCGTAGAGGGGCGTCGCGCCGTCGCCCTTCGTCGGGTGGAAGCCGTCGATCGTGGTCGACGGGGGCCCGTCGTCGCCGTCCGTCGAAGCGAGCAGGGGCGCCGCCAGGATGGCGAGCGTGGTCACGGCCGCGGCGCGGCGGCAGCGCGCAGTCGGAGTCGAGGGACGGAGCTTGCGGAGCATGGTGTCGATCGGAGCCTCGGGGATGGGGCGCCGTGCGGGAGCAAGGCGTGCGAAGGGGCCAGGCCTACCGACGAGTCTAGAGAGGTTTCGCCGCGATCCCGCGCCGGTCCGCTCGAGCGCGACGAACGGACGCGTCGGGCCCCCTCCATTCCCTACACTCCGGGGCGGCCGTCTCCCGCGGGCGACGCCGCCCCACCGCATGGCCCTCCAACGCATCGCGCGCCAGGTCGTCCCCGTCGTCCTCCTCGCGGGGGTCCTCGCTGCCGCGATCCTCGCGACGCGCGGAGCCCGGCTGGAGCCCGCCGACTTCGTCTTCAACAACGGGACGGAGGTCCAGACGCTCGACCCGGCGATCGTCACGGGGATCCCCGAGGGCCGGGCCGTGCGGATGCTCTTCGAGGGCCTGGTCGTGTCTCATCCTGAGACGATCGAGCCGATCCCCGGGGTCGCGGAGCGGTGGGAGATCTCGGAGGACGGGCGGACCTATACGTTCCATCTGCGACGAAACGCGCGCTGGTCGAACGGCGACGCCGTGACGGCGCACGACTTCGTCTGGTCGTTCGAGCGCTTCCTCGACCCCGAGACGGCGGCGCAGTACGCGTACATGCTCTGGTACGTCGAGGGCGCGGAGGCGTTCACCACGGACGTCGAGAGCGGACGCGCGAAGCACTCGTTCGACTCGGTGGG
>JBCCSK010000278.1:0-8267 GCA_039200205.1 Planctomycetota bacterium
CGCGCTCGTCGAGTGCGCCGAGGTCGGC
Organism: Planctomycetota bacterium; assembly: GCA_039200205.1. Lineage (GTDB taxonomy): Bacteria > Planctomycetota > UBA1135 > UBA1135 > Saltatorellus. The sequence continues at coordinate 29 of JBCCSK010000278.1, forward strand.
CAAGAGCGCGAGTGCCCGCCGCAGCGCCGCCGGGCGCGGCGCCTCGAACCAGGGGAACGCGGCGACGTCCGGTTCGCCCCACGCCGCGAGCTGCAGCGCGGCGCCGGCCACGTCCAGCCGCTCGACCTCGGGCGCGAGTCGCGGCTCCAGGGAGCGGTCGTCGACGGCGCTCCAGAGTCGAATGCACAGTCCAGGCCCCTCGCGCCCGGCCCGGCCCCGCCGCTGATCGGCGGCAGCTCGATCGATCCGCTCGACGCGCAGGCGGTCGATCCCCGCCCCCGGATCGTGCCGCATCACGCGCGCCTCGCCGCTGTCGACCACGGCGCGCACGCCGGCGACGGTCACGCTCGACTCGGCGACGTTGGTGGCGAGCACGACGCGTCGACGCGGGCCCGGGCGAAGCGCGGCGTCCTGCTTGCCGGGCGAGAGGTCGCCGTAGAGCGGGTGGACGTCGACCCCGGCGAGGCCGTCGAGCCGCTCGGCCGCCCGCCGGATCTCCCCGACCCCGGCGAGGAAGACGAGCACGTCCCCCTCCCCCGCCTCCAGAGCGTGACGGACCGCGCGCACGACGTGCTCCTCGGCCCGCTCGTCCCCCGTGGCCGGCCGCCTCTCGCGCGGGAGGAACGTCGTCTCGACCGGGAAGAGCCGCCCTTCGCTCGCGACGATCGGCGCGGGGCCCGCGTCGTCGCCGATGAAGCGCGCGACCGGCTCGGCCTGGAGCGTCGCCGAGGTCGCGACGAGCCGCAGGTCCTCGCGCGCATCGACGCGGACGCGCCGCGCCATCGCGAGCGCGAGATCGGCGTCCAGGCTGCGCTCGTGGAACTCGTCGAAGACGAGGCAGCCGACGTCCTCCAGGAACGGGTCGGCCTGCAGGCGCGCGAGCAGGATGCCCTCGGTGCAGAAGAGCACCCGCGTCCGCGGCCCCGCGCGCCGGTCGAAGCGCACGTGGTAGCCGACCTCCTCGCCGAGGGTCCAGCCGTTCTCCTCGGCGACCCTCCGCGCCGCGGCCCGGGCCGCGATCCGCCGCGGCTCGAGGACGACGACGGGACCGAGGCCGGCGCGTTCCAGCGCGGGCGGCACGCGCGTCGTTTTGCCCGCGCCGGGCGGAGCGACCAGCACGACGCTCCCCCGCTCGCGGACGGACCCGACGACGTCGTCGAGGACGTCGTCGATCGGCAGACGCGCGGCCACGCTCAGCGAACGCGTTCGGAGAACGCCTGGCGCAGCGCCTCGACGCGCTTTCGGTTCGCGCCGAGGTCCGAGTAGCCGAGGCGCGAGGCCGAGCGGACGTGGATGAGGAGTTCTTCAGCCACGAGGCGCGCCTCGAAGTCGTCGCGGAAGCGGAGGATCGGCGTCTTGAAGACGGCGTGGACGTAGGTCGGCTCCCGCGTCTCGAGGCTCGCGCGCTCGTCGAGCAGGGCGACGAGCGCCGCGAAGGCCGCCTCCGGCGCGAGTCTCTGCGGAATCGCGAACGGCTCGACGAACGCGGGAATGTCGCGATCGGCCTCGCTCGACACGCAGTTCGGCGAGGACGGGCACGGCCCGAGCGATCCGCGCTGGAGGCCGACGTCGGGCCCGGCGCAGCTGACGGCGACGAACAGGAGCAGGCCGGTGGCGACGAGGGCGAGGGTGATCATGCGGAGGACGTTCATCGGCACATCTCAGGGGGTCGCTCGGCGAGCGAAACGAGAGGCGGGATTCTGCCTCTTCCGATCGCTAGGCTCTCCCAACGGGGGACCCTGGACACGCACTTCGCGCCCTTTTGACCGACACCATGATGGGCCTTTGTTACCTGGAGCAGCTGCTCCAAGCCAACGCCGCGTGGGCCTTCGGGCTCGCGCCTGCGGGATCGGCGACCGTTCTCGGACAGCTTCCGGCGATTCTCGGCGCCGCTCTCATCGGAGGGACGCTCGCGTGGATCCACGCCAAGCGTCAGAGCCTCACGCAGCACCGCGTGCAGCAGGAGCTGTGGGACCGCAAGTTCCGCCTCGCCGAGGCGGACCGGGAGGCGGCGGTCGCAGCGCTGAACCAGAACAACATCGACGTCAAGAAGATCAAGGGCACCTACGAGGCGCACGTTCAGCGGATCACGGCCCTCCAGGCCGAGGTGCAGAACGAGCGCGCCCAGGCGACCGCGCTCCGGACCCAGGTCCACGAGCACGAGGAGCGGCTGGAGGCGCTGCGCGGTGAGCGCGACTCGATCGAGGGCGCCACGGTGGCGGCCCGCGCGGAGTCGGAGCGCAAGACGCGCGTCTTCAAGGAGCTCTCGTCCGAGCGCGACGGGCTGACCGAGCGGGTCGAGGCGCTGTCGGCCGAGCTCGAGCGCGCCGCCCACGCCCACGCCGAGGAGGTCGCGACGCTGCGCAAGCGAGTCGCCGAGCGCGACGGCACGATCGCGTCGTGGTCCCGCCGCCACGTCGAGGACGAGGAGGCGTCGTCGGCCGCGATGTCGGGGCTGGAGGAGCGGATCCTGCACCTCGAGCCCTACCCCGCGCGCCTGCGCGAGACCGAAGAGCAGCTCCAGGCGGCACAGCAGCGCTTCGCGGCGCTCGAGGCGACCACCTCGGAGGAGATCGCGGGGCTCCGCGGCCGGACCGCCGAGCTCGAGCCCGTCCCGGGCCTCCTGTCGGAGGTCCAGGGTGAGCTCGACGAGGCGCGCGCGGAGATCGCTCGCCTGAAGGCGTCGCACACGAGCGAGCAGGAGGAGACGCGCCGCGATCTCACGGAGCAGCTCGAGAGAGAGCGCGAAGCCGCCTCTGCGGCGCTCGAGGCGGCCGCCAGCCAGGCGGCCGAGGAGCTCGAAGCCGTCCGTCGCGCCGCGAAGGAAGAGCTGGACGAGGCCAGGAGCAGCGCGTCGGAGACGCTCGACGAGACGCGCCGTGGCGCCGACGATCAGCTCTCCGAAGCCCGCAGCGTCGCCGCGGCCGAGCTCGAGGAGGTGCGCGCCGCCGCGAAAGAGGTCCAGGCGGAGCTCGAGGCGCGCCTGAGCGAACTCGAGCCCGTCCCCGGGCTGCTCGAAGCGACCCGCGAGGAGCTCGACGGTCTGCGCAAGGAGCGCGACGCGCTGCTCGCGTCCACGACGGAGGAGATCGCGGGCCTCGCAGCCCGCGTCAGCGAGCTCTCGCCGCTGGAGGCCCGGCTCGCCGCGCGCGAGAAGGACCTCGACCACACGCGCGCCGAGCTGTCGTCGCTGGAGGAGACGTCGGCGACGCAGGTCACGGAGCTGGAGGAGCGCGTCACCGCGCTCGACCCGCTGCCCGCGGAGCTCGAGGCGACGCGCGCGGAGCTGAAGACGGCGCGCGAGCGACTCACGGAGCTGGAGCCGCTCGTGCCCAGGCTCGCCCGCGTCGAGACCGAGCTGGAGGCCGCCGAAGCCCGCAACGCGTCGCTCGCGTCCGAGACCTCGACGAAGATCGGCTCGCTCAAGGGCAAGGTCGGCGAGCTGGAGCCGCTGCGGGTCGAACTCGCGCGGCGCGAGGGTGAGCTCGAGGTGCTGCGCCAGCGCCTGGAGACGCTGGAGCCGGTCCCGGTCCAGCTCCAGGAGCGCGAGGCCGAGCTCACCGAGCTGCGGTCGACGAGCGAGCGCGAAGCGCGCGAGCGCAGCGTCGAGATCGAGCGACTGACCGGTCGCCTCGACAAGCTCGAGGGCGCCGACGCGGAGCTCGCACGGGCGCGTCAGGAGCTCGCGGAGCTCAAGAAGGAAGCGAACCGCGGTGCGCGTGAGTCCACCCAGCGCGGGAAGCGTCTCGACGCGGCCCAGGCGACGGTCGAACGGCGCAAGCAGGAGATCCAGACGCTGCGGACGCGGCTCTCGGAGCTCCAGACGGCGCAAAAGGCCGAGCAGCGCCGGGCGCACGGGATGAAGGGCCAGGTCGGCAAGCTCGAGACCAAGCTCAAGAGCACCGAGCTGAAGCTCGAGGAGAACGTCGCGAAGCTCGCCGAGGCGCGCGAGGAGATCGCGCGGGTGAAGCGCGAGGCCAAGGCGAAGCCGGCCCCGGCGCCGAAGCCGGCGCCCGCGGCGCAGAAGCAGACGAGCCAGAAGCCCGTTGCACGGAAGCCCGCCGCGTCGAAGGCCGCCGCAATGAAGCCTGCCGCGACGAAGGCCGCCGCGACGAAGGCCGAGGCACCGAAGGCAGCAGCGCCGAAGAAGCCGGCGGCCAAGGAGAAGGTCAAGACGATCATCCCGCAGCCGCGCAAGCCCCGCACGCCGGACGACCTCAAGGAGATCAGCGGCATCGGCCCCAGCTTCGAGAAGACCCTGAAGAAGGCCGGCGTCAAGCGCTTCGAGGACCTCGCGAAGCTCAAGGGCCCGAAGCTCACCGAGCTCGCGGAGAAGATCGACGTGCCGGTCGACCGCATCAAGCGCGACCGCTGGGTGCAGAAGGCGAAGGCCGCGCACCAGAAGAAGTACAGCGAGAAGGTGTGACCCGGCACGGGCGCTCCGCGACGTCACAATGGCGTCGATGGAGCGCGCGTCGATCGCCAGGGGCCCGGAGCGCGATCGCTACCGCTTCGTCGCTCCGATCTACGACCTCGCGACCGCCGCGTGGAGCGGCGGCGCGATCTGGCGGACGCGCCATCGGGCCGTCTCCGCCTGTCGCTCGCGGGATCGCGTCCTGATCCCTGGCGCGGGGACGGCGCGCGCCGCAGTCGAGGCGGCTCGCGCGGGAGCCGACGTCGTCGCGCTGGAGCGCTCACCGTCGATGTTCGAGCGCGCGCGTCGCCGGATCGCCCGCGCCGGGGCCCGCGTCGATCTGCGCCCGATCCCGCTCGCGGACCTCGACCCGGCCGAGCGGTTCGACGTCGTGGTCGCCGAGCACTTCCTGAACGTGTTCCCCCCTGCCCTGATGCGAGCGACGCGCGACGACCTCCTCGGACGACTTCGCCCCGGCGGGTGGTTTGCCGTCGCCGACTTCGCACCGCTCGCCGGCGGTAGGCTGGGGATCGCTCGTTCGATGCAGCGGCTGCACCACGTCCTCCCGCTCGGCGGCTGCGCGCTCCTGACCGGCAACGCGATGCATCCGATCTACGACCACGGCGCGGAGCTCGCGCGCGACGACCGCGTCGAGCTGCGCGCGACCTTCGACGCGCGGAGCTTCGGCATCGGGCCGCGCTGGTTCCGCACGTGGGTGTGGCGACGCACGGGAGCGACGACGGCATGAGGGAGCCCATGGGATTCGTGAGGGCGACGCTCGTCGCGCTCCCATCCGGGATGCTCGCGCTCATGCTGTTCGTCCAGCTCGTCTGGCCGAGTCCTGAGGCGGCTCTCGTCGCGATCGACTTCAACGCTGCGATCTTCGAGGACTTCCTCGGGCCGTACTGGAACACGGCGACGGGCTTCGCACGCGGCGAGACGGAGCCCGCCAAGCTCTACCTCTACCCCGCGTTCTTCGCCTGGGTCCTGACGCCGCTCGTTCCGCTCGGACCGCTGGCGGCGGCGTGGGCCTGCGCCGCTCTCATGCTCGGGTCGATCGCGACGCTCCTTTCGAGCGCGTTCGCGCTGCGTCCCGCCCCCGGCGCGGCGGCGGCTGCGGCACTCGGGGTCGCGGCGCTCCTCGCACAGCCCGTCGTGCACGGGATCTACTGGGGACAGGCGGGCCTCATCACGATCGCCCTGTCGGCTGCAGCGTTCGCCGCGTGGTCGCGCGGGCGCTCCGTCGCCGGCGGAGTGGTCGTGGGCATCGCGGCGGCGATCAAGCTCACGCCGCTCGTCTTCCTGATCGCACCTGCGCTGCGCGGCGATCTGCGCGCGCTCAGCGCGGGACTCCTCACGTTCGTCCTCGCAGCCGTCGCGCTGCCGGTCGCTCTCATGGGCCCCGGCCCGGCGCTGGAGTTCCATCGCGAGGTCGGTGAGCGCCTCGCGTGGATGGCCGAGATCACGGCGACTCCCGACGGAGGCGCGGGCAGCCAGCACATGGGCGCGCTCTTCGTGCGCGCGTTCGGGGAGGGCTGGCACGGCGTCGGTCGAATCGTCGGCATCGGCCTCGCACTCGGCTGCGCCGCGTGGGCCGGGCGACTGCTCCGGCGCGAGCGTCCCGACTGGGCCTGCGCGTTCGCGAGCCTCGCCGCGATCCCGTGGCTGGTGGTCGGACCGACGTGGGCGCACGGTCTCGCCTGGATCGTCGTCGCGTGGTGGGCGGTTGCACGCGGGCACCCTGCCGCCTGGGCCGGAGTTGCGCTGGCGGCGTCCTGGGCGGTGGGGTCACTCGTGGCGCTTCGCGTCGCGGGCAGTCCGTTGACGTACCCGAGGCTGGGGCTCCCCGCGCTCGCGGCCGCGCTGTCGATCGCGGCGACCTTCGGAGTTGCCCGCGCCGATCGAGGCGCATCGTCGCAGCCGCCCGGCGATTCGAGCGGATCTGAGTCTGGGACCTAGACTCGGAAGTGTCCTTTCAACGCCCGATGTCCCTTCCCTCTTGGGGGGAGGCGCGCTTTGTGCCTCCCCCGCCCTGCCTCCCCATGAAGCCTTCCAAGCAAGCGCTACGCGCCCTCATTCTGCTGGCCCTTCCCAGCGCCGCAATGGCCACGGAGATCGATGCGTGGTCACGCACGACCGTGAACGGCATGGAGATCTGCATCCGCACGGAAGGTCCTGCGGATGCGCCGTTCGCGATCTGGTCGTCGCTCGACCAGGACGGAGCGTTCGACCCGTTCGTCGCGTCGCCGATGGCGGCGGGCCGCTTCGACGCGCTCGGCCACGGCGAGCTGGTCGTTCCGATGAACCGAGCGAACACGCTGCCGGCCGACTTCGGCGTCCAGCTGTACCTCTTGACGCGGACGCCCGGCGGCTACGACTCCGTCGGGACGTGGCTGCCGCTCTCCGGCAGCGGCGGCACCCTGTGCCAGTCGTTCGACCCGAACTTCAAGATCGGTGACGACGAGCCGGTCGCCGGCGAGATCCTCAACACCCAGTGGGAGCTCGTGAACATGGCGATCACCGGCGAGGGCGGCAACGGCGGCCCCGACGCCGTCATCGTGTTCGACTCGGCGAATCCGACCGGCAACGACACCGACCTCGCGACGCCCGGTACGGGCACCGGGAACACCGAAGCTCTCGGCAACGTCCTGATCCTGCCCGGCGACCTCGTCGACGCGGACGCGGACGGACTCGTCGACATCCCCTGCGACAACGCCGACGGCGGCGTGATGCGCTTCGACTTCGGCGCGCCGTACCGGATGTGCTCCGCGACCATCCTCGACATCGATGAGGGCGCGAACTCCGAGCTCCGCTTCTACATCGGCGACGCGATGACGCTGGAGACGATCCCGCTCGCGGACCTCGGTGACAACTCGGCCCAGACGCTGACGTTCGACAAGCGCGACGTTCGACGCTTCGAGCTGTTCCTCGAGGGTTCCGGCGCGCTCGCCCGGCTGGAGATGATCCCCTGCCCGCTCCTCGTCAACCTCGACGAAGAGCCCTTCGGCAAGCCGCGCCTCGAGCAGGCCGGCACGATCGTCACGAACCAGTACCAGGACATCGGCCTGACGATCTCGGCGATGAACGACACGCCGGGGAACCCCGACGCGTGCGTCCTGTTCGACTCCGAGAACCCGACGGGCAACGACCCGGACCTCATGACGCCCGGGCCGGGCATCAACAACACCGAGCCCCTCGGCCTCGTCCTCGTGATCGCCGAGAACGACGTCGACTCGAACGGCGACGGTCTCATCGACGACCCCGACGACGAAGCGGGCGGCGGCGAGTTCCTGTTCGAATTCGACGAGGACGTGACGTTCTTCAGCGCCCGCGTCCTCGACGTCGACGGCGTCGAGCGTGACGTCTTCACGTTCTTCGACGCGGCCGGCGCCGCGATCCAGATCATCGAGATCAACGCCCTGGGCGACAACTCGGTCCAGACGGTCGCCGCGGACCAGCCCATCGAGGGCGTCCGGACGATCCAGGTCAACGTGGTCGGCTCGGGCGCGGTGACGCGCCTGCGCTTCTGCCCGAGCAGCAACTTCGACGGGGGCGGCGGCAACCCGGGCGCTTAGCGGTGCGCGGTGCGCGACCTTCTCGACCGCGTCGAGGGCCGCGCCCATCTCCGCGATCGTCTCCGGAGACTCGGTCATCGCGAGCGCCGGTCCGAGTTCGATCGGCTCCCCCACCACGAGCTCCGCGCGGCAGAACGGCAGCGGAACGACGAAGCGGTCCCACGTCGGCATCTTGAAGCCCATCGTGCAGGCGAACGAGACCGGCACCACGGGGCTGCCCGAGAGCCGAGCGAGCATGATCGCGCCCGGC
>JBCCSK010000279.1:0-8215 GCA_039200205.1 Planctomycetota bacterium
AACCGGGTTAGGGCCGGACGCCCACGCGGTCGCTTGCGGTCTCAGTCCTTCGTCGGCCGCGGCGTCTCCGCGAACTCGACGACTGCCTTGAGGATGCTTCGGCAGCTGACCTGTCCGACGAAACGTCCTTCCTGAACGACGGGGAACCGTCGACGGTGGCCTTCGATCAGCTTCTTGGCGACGTCGAGGACGTTCGCGCCCTCTTCGACGGTCTCGACCTCTGTCGTCATGATGTCCGCGACCGTGCCGCCGGCGTCGCCGTGGTACGTGTTGCTCAGCACCGCCTGCAGGCAGTCCATCTCGGAGATCACTCCGACGACCTGCCCCTGGTCGTCGACGACCGTGGCGCCGGAGATGCTCCGGTCGATCAGTGCCTTGATCGCCTCGAAGATGTGGGTCTCCGGCTTCAGGGTCACCGGGCCGACGGTCATGTGGTCTTTCGAATCGACCGAACGAAGCATGCAGTCTCCAGGAAGGGGGCAGAGTGGCGTCGAACAGGGATATTTCCAGCGTAGAAGGGCCCAGCCGTCGAAGTCAATGCGAGCGGGGCTGCGCGCGGAACGGCAGCTTCATGTGACCCCACCACGTCGCCGGGTCGCCGCCGTCGATCCCGTAGCGCTCCGGGAGCCGGTCGTCCGGCAGGTGGTACGTGCCGAAGACGAGGTCCCAGAGCGGGAGCAGGCCGCTGTAGTTCGTGTCGATCGCGTCGGGCTCGTCCGCGTGGTGCCAGTGGTGGAAGTCCGGCGTGACCCAGAGGCGCCGGAGCGGACGCAGTCGCAGGTCGACGTTCGCGTGCGTCAAGAGCCCTGAGACGAGGGCGAAGAAGGCGACGGGCGCACTGACGCTCAGCTCGATGCCGATCAGCGCCAGCGGGAGCGCCTCGAACGACTTCACGAAGAGCGCCGCGAGCGGGTGGACGCGAACGCCCGCGAGCCAGTCGAGCTCCTCGCTGGAGTGGTGCACGCGATGGAACCGCCAGAGGATCGGCACCTCGTGCTGGAGACGGTGCGTCCAGTACGCGACGAACTCGAGCAGGAGGAGCGCGATCACAGCCTGAACGAGGACCGGTGCGCTCGCGATCGCCTCGCCGACGGTGGGAAGAGGCGGCAGGAGCCAGCTCGCGAGCGCGAGCGGTCCGAGTCCGACCACGAAGGCGAGGGGCAGAGAGACCAGCGCGTGCATCAGGTCGGCGTTGAGCGCGCGGCGCAGGAAGCGCTGGCGTCGCCGCGGCCGGAGGCGCTCGAGCGGAGTGACGATCGCGAGGCCCCCGATCACGACGGCCGCGACTCCGTACCCGCGCGCCGCGAGCAGAGCGGTGACGATCGCCAGGAGTCCGAACACCAGCGGACTCGCCCCCTCGTTCGACGGCCTTCCCATGGCCTCGCATGCGAAGCGGCCGCCGCAGTCTCCGCGGTCGCGCGGGGATTCCTCGCGCGTGTCTCGCCCGGGGTCAGCTTCGGTCTCGTTCGTCGACGCGAAGGTCGAACACGTCGGGTCGTGCGTAGTGTCCCGTCACGTCGAGGTCGAACCTGCCGCGCGTGATCGCGCCGGGGCCAAGACTCGCCATGAGCAGCGCATCCTCCCCGAAGACCGGCCCTGCCACGACGTCCCCGAAGGGATCCACGATCGCGCTGCCGCCGCGGATCAGGACGTCGTCGGGTCCGTCCGCGAGGTCGGTCGCCCAGTCCTCGGGCAGGTCGCGCCGCCGCAGGTGCTGGCACGCCGAGAGGACGAAGCAGCGCCCCTCGACCGCGATGTGCCTCAGCGTCGCCTGCCAGACGTCGCGGTCATCGACGGTCGGCGCGCAGTAGAGCTCGACGCCCTTCTCGTATAGCGCCGCCCGCAGCAGCGGCATGTAGTTCTCCCAGCAGATGGCGGCGCCGATGCGGCCCAAGGGCGTCTCGACGACCTCCAGCGTCGAGCCGTCACCGCGGCCCCAGACGCAGCGCTCCAGCGCGGTCGGCACGAGCTTCCTGTGCTTCCCTCGCAGCCGCCCGTCCGCGCCGATGAACAGGGCCGTGCAGTAGAGCGTGCTCCCGGCTCGCTCGACGACGCCGACGACGAGCTCGACGCCGTGCTCGGCGGCGATCTCCCCGAGTCGCTTCGTCTCGGGACCGGGCACGTCGATCGCACCGTCGAAGTACTGCTCGAACGCGGTCCTGCCGGCGTCGCTTCGGGTGCCGAGGCGGATCCCGAAGTCCGAGCCCTTCGGGTAGCCGCCGACGAACGCCTCGGGGAAGACCACGACCTGAGCGAAGCGCGCGGCGGCATCCTCGGTCCACGATGCGACCCGCTCGACCGTCGCCGCCGCGTCGAAGAGGACGGGCGCTGTCTGGACGACGGCGACGGTGGCGGGCCGCATCGGGGACCTGCGAGCTCGCTCAGCGCCGCAGCTCGGACGCGGGGACGAGATCGACGCCGTCCTTCGCGCGCTCTTCCGCGACCGCTTCCTCGAGCACCTCGACGGCCTTCACGAGCTGAGCGTCCGTGCCGCCCGGGGAATCCCAGGACGGGTCGTTCCACATCGCGTGGTGCGGCTCGCAGCCGTTCAGCTCCATGTCCTCGCCGGTGGAGACCAGGTACCAGCCGCGCGTTGGCATGCGGATGAAGCCGCCGTCGAGCAGGGACATGCCGCCCGTGCTGATCACGCCGCCGGCCGTGCGCATCCCGACGAGTTCGCCCCTGCCGAGCTGCTTGATCGCGTGCGAGAGGATCTCGGCGTTCGAGAACGAGTGCTCGTTGCACATGAGCACGATCGGCTTGCTCCAGGACGCGTAGATCTTGCGGTCCTGCGGGTAGCCGCGGCCGCTCCCGCGCGACTGCGTGATCGCGTGCACGGGCTGGGTCAGCGCGGTCAGAACGTGGTCCGTCGTGCTGCCGCCGCCGTTGAAGCGCACGTCGATGACGAGACCGTCCTTGCCGACGCCGGCGTGGTAGAGGTCCTCCTCCATCTGGCGGAAGCTCGTGAAGTTCATCCCCTGGATGTGGAGGTAGCCGAGCTTGCCGTCGGAGAGCTCCTCGACCTTCGCGCGCGTCTTCTCGACCCACTCCGGGTAGAGGAGGCGGCGCACCGACGCGACCGGGCGCACGGTCACCGCGCGCTCCTCGCCCGCAGCGGACTTCACCGTCAGCTCGACGTCGCGTCGCTCGTCCATCGTGAGGAGCGCGTCGACGTCGACGTCGGGGCCGACGGCGGTTCCGTCGATCGCCATCACGCGCTCATCGGCCTCGACGAGGCTGCGCGCCTGGGACGTCGGGCCGCCGGGGATGACGCTCTCCACGAGCAGGCCGGGGCCCTCGGCCGAGTGGTCGTAGCGCAGGCCGAGGTGGTAGGTCGTGGGGGACCAGTCGTTCTGCGGGTCGAAGCTCGGCAGCGGGTCCGTCCCGCCGCGGTGCCCCATGTGGGACGCGTTGAGCTCGCCGAGCATCATGTTGCAGAGCTGGCTGAACTCGGCGGCGCCGAGGCACTGGGCGGCGACGGGGCGGTACTTCGCGCGCACCTGGCTCCAGTCGCGGTTGTTGTACGCCTCGTCGTAGAACCGATCGCGCATCGCGCGCCAGGCCTGGTCGAACGCGATCCGACGGACCTCGCGCCAGTCGTGCTGGACGCGGACCTCGAAGTCGTAGGTCTCGACCTTGCCGTTGCCGTCCATCGATGCCGGCTTGCCGCTGGAGATCCCGACGAACTCCTTGGCCTCCGGCAGGTACTCCATGCCGAAGAGCGCGTACTTCGCGACCTTCTTCGGGTCCTTCGGACGCGGGAATTCGACCTTGTAGAACGCGCTCTCACCGTCGATCGTCGCGGCGAAGTACAGCGTCGAGCCGTCCTTGCCGCCCCAGATCAGGCTGCGCTCGAACGAGTCAGGAATGCGAATCCGCGCGATGCGATCGAGGATGCCGTCGAGGTCGATCTGAACCGCGTCCTCGTCGGCCTCCTCCTTCTTCTCGGGCTTTGCGTCGCCGTCCTTCTCGTCGGCGCCGTCCTCGGGCTTGGCGTCGGCGTCGTCCTTCTTCTTGTCCTTCTTGCCGCCCTTCTTCTCCATCGCGGCGAGCGCCTTCTCCAGCGTCTCGTCGCGCTCGGTCGCCTCGTCGGACTCCTTCGTCAGCTCGACCCACCAGATGTCGGCCTCGTCGCCGTCGCGGCGACCGACCCACGCGATGCGCTTGCCGTCGCCGGACCAGACCGGGCTGCCGTCGCGGTCGGGGTGACGCGAGAGGTTGAACGGCTCGCGCGTGCCGTCGAGCGGCACGACGTGAACGTCGCTGTTGTAGTCGTCGTCCTGGGTCTCGAAGGTGATCCACTTGCCGTCGGGCGACCAGTCGAAGCCCGGCGACGACCACATCTCGGCGACGCGGCGGTGATCGCTGCCGTCGTCGTCCATCACGAACAGGTCCGTGCCCTTCACGTAGGCGATGTGCGAGCCGTTCGGGCTCCGGTCCAGCCCGGACTCGACCGCGGCGTCGTCTGTGACCTGGCGGATCGTGAACTCCTCCGCGATCCACCAGATGCCGTCCTCCTGCTCGTGCGTGACCTCGTAGATGTCCGCCTCGCCGCCGGCGTCCGAGATGAAGTAGAGGCGCGATCCGTCGCCGCTGAACACGAGGCTCGTCTCGTCGTGCTCCGTCTCGGTGACGCGGACGGGCTCCTTGAGGATCCGGTCCATCACCCACACGTCGCGGTCGGCGACGAACGCCATCTGCTTGCCGTCCGCCGTGAAAGCGACGCGCTGGGCGCGCTCGACGCGGCTGCGCTCGATCGGGCTCGCGACGCCGTCGCCCGTGGCGAACAGCTCGATGTCCTCGCACTTGCCGCTCTTCGCGTCGCACGCGACGAGGTCGAAGCGGCGCCGGAAGAGGAGCGTGTCGCCGTCGTCCGAGAGCGACGGGAATGCGACGCCGTCGTCGCTTCCGTCGTCCGCGCCGACATTCGTGACGCGCCGCGCCTCGTCCTCGCCGAGCGCGCGGTGGTAGACGTCGAACGTCCCGTCGGGATCGCTCATGAAGTAGTAGCTCTTCCCGTCGTCGGCCCACATGGGCTCCATCGACGCGACGTTCTGGAAGTTCTCGCGGTCCTCGTCGAGCCGCGTCAGCGTCACCGGCTCGGTCGACAGGTCGGCGAGCCACAGCTGCATGGCCTGCGGACCGACGTACCCCTTGCGGTTCCAGTTCGACCGCCCGCGGCAGAAGAGGACCTTGGTGCCGTCGGGGCTGATCGCGGCGTCGCGCACGCCGGCGTCGAACAGCATCCTCTTCGGCGTCTCGCCCTCGACGTCGACGAGGAACACGCGGCCGCCCTCGGAGTAGTGCCACCCGCGGTCGGTCGACTGGCTCACGAGCAGGTGCTTGCCGTCCGACGTGATGTCGTGCAGCGACTTCCCGTTCGAGTCGAACGTGATCTGACGCGCGGCGCCGCCCGCGGCGGGCACCACGTGGATCTGCGTCCGGCCCGATCGGTTGCTCGTGAAGTAGACGTGCTCGCCGTCGGGAGCGAAGTGCGGGCTCCCGTCGGTGGCCGGGTGGATCGTGAGGCGGGTCGCCTCGCCACCCCCGACGTCGGCCGTCCAGACGTCACCCTGCCACGCGAAGGCGATCCTCTTCCCGTCGGGCGAGATCGCAGGGTCGCGGGGGAGTCGAATCGGCGTGTTCTCGGCCTGCGGCGCGAGAAGGGGGGCGAGGACGAGTGAAGCGGAGAGGATCATGGTCGCTGGCTGGGAGACTCGACGGCCGCGCAACGGGCGCGGACAGCGGATTCATCGGGCGACGATAGCTCCTCCTGGAGCGGCCGTGCGGCGGCGCCCCCGGCTCGCGGCAGGGGTTTGGCACCGCGGATACACGCGCCGTACACGGAGACCGCCCACCGCGGCGTTGTGCCCCAGACTGGAGCCGCGGGCGCGCACCGCTTCAGTGTGCGAGTGCACCAGGTCGATAGGACGCTCGTGCGCTTCGACGTCGATCCTCGCTCGCCGGTCACCCCGAGCGATCAGCTCGCGGACCAGGTCCGCTTCGCCGTGGCGGCGGAGCGGATCTCACCCGGCGATCGACTGCCTTCGGTGCGGGACGTCGCGCGCGACGTCCGCGTCAACCCGAACACCGTGAGCCGCGCCTGGCGCGAGCTCGAGCGCTCGGGGGTGCTCGAGGCCCGGCGCGGGAGCGGGATGTACGTCGCGGCGGGCGCGGTCGCGGTCGCCCGCGAGTACCGAACGCGCGAGCTGGCCGAGCGCCTTGGGCGCGCGGTCGGAGACGCCCTCGCCGCGGGCCTCGTGCCGTCGGAGATCGAATCGCTCGTGCGCGCGGCGTGCGAGACCTGGGAGAGCCACGAGATGGACAGGGAAGGGATGCAGACATGAGCGGGTATCGGCTGGCAGTCCACGTGCGCGGGCTGCGCTTCGGGTGGTCGCGGAGAGAGGTCCTCCAGGGCGTCGACCTCGACGTCCGTCGCGGCGAGGCGATGGCGCTCGTCGGCGCGAACGGAGCCGGCAAGTCGACCTTGCTCGCGCTGCTCGCGGGGGCCGAGCCCTACCGCGCGCGCTGGCGGCGACCGCGCTGCACGGTCGAGGTCCTCGGGCGTGACCCGGTGCGCGAAGGGCACGCCGTGCGCTCGGCGGTCGGCTACGTCCCCGATCGCATCGACCTTCCGAAGTGGATGCGGATCCGCGACCACTTCGCCTTTGTCGGATCGATCCACCCGCGCTGGAGCGACGAGGAGGCCGCGCGCTGGCTCGACCGCTTCCAGCTCGACCCGTCGGCCCGCTACGCCGAGCTGTCGAAGGGCCAGCGGACGCTGGAGAACCTGACCACGGCGCTCGCGCTACGGCCGCCGCTCCTCCTGCTCGACGAGCCCTTCAGCGGCCTCGATCCGGTCGCGCGCCGGATGGTGATCGACGGCGTGATCGAGCACATGTGTGACGGCGACGCGAGCGTTCTCGTCGTCTCGCACTCCGTCACCGACGTGGCGCGCTGCGCCGACCGAATCGCGCTCTTCGCAGGCGGTCAGGTCACGCGCGTCGCGACCGTGGACGAGCTGCGCGCGGAGTCGGAGCGCGGTGACCTCGAGGACGCGCTCGTCGAGGCCGCCGGCGCGGGGAGGGCGGCGTGAGCCGCGGGGTCGTCGCTGCGCTGGTGCGGAAGGACCTCTGCGACGTGCGCTGGGTCTTCGCATTCATCGTCGCGTTCGATGTCATTGCGCTCTGGGTGGCGCACGTCGAGCTGCGGTCGGCGGTCGAGACTCTCTTCTGGGGCGCGGTTCCCGCCGCCGCGGGGCTGGCCGCTCTCTCGATGGTGCCTGTCCTCGCCGAGCTCCACGCGGCCGACGAGCGGACGGGAACGATCGCGAGCGTACGAGCGCTCCCCGTACGTCCAGCGCACTTCGCTGCGGCGAAGCTCGTCTCGACGTCGGTCGTCATCGCGGGTGCGGTCGGCGTCGTCGTTGCGTTCCAGGAGGCGCTCTTCGCCGTCGGGGCCGCTGCTGACGTGGACCGGTTCTTCGACGATCCCGGGACGACCGTGGTCGTCGTCGCCCTGGTCGCTCCGATCCTGGCGCTCGCGTCGATCCTCGCCGCGATCACACGCGATGCGATGCGAGCGACGCTGAGTCTCGTCGCGCTTCTCCTGGCCTGCGGCGCCACTCTCTTCGAGACGACCGGAGAGGCGCGGTGGCACGCGGAGAGCGTGGTGACAGGGTTGATCGCCGCCGGGGCGAGTCCGTGGTGCGGCGCGGGGATCGTCGGGTCGCTGCTCGTGTCGCTGACCACGATTCGTGGCCGAGTCGCTCGCAGCGGCCTTCGGAGAGTCGTCGCCGCTGGGTTCGGGTTCGCTCTGCCCGTGTTCGTTGGCGTCGCCGGATTCGTGGCGAGGGAGTCGACGCGGCCGCAGCTGGCGTTCGATGACCCCAGCCTCCGTGTCGTCGAAGCTGACGTCGACCCTGAAGGGCGGTGGGTTGCACTCAACCTCAGTGTTGGCGGAGACCGCGTGATTCCGAGCTCGGTCTGGATCGTGAACGTCGAGTCATGGTCCGTCGAGCGTGTCTCGTCGCCCTCGTGGCTGCCCTGGGCGAAGCGACACTCGGTCGACGGCTGGATCGAGGGACAGCGCACCGGCCGACCTCCCGGCGCTGTCGGTGAGCCCGATGAGGAGGCGCTCGCCGTCCTCGAACCAGCCGTCGACCGAGTGTCGCTTCGCCCAGGGCAGCCACGAGGGCGACGAGACACGCTCGACG
>JBCCSK010000280.1:0-8183 GCA_039200205.1 Planctomycetota bacterium
CGGGATCTGTGCGGCGCCGCCGACTCGCGACACCGAGATTCCCGCGTTCACCGCCGGACGGATACCGGCGTTGAACAGGTTCGACTCCAGGAAGATCTGGCCGTCGGTGATCGAGATGACGTTGGTCGGAATGTACGCCGACACGTCGCCTTCCTGCGTCTCGACGACGGGGAGCGCGGTGAGCGAACCGCCGCCCGCGGCGAATCGCGGGTTGATCTTCGGCGCGTCGACCGAGAGGCGCGCGGCGCGCTCCAGGAGGCGGCTGTGCAGGTTGAACACGTCGCCGGGGAACGCCTCGCGGCCGGGCGGACGACGCAGGAGCAGCATGACCTGACGGTACGCGAGCGCCTGCTTGTAAAGGTCGTCGTAGAAGATGACGACGTCGCGGCCTTCGTCGCGGAAGCGCTCGCCCATCGCGCAGCCGGCGTAGCACGCGAGGTACTGCATCGAGGCCTCGTCGATCGCCGACGCGCTGACGACGATCGTGTACTTCATCGCGTCCTCCGCCTCCAGGCGGCGGGCGATGTCGACGACCGTCGACTGCTTCTGGCCGACTGCGACGTAGATGCAGATGACCTGCTCGGGGTCGCTCGGGTCGCCGCCGCCCGTCGTCTTCTGCGACAGGATCGTGTCGATCAAGAGCGCGGTCTTGCCGGTTTGGCGGTCGCCGATGATCAGCTCGCGCTGGCCGCGGCCGATCGGGATCATCGCGTCGATCGCCTTGATCCCGGTCTGGAGCGGCTGGTCGACCGGCTGGCGCTCCACGACCGACGGCGCGTCCTGCTCGATCGGACGCAGGTCGCCGTCGCTTGTCCCGAGCGGTCCCTTGCCGTCGACCGGGTCGCCGAGCGCGTTGACGACGCGCCCGAGCAGCTTGTCCCCGGTCGGCACCGAGATGACGCGACCGGTGCCGCGGACCTGCTGGCCTTCCTTCACCTCCGTCGCGGAGCCGAGGAGAACGCAGCCGACGTTGTCCTCCTCGAGGTTCAGCGCGACGCCGCGGACGCCGCCGCCGAACTCGAGGAGTTCGTTCATGACGCAGTCGTCGAGGCCGTACACGCGCGCGACGCCGTCACCGACGCTCAGCACGGTGCCGACGCTCTGCATGCCGCTGTCCTGGCTGAACTCCTCGATCTCCTTCTCGAGGATCGAGGTCACTTCGGCGGGTCGGAGATCCATGGCTGTGTGCCCGCGGCTCGAAATGCGCGGGCGGGAGTGGGGTGGACGGTGGGATGAACGGGGGGATCGGCCGGATCAGGCCGGGAGCGGTGCGGCGACGAGACGCTCGCGCATCGACTCCAGGCGACCTTTGACGGTCGCGTCGAACAGGCGCGCGCCGACGATGACGCGGACGCCTCCGACGAGTTCGGGGACGGTGCGCTTGGTCAGGACGACGGTCTTGCCGAGCTTGGCGCCGATCGCGGCCTGGAGAGTCGCGAGGTCCTCGTCGGACAGGTCGCGCGCCGACTCGACGACGCCCTCGACGCGCCCGGTCTCGGCGTTCACCTTGCGCTTGAACGCCTCGCCGATCCCGAGGAGGACCTCCTGGCGCCGGCGGGCGAACAGGAGACGCACGAAGCTCTGGGTCTTCTCGTGGAGCTGCTCGAGCAGCGGCTCGAACTTCGCCAGACGCTGCTCCTGGGACACGCCGCTGCCGAAGAGGAACGCCGCGACCTTGGGCGAGGAGACCTCGCCGGACAGACGCGCCGTGTCGCTCTGGATCTCGTCGATCGCGTTCGCCCTGCGGGCGATCTCGAAGAGGGCGTCCGCCCAGCGGTTCGTGACGGGGTCGAGGATCACTGCGCGCTCCCCGACGACTGCACGATCTCCTGGGCGAGGCGGCGATCGTCCTCGCTCCCGACCGTCCGCCCGAGCACCTCGGACGCGGCCTTCAGCGAGAGGTCGACGACCTCACCCCGGATCTGGGCGATCGCCTTCTCGCGCTCGGCGTCGATCTGGTTGCGCGCGCTCGTGATCATCGCCTCCGCCTCTTTCTTGGCGTTGTCGACGATGTCGCGCTCGCGCGTCTCGGCGCGCGAAGTCGCGCCCGCGAGGATCTTCTTCGCCTCGGCGTTGGCGTTGCCGAGGGCGATCTCGACCTCGGCGCGGCTGCGCTCGGCCGCCTCGCTCGCCGCCTCGGCCGCGTGGATGGCCTCGGACGCCTTCGAGTCACGCTCGATCAGCGCTGCGGTGATCGGCCCGAAGACCATCTTCCACATGATCGGAAGCGCGAGGAAGAAGATCAGCAGGGTCCACAGGAGGTTCCCCGCGCCGTTCATGTCGAAGACGTTGAACTCGGCGCCCTCGGCGAGGAGCAGCGGAGGACTCATCAGGATCGTCGGAATCGGCATCGTGCCTTGCTTTGGACGGGGGCCTTGCTGTGGACGAGGTATCGGGCGGGACGGCGTCGATCGTGGCGGCGTCGGCCCGCCCCCACGGAGAGGCGGAGGCCGACGCGCCGTTCGCCTCAGGCGTTGGCGATGAGCAGCGTCACGACGACCGCGAACAGCGCGACGCCCTCGATGAACGCCGCGAGGATGATCGCGATGCCGCGGATCTTGCCGTCGGCCTCCGGCTGGCGGGCGATCCCCTCGGCGGCCCCGGCGCCGAGGCGGCCGATGCCCATGCCCGCGCCGATCGCGGCGAGTCCCGCGCCGATGCCGGCTCCGGCCTTCGCGATGTCGAGTGCGGCTTCCTGAACGATGGGGTTGATCATGGCTCGGTGCTCGAGTGGTGGTCCCGGTCGGGACCGTCTGGGGGTCAGGGTTCGCCGTGGATCAGCACGCGCTGACCGGGCGGGTCGAAGTTCAGAAGGTGGGAGACCGGCGAAGACCGGTCGCGTGCTCCTCGCCGATCAGTGCTCGGGGTGGACCGAGGCGCCGATGAACAGCGAGGAGAGGAGGGTGAAAATGTAGGCCTGCACGAGGGCGACGAACGCCTCGATCACCATGATGAACACGGCGAAGCCGACCCAGACGGGGCTGAGGGTCGCCGCGATCGTCGTGTTGAACGACGTGGCGAAGAAGAAGATCAGCGCCAGGAACGACAGGACGACGAGGTGGCCGCCGGTCATCGTCGCGAAGAGTCGAATCATCAGCGCGATCGGCTTGATGATCAGTCCGGCCAGCTCGATCACGAACATCAGCGGCCAGAGGAAGAGCGGGACGTCCGGGACGAGGTTCTTGAAGAACGCGACCGGTCCCTGCGCGACGAAGCCGCCCACGATCATCAGCGTGAACGTGATGAGCGCGAGCGCCGCGGTCACGAAGATGCTCGCCGTCGGCGTCACCGACATCGGCGCGAGCCCCATCGTGTTCATGAACAGGATGAAGAAGAACGTGAACATCATCAGGGGCAGGAGCTTGTCGGCGAGCTCCTTCCCCATCGAGGGTTCCACGACGTCGTCCCGGAGCCACAGACAGAAGCCCGCCATCAGCCGCGTGATCGGATCGCCCTCTCCCGTGCGCAGGAAGCGCGGGACGCCGCTGAACGCGACGAGGATCATCAGCAGCGCGGCGAGCTGGAAGATCTGCAGGTTGTAGACCACCAGGCGCGGCGACTCGTGCTCGTCGTGAGCGTGCTCGCCGGCGTGCTCCTTGCCGCGCTCGGGGTCCCAGCGGAAAAAGCTGAGGAAGCCCGGCAGCGGGATCGAGAACAGCGGCTCGACCGCTTCGTGGTGGCCGTGATCGTCGGCGGCGTGGGAGCCGCCGGAGTGATCGTCCGCCCCGTGGTGGTCGCCGCCGTGTCCGCTCGCCGCGACGATCGGCGCCGGCACGACGTGCATGTACAGCGTCGTGAAGATCGTGTCTTCGGTCGCCGTGTGGTGCGGGGTGTGGCGGGCCGTGAGGAAGCAAGCGCCGACCAGGATGGCCAGCATGGCGAGCGGACGCAGGATGCTCACGACGCACTCTCCAGCGATCCGCTGGAGCCAGAGGGGACCGAGTGGACGAGGGAGCCCTCGGCGGCCTCGGCGCTCTCATCAGAGAGGGCCGCGGCGGTGCGGAGGTGATCGAAGACGCCCGCGGCCAGCACGAGCAGGACCGCGGAGACGTAGGCGAGCAGGTACGCGGTCGGATCGGCGTACGCGCCGGCGCGCGGCCAGGCGGCGAGGACCGACCAGGGGAGGATCGCGCCGACCGCCTTGGCGAAGAAGCCCATCGCGACGTACTTGAACGCGCGGACGGTGTCGTGGCGCAGCCCGATCCCCACCAGCGTGTGCGCGAGGAGCGCGACCGCGCCGCCCAGCAGCGCGCCGCCCAGCAGCCCCGCGCCCACGGCATCGAGGCCCTCCTCGCGCGACACCACGACGCCGGCCGCGAGCACGGCGGTGGCGACGGCTGCGATGGAAGCGCGTTGCACGGTGTGGAGGGGGCGGGGCGGAGAGGGGGAGAGTCGAAAGGGGGCCGATCGCGAAGGATCAGCTGAACTTCTTGAGGAGCGAGACGGTCCCGCCGGCGAAGGCGAGCAGGACGCCGACCACGAGCAGCCAGGGCCCCGTGTCGAACCGGCCGTCGAGCCAGTTGCCGGCGAGGGCAAAGATGCAGATCGTGAATCCGAACTGCAGACCGGCGCCGGCCGCCCCCATGCCCTTGCGCTGCTCGGCCACCCACTCAGGCCCGGGAACCGCGGGGCCCGACGGATCGTCGGGCGCGCGACCTTCGGCAGAGTCGGCGCCGTTCGGAGCCGGGGGGTCGGAGCTCATGGCGTGAGGAGCGTGGCGCCCGACCGGCCCCAGGCGGAGCACGGACCGGACGCTGTCGAGGAGCGAGGGGATCGTCCGCTTCCGTTTCCAAAGGCCCGATCGAGGTGCACGAGAAGCTCCTCGGCCGGGAAATCCGCGAGCGAGGATAGGAATGCGGTCCCCCAGGTCAACAACACCAGACCGCGAATCGCTGCGTCGCTCGCAAAAAAAGCCCGCGGCGATCACGCGACCGCGGGGCTCCCGTCGACGGCCGTCCGCCGCTATCTTGCTCGCCCCTCTCGCGCCGTCCGGACCGCTGATCAGCTCTCCCCGCGACGTGCCGTCCCCCGTTCGCCGCGCGTCCTCGGCCGCGGCTCCCCCACTGAAGGAGACCTCCACCGTGGAGCGCACGCTCGTCCTCCTCAAGCCCGACGCCGTCCAGCGCGGCCTCGTCGGCACGATCATCAACCGCTTCGAGTCCAAGGGCCTGGCGATCGTCGGCCTGAAGATGCGCACCTTCGAGCGGTCCCTGCTCGAGAAGCACTACGAGGTGCACAAGGAGCGCCCGTTCTACGGGAACCTCGTCGACTTCATGGGCTCGGGCCCCGTCGTCGCTCTCGCGATCGAGGGCAAGGACGCGATCGGCGTCGTCCGCACGCTCGTGGGCAAGACCAACGCGCGCGAGGCGGCCCCGGGGACGATCCGCGGCGACTACGGCATGAGCTTCTCGAACAACCTCGTCCACGCCTCGGACGGCGAGGACACCGCGAAGTTCGAGCTCGGCCTGTGGTTCTCCGACGCTGCCGAGGTCTCCGAGTGGTCACCCGCCGACCTCGAGTGGCGCTACTCGGTCAAGGAGGAGCTCGCCTGACGGGCGAGCCCGGCATCCGCTGAGCCTCTCCGCTCGCCACGTGGCCGAGCTCACCGGCGAGCTGCAGCCGCTGCTCGCCGGCTGGACGGTCAAGGACGTCCAGGGGCTCCCGCCCCGGGACGTCCTGCTCGTTCTCGAGCCTCCGCCCGGCGCCGGCCCCGACGAGCCGCCGGTCCTGCGGCTGCGGCTCTCGGCCGACCCGAGCGCGCCGCGGCTGCACCTCCAGCAGGGGCGCGTCATGCGCCACTCCGGCCCGATCGGGCCGTTCTTCCAGAAGGCCGCCGACACGCTCGTCGGGGCCGAGCTGCGCACGATCGAGCCCGTCCGCGGCGACCGCATCGCGGCGGTTGCGTTCCGCGCGCCGGAGGGCAAGCGCACGCTCCTGCTGGAGCTCTTCGGGCGCCGCGCCAACCTCGTCCTGCTCGGCCCCGGCGACGTCGTCCTCGCGATGGCGGCCGAGCCGCCGTCGAAGAAGGGGGCTGCGCCGCGGCTCACAGTCGACGCACCGTGGCAGGCCCCCGACCTCGGCCGCCCGCCGAGCGACCCGGGCCCGAGCCTCGCCGAGGCGTTCCCCGAGCCGGACGAGCGGCCGCCGGGGAAGGAGAAGCACCGCGCCCCGCTCTCGTGGCGGGTCGAGCAGGCGCTGGGCGGCGAGGCCGAGGAAGCCCACGCGGACGAGGCGCGCCGCCGCCTGCGCCAGCGCGTGAAGCGTCGCCTGTCGCGGGCCAACGGCCTCCTGAAGGGACTCGACGACAAGGCGGCCGCGGCCGACGGAGCCGAGCGCGTGCGCCGCGACGGCGAGCTCCTGAAAGCCGCGCTGGGCACGTTCAAGCGCGGCGACCGCGAGCTGGAGCTGCAGGACTGGTTCGAGGAGGACGCGCCCGTGCGCAGGGTCGGCCTCGATCCGAAGCTCTCGCCGCAGGAGAACGTCCAGCGCCTGTTCGACCGCTACCACCGCCTGGAGCGCGCCAGAGCATCCGTCGACGAGGAGATCGCGCGCGCCCGTGAGCGCATCGCGGCGCTGGAGGACCTGGCGGCCCGCGCCGAGGACGCGAGCCTCGACGCCGAGGCGCTCGACGACGAGGCGGTCTCGAACGGGCTGCTGGAGCCCCGCCAGGTCGCGGACGTCCGCAAGCGCAGGGCGCCGGAGCCGCGCAAGCCCTACCGGACGTTCAAGGGCTGCCGCGGCTCCGAGATCCTGGTCGGGCGCACCGCGCGCGACAACGACACGCTGACCGTCCGGATCGCGCGAGGCTCCGACACCTGGCTCCACACGGCCGACGTCCCCGGCAGCCACGTCGTCCTGCGGACGCCGCGGGGCCAGGAGCCCGACCCCGAGGAGGTCCTCGACGCCGCCCATCTCGCCGTCCACTTCTCGCCCGTCCGCGGAACCGACCGCGCGCCCGTCCACGTGGCCTCGAAGAAGCACGTCCACAAGCCCAAGGGCGCCAAGCCGGGACTCGTGACGCTCTCCGGCGGAAGGATCCTGCAGGTCCGGATGCAACAGGCGCGCCTCGATGCTCTATTGCGCGGCGGTCCGGACCGCTCCCCCCCCTCGTGATGCCGATGCCCCTCCCCTCGCGACTCCTCCGCGCAGCCCTCGTGGCCGCCCTCGCCGCCGCGAGCCCGCTCACGGTCTCGTGCTCCTCCACCGACCCGGAGGAGCCGCCGGCCCTCACCGACGAGCAGCTCCTCGGCGTCTATCTCGAGAACGCGATCCGCTACCTCGACCTGCGCGAGCTCGACCGCGCGGAGGACCAGGCCCGCCGCGCGCTGGAGATCGACCCCGACAACGAGCGCTTCCTCCTGATCTACGGCTCGTGCCGGCTCCTCAAGGGAACGGCGCAGGACATCCAGGCCGCGATCGAGACGTTCGAGCGGATCCCGGAGGAGAAGCAGCGCGACTACCGCGTCCAGATGAAGTGGGCGGCCGCCGTCGAGCGCAAGGGCGTCTTCTACGAGGAGGCCTCGCGCGGCGTACGCGACGGCTCACGCGCCACGGACGCGCCGAACCGCGGTCAGCGCGCGGACGAGCTCATGGCCGAGGCCCAGGGCTACTGGCGCGAGGCCAAGGGCCGCTTCGAGGAGTCGAACGAGCTGCGGAGCGGCGAGCCGGAGACGATCGGCGGCCTCGTGCGGACGACCGCTCTGCTCGGCGAAACCGAGGAGAGCATCCGCTACGGCCGCGACCTGATCGACGCGATCCGCGCCTCGCAGCGCCTCGTCTCGATCAAGCTGGAGGACGACTCGATCACGGCGGACCGCGAGACCCAGCTCTTCGCGAACCGCCGCTCGAACCGAGCCTACGAGGTGAAGGCGCGACTGCACATCGCGACGCTCCTGCGCCAGGAAGGGCGCCTCGCCGAGGCGATCGAGGAGTTCGACGAGATCATCTACCTGCAGCCGGAGCTCGCCGAGGCCCACAGCCTGCGCGCCCAGCTGCTCTACGACCTGGGCGAGTACGTGAAGGCGCGCGACTCGATCACGCGCTTCATCGAACTCAAGGCGCGCACCGCCGAGTTCGAGGACCCGTCGATCCGCCGCGCCTACGACCTGCAGGAGCGCTGCGACCAGGCGATCCGCTCGTCGGGCCGCGGCTGATAGGGCGGTCGACCCAAACCCGGTTTGGAC
>JBCCSK010000281.1:0-8161 GCA_039200205.1 Planctomycetota bacterium
GATCTCGGCGGGCCTCGGCATAGAACGTATGCGCGAGCGGCTGGTTGGTGCTCGCGTACGAGTTGGTGAGGATCAGAACTCGCTCTCCGGCCTCGGTGTGACGTCGGATCGACTGAAGGAGCTCGGCGTTTGGAACCAGGTACGCGCTGACGAGGACTACGTCGCCGCGCGTCTCGCCCAGGGCCTCTACGAAGGCCTGTGCGAGAACTCCAGTCGCGCCCTTCTGCTCGATCTCGTGGACGTCATGCAGCACGCGCGCGCTGCCATGGACCATCTGGGAACGAGCGCGCTCGAGCGCCGCGAACCACCCCTCCGGCGGGATCGACCGACGCGCGTCCAGGCGCGGCTCGGATTCGTGGGCTGAGGTCAAGCGCTCGCGAACGCCGGTGAGGAGCTCGGCCTCGACGCCCTCGTCCGTTGACAGGTCCATGACAGGGATGGACCACCGACTGTTCCAGAAGTCGTCGAACGAGGTCGCGAGTTCCTCGACCACGCGCCCGGAAGCGAAGAGGTCGAAGTCACGCATGTTGCGCTCGTCACTCAGACCGAAGTACTCGTCACCGACGTTACGACCGCCGAAGACGGCTGCGACTCCGTCCACCAAGAAGAGCTTGTTGTGCATCCGATGGTCGAGTCGATCGAGGTTCTCGACGAGCTCGACGATCTCCCAGACACCGCCTCGGTGGTACGTAGGGTTGAAGACGCGGATCTCCACGTTCGGATGGAGTGCGAGAGCCGCGGCGTGGTCGCGCGTCGGCTCGAGACGGAAGCCATCGATCAGGAGGCGGACACGAACACCCCGATCCGCAGCCTCGAACAGCGCGTCGAGGAGGTACGCGCCGCACGCGTCCGGGTGCCAGAGATACGACTGCACGTCGATCGACGAGGTCGCGTAGTGCGCGAGCCCGAGACGTAGGTCAAGCCCGTCGCCTCCGTGGTCGACGGGCGCGAAGAGTGACTCTTCGTCCGGCGCTGGGACGAAGAGTCGTCCCAGGGGAGACTCGGTCTCCGCGGGAAGCGACCGGGTCACCGTCCGCGGGACGTCGACGCTCTCGATCGAGGTGGCGCACCCGTAGGCGGCGGGGAGAAGCGGGAGGACGTAGCGCAGCATGCGGATGGCACCGAGACTCGAATCGTACGAGTTCCCTCGCCTCAGTCGTCGCTGATGCAGTACAGGTTCTCGTGCGTGCGCACGAAGATCTCGCCGTCCGCGATCGCGAGCGTCGAGTTCGTCGTCTCCTCGATCACGTTCTCCGAGATGACCTCGAGACCGTCCTTGTCGGCGTAGAAGACGACGGTCGTCCCGGTCTGCGTCAGGAGGTAGAGGAGCTCGTCGACCTGGACGATCGAGCCCCACGTCCCGCCGCGCGCGATGCGCTTCTTCCAGTCCGCCTCGCCGGTCTTCGGATCGATGCACCACAGCATTCCGCGCATGTCCGGGACGAGGACGCGGCCCTGGAAGTACACGCCGCTCGCGCAGTTGCTCATCTGCCCCGGCTCGCGCCAGACGCGGTGCGTCTCGGTCACGTCGCCCTTGCCGCCGAGCTTCACGCCGAGCGTCGGCCCCGCGTAGCCGCCGATGACGACGCACGTGTCGTCCGCGATCACGGGTGACGAGTAGGTCAGGTTTCCGTTCTTGCCGGCGACGCCCTCGCACGTCCACACGATCGAGCCGCTCGACGCGTCGTACGCGACGACGCGCGAGGGCTGTCCGCAGACGATGAGCGTGCGCTCGTCCTCCTCGACGAGGACGGGCGTGCACCACGATCCGGTGAGGCGCTCCTTCTCGATCTCCTCGGGCGTACGAACGTCCGGCTCGTCCGTCCGCCAGACCGTCTCACCGGTCTCGAGGCTGATCGCCGTCACGAAGCTCGTCTCGCCGGGTCCGGTCTGCAGGAGGACGTTGCCCTCGTGGAGGAGCGGCGACGTGCCGTAGCCCCACTTGTGCCGGAACTCGCCGAGGTCGCGCTTCCAAAGCTCTTCGCCCTCGACGCTGTAGCAGTAGAGCCCGGCCGACGCGTGCCAGACCACGACGCGCTCGCCGTCGGAGACCGGCGTCGAGCCGCCGTACGGGTTGGTGTTGTGCGTCGGCATCGTCTTGCCGAAGTCGACGGTCTTCCGCCACAGGAGCTTCCCGTCCTCGCGGGCGTAGCACTCGAGCGAGCGCTGCTTGCCCTCGGGGTCCTGCGGCGTCGTCAGAAAGATGCGGTCGCCGGAGACGATCGGGCTCCCGTTCGCCGGGTGGGAGAGGGGCGTCTTCCACTTGACGTTCGTCTCCGCGTCCCATTCGACGGGAGCGGGGGAGGGCGAGACGCCGTTGCCGTAGGGCCCGCGCCAGCTGGGCCAGTCCTCGCCGTCGACGGCGAACGCGGTGAGTGCGATGAGAGTCGTGATGGTGGGCAGCATGGCGTCAGAATAGCCTCGCGCGCGACGGGTGCAGCCCGCCGTCACGAAGCCCGTACGACGGACATCCAGGAGATTCCCGAGGTCGATCGCCTCCCCGCTGCGACCCCACTGGCGCGCGCCGATGGGCGCGGACCGACCCATGACTCCCCCCGACTCCGATCGCCTCGCCGACGAGCTCCTGCGGCACGGCCCGTTCCTGCGGCGGCTCGCGCGCTCGCTCGTGCGCGACGAGCACGCGGCCGAGGACCTCGTCCACGACACGTGGCTCGCGGCGCTGCGCGGCGCTCCGGCGGGCTCGCGCGACCTGCGCGCCTGGCTCGCGACGGTGCTCCAGCGTCGCGCGACGTCGCGGCTTCGGTCCCAGCGGAGCGCGACCGACGAGCGCTACGCGGAGGAGCGTTCGACCCTCGCGCCGTCCGCGGCGTCGACCGTGCTCGGGCTGGAGCGAGAGCGGCTCCTGCTCGACGCGGTCGAGTCCCTCGCCGAGCCGTACCGCACGACGGTCTACCTCCGCTACCGCGAGGAGCTCCCGCCGCGTCGGATCGCGGCCCGCCTCGACGTTCCCGTGAAGACGGTCGCGACGCGCCTGGAGCGCGGCCGCGCACAGCTCCGGCAGCGACTCGACGGCTCGTTCTCCGAGCGCGACGACCCGCGCTCGGCCTGGCTCGCCGCGCTGGCGCCGCTCGCGACGCCCGCGCGAAACCCGTCCCTCTCGGCCCCCGCTTCCCTCATGACGAAGATCGCTGTCTCCACCGCCTCCCTCGCACTCGTCGGCTGGCTGCTGTACCCCGCGATCGCGGGCGGCGGCGAGCCGAGCTCGACCGAAGCGGTCGAAGTCGCGGGCCTCGAGGCCGCGGCAGCGACTGCGGGAGCCGAAGTGTCCGAGCTCACGCCGGAAGCGGCGTCGTCGACGCGAACCCCGCTGTCCCGGGCGAGCGACTCCCTTGGCACGCTCGAAGTGGTCGTGGTCGATGCGTCGGGGGAGGGCGTTCCCGACCTTCCCGTCTCGATCCAGTCGCCGCAATTCGCCGGCCGTCGACGGACGGTGGAGTGGCGCAGCACCGACGCGGACGGGAGCGCCTCATTCACTGGCCTGGCGCCGGGCCGATACTTCGTGATCGACGGTTTCAGACGAGCGTGCCGGGTCGAACAGGGAGTCCCGCTGATCGGCGCGACGGTGACGATCGAAGCGGGAGGGAACGATCAGCTCACGCTGTCGCTCCAGTCAGGCCTGCTGGTGCGCGGCAGGGTCCTCCTTCCGGACGGCAGCGCTGCAGCCGGAGCCGAGCTCTGGGCCGCGCGATCTGGGGCGCACGCGGATGCGCAGACGAGGATTGCCACGGCGGACGACGCGGGTCGGTTCGAGTTGGCTGCCGACGAAGAGCTCGAAGTGCAGGCGGCGCGAGCCGGTCACGTCCCGTCCAACGGCCACGACGTGCGCCACATGGCCGAGGTCGAGCCTGGCGTGCGCGAGGTGGAATTCGTCCTCGGTCCGGTGGGCTCCAGGCTCACCGGGCGCGTGGTCGACGCCGCGGGTGAACCGATCGCCGGTGCGTGCGTCGGGGCCGGTCCGATCGGCGGCAGCAGGTCCGGCGGCTCGGTCGGAACCTCTCCCCGGCGAGTCACCGTCCGCACGGACGACGACGGCCGCTTCACCTACCCCTTCGGGCTCCCGAACGGAAGGACCGTCGTCTCCGTCAACGCGCCGGGATTCGGTGCGACCGTGACGGAGGTCAATGCGTCGGGCGCTCCGCTCGAAGTCCAGGTCGCCCTTCGCCCTGGAGCGCGCATCTCGGGCGTCGTGCGAACGCAGGACGGGAGTCCCGCAGAGGGGGTTTACGTCGTCGCGCATGCGCCGGGCGATTGGATCCAGCTGAACGTGGCGGGGTCGAGAACGACGGACGTTCCGGTGGTCGCGACGCGCACCGCAGACGACGGCACGTACGAGCTCGTCGAAGTCACCGCCGGAAAGGTCTCTCTCCAGTCTGCGACTCCTCACGGCGTCACGCTCGAAATGGCGCGCACGGAGTTGGACCTCGAACCTGGCGACGTTCGGCAGGTGGACCTCGCCCTCGGTGAAGGGGATGTGATCGCGGGGCGGGTGGTGGACCGAGACGGCGTCCCCGTGGAGGGAATCCGGATGTCCGCGGAGGGGCGGCTGCTGGGGGACGCACTCGTCAGAGTCAACACGGGCGAGGACGGCTCCTTCCGACTGACGAATCTCCAGACCGGTCGAGGCCAGCGTTACGACGCGTGGACGATCCTCGCCCGCACGCTGAGCGCTCGCTCGATCCAGGAGCTGGCCCGCATCGACGACGTCGCCGTGGGGACCGAAGACCTGGTCATCGCCATCGACCGTCCGATCACCGCGACGGGCTTCCTCCAGGGGCGGCTCGTCGCCGACACGCCGCGCGTGCCGGCCGACATCGAGTTCACGGTGTGGCGCGCCGATACCAACTCGGGCAGCTTCGCCAGCTTCGACCCGGACAGCGGTCAGTTTCGCTACGGCCCCGTTCCGCCCGGCGAGTACCGCATCAGCCTGCGGCGCAGTGAAGAGGTCGTCGCGATGCGCTCCGGGATCGTCGTCGCCGAGGGCGAGACGGTCGACGTGGGCGCGATCGTGCTCGGCTCGGGCGGGCACGTCGCCGTGACGTCGCGGCTCGCCGATCGACTCGGACTTCCCGCGCAGATCGACGACATCGTCTACGGCGCGGGAAGAGCGACGATCGTGCACGAGAACGGTCACCTCGTCTGGCTGGAGCTCGACGAGGGCCGCTGGGTTTCTCGAGAGCTCCTCGAGTCCGGCACCTGGACGCTCCGCGCCGAGGGCGAGAGGACGCTCTACCCGACGATCGAGTTCGAGGTCGTGGACGGCGAGACGACCGAGCTCGAGTGCCTCGCTCGGTTCGGCCACGAGGTCCAGGCCCGCGTCCAGATGCCGGACGAGGGCTGGGAGCGCGTCCGGATCGCGATGGGGCACGTCGACGACGGACTCGTCCACCGCACCGAATGGCGCTCGCGGGGCGACGAGGGCGCAGGCGTCTTCGAGCTGACGCTGCCCGTCGGCGAGGTGCGGATCGCCGTCGAGGTCGAGAGCGGCGTGCTCGTCGAGGAGCGGCGAGAGGTCGTCCTGATGGAGCTGCCTCCCGACGTCTTGATCGACGCGCGCTGACCCGAGGGCGGCGCCGAGGCCGCGCCGCCGGTGCAAGGTCCGCGCAAACGCGGGACGCGGGGCGGACCGCGAGGGACCGGGCGGGGGGCAGCGAGTACCATCTCGCCCCCTCTTCGCTCGTCGACCCCTCCGATGCAGTCATCGCCCCTCCGCCTCGCCGGCGCCGCCGGCCTCGCCCTCGCGCTGGGCGCTCCCTTCGCCTCCGCCCAGGACTGGTCGATGTGGGGCGGGGACGAGACGCGCAACATGGCCGCTGCGGTGAAGGGGCTCCCCGCGGACTTCGTCGTGGGGGAGTTCGAGCGCGGAACCGACCGGGTCGACCTCTCCACGACGAAGAACGTCAAGTGGGTCGCCAAGCTCGGCTCGCAGACGTACGGCAACCCGACGGTCGCGAACGGCCGGGTCTACGTCGGCACGAACAACGACTCGCCGCGCGATCCGCGCTTCGAGGGCGACCGCTCGACGGTCTACTGCCTCAGCGAAGAGACGGGCGAGTTCCTCTGGCAGCTCGCCGCGCCGAAGCTCGGCACGGGCAAGGTCTCCGACTGGGAGTACATCGGGATCTGCTGCTCGCCGACGGTCGACGGCGACCGCGTCTACATCGTCACGAACCGCTGCGAGGTCATGTGCCTCGACGTGAACGGGATGGCGGACGGGAACCAGGGCTACCAGGACGAGGGCCTGTACCTGGCCTGGCCCGAGACCGAGCCGATGGAGGTCGCGAAGACCGACGCCGACATCCTCTGGGTGTTCAACATGATGGAGGAGTGCGGCGTCTTCCCGCACAACATCACGACGAGCTCGGTTCTGGTCTCCGGCGACCAGCTGTGGGTCTCGTCCTCCAACGGCATCGACTACGGCCACGCCGGCACGCCTGCGCCGGACGCGCCGAGCCTGATCCTCCTGGACAAGAACACCGGCGAGCTGCTCGCGGAGGAGGCGTCGGGCTGCTCGGCGCGCATGTTCCACGCGAACTGGTCGTCGCCCGCTTACCTGCGTACGGACGAGACCGAGGCGTGCATCTTCGGCGGTCCCGACGGCCAGGTGTACGCGTTCGACCCGGCGCCGATCGAGGGTCCGGACGGTCGTCCGATCCTGAACGAGCTGTGGCGCGCCGACGTGAATCCGGCGGAGTACCGCGAGAAGGACGGCGAGCCGATCATGTACACCGACCGCGATGGACCGAGCGAGGTCCTCGCGACGCCGGTCGTCTACGGAGATCGCGTCTACGCCCTGATCGGCCAGGACCCCGAGCACGGCCCGGGCGTCGGCAACCTCGCGTGCATCGACGCGAAGGGCCAGCAGGTCTGGAACTACGCCGGCATCAACCGCTCGCTCTCGACGCTCGCGATCGCCGACGACCTCGTGTTCGCGGCGGACTTCTCCGGCTTCGTGTACTGCCTCGACGCGAACACGGGCGAGGAGTACTGGGTCTACGACACGAAGGGCCACATCTGGGCCTCGACCTTCGTCGCGGACGGGCGCGTGTTCATCGGGAACGAGGACGGCTTCCTGACGATCCTCCCCGCATCGAAGGACGCGAAGCCGAAGAAGGAAGGCCGCGAGGACCGGCCAGCGCGGCCGCTCGGCCCGATCGTCGAGGTCGACATGGTGAGCCCCGTCTACGCGTCTGCGATCGCCGCGAACGGAACGCTCTACATCGCGACGCACACCCACCTGTACGCGATCGCCGCCCCCGAGGGCGGCGACGATCAACCCGAAGACGCCCCAACGGGCGGACGCTGACGCCGATGACTGCGGGCGAGAAGGTCGGCTGGGGGCTCGTGCTCCTGGTCACGATCCTGCACTTCGATCTTTGGAACTGGGACACGACCGAGGTCGTGTTCGGGTTCATGCCGGTTGGACTCGCGTGGCAGGCGGGCATCTCGCTCGCCGCCGCGTTCGCCTGGGCGCTCATGATGCGCGTCGGGTGGCCGAGCGGCGTCGAGGATTGGGCGGCGCAGCCGTCCGATCTCCACGGGGACACGGGAGAAGGCCACTCGTGAGCTTCGCACTCCTGAGCGCGCCGGCGCAGGCCGCCGAAGCGACGACGCGGATTCCCCTCCTCGTCGTCGGCTTCTACCTCCTCCTCCTGATCGGACTGGGCGTGCTCTCCAGCCGCCTGTTTCGCGGCACGTCGAGCGACTTCTTCGTCGCCGAGCGTTCGATCGGCCCGTTCTTGCTCCTGATGAGCGTGTTCGGGACGACGATGACCGCCTTCGCGCTCGTCGGCTCGACGGGCAAGTCGTGGGAGCTCGGCAATGGCGTCTACGGGCTGATGGCCTCGGCGTCGGGGATCGTGCACTCCGCGGTGTTCTTCCTCGTCGGGATCAAGCTGTGGGCGATCGGCAAGCGCCACGGCTTCCGTACCCAGATTCAGTTCTTCCGCAAGCGCTTTCAGTCGAGCCTCATCGGGTACCTGCTGTTCCCGATTCTCATTGCGCTCGTCGTGCCCTATCTGCTGATCGGGCTCCTCGGCGCCGGCGCGGTCGTACGCGGTGTGACCGTCGGCATGTTCCCTGACGCGTTCCCGGGCTTCGCGAACCCCGCCGGAAAGATGATGTTCGTCGGCGCGATCCCACC
>JBCCSK010000282.1:0-8118 GCA_039200205.1 Planctomycetota bacterium
GCAGCGCCGGAGGCGCTGCGGTGGCCGGACCACGCGGACGCTCCAAACCGGGTTTGGGTCGCTCGACCGATCACTTCCAGCGGAAGACGCGGAGCGCGATCGCGAAGCCCGCGACGAGCCAGAGCGTCATCACCGCGATCTCCGGGCCCATCGACACGATCGAGAGTCCCTCGAGCATCGATTTCCGGAGCGCGTCGTTCAGCGCCGTCAGCGGCAGCGCCTTGATCAGCGGGTGGACGACGTCGGGGAAGCGCTCGTACGAGAAGAAGATCCCCGACACGAGCCACATCGGCATCATCACGAGGTTCATCATCCCCGACGCGCCCTCGATCGTCTTCGTACGCGCGGCCGTCAGGAGACCGAGGCCTGCGAAGGTCACCGCCCCGAGAACGGACACGATGGCGAACGACGGCAGGTCGCCGCGCATCGGAACGCCGAGCACGAACACGGCGAACAGCACGAGCGCGAGGAGCTCCAGGGCGAGGAAGATCAGGCGCGACAGCAGGAACGACGCGAGGAACGACGAGCGTCGCATCGGCGTCACCAGGTACCGCTTGAGCAGCTTGCGCTGCCGCATCTCGGCAACCGCGAACCCGATCGACCAGATCCCGGTCCCCATCAGGTTCATCCCGAGGAGACCGGGGAACAGGAAGTCGACGTAGCGCGAGCCGCGCTCGGTCAAGGGCTCGATCGTCGCGCCGTCGAGGTCCGCGTCGCTCAAAGCGACGATGACGCGCAGGCGCGCCGTCTCGGCCTCGTCGCGCGTGGGGTCGAGGCGCAGCGTCGGGACACCCTCGCCGCCGTCGACGGCGAGGAGCAGCGCGTCGACGCGCGCGACGCGCAGCGCGCGTTCGGCCTCCTCCGCCTCGTCGAAGCGCACGATCTCGAGCCGCGGGTCGCTCTCCAGCGGAGAGAGGTCGCCCTCGATGCCGTCGAGGACGCCGACGACCGCAGTCCGCGGCTCGGACGACTGGAACGCGAAGCCGAGCACGGCCGCGAGCACGAGCGGGAACGCGAAGACCCAGAACACGGCCTCCGGCTGGCGCAGGAAGACGAGCACGCGCTGGCGCGTCAGCTCGCGGAGCTCTGTCCATCGGGTCATCGGTCTCGCCTCCGGCGGCTCAGCCGTCCCTCAGGTGTTTCCCGGTCAGCGCGACAAACACGTCCTCGAGGGTCGGCGCGTGGGTCTGAAGCGCCTCCAGCGCGACGCCGCGCTCATTGAGGTGGGCGAGGATCGCGGTCACCGCCGGCTGGGTCTCGGTAACAGCGAGGGTGATCGCGCTGCCCTCCCGGCGCACCTCGGTCACGCTGTCGAGTGCGAGCAGGTCGGCGTCGGTCAGCGCGGTCGCACCGCCGTCCCGAGGAAAGAGCTCGACGATGCTCTCGGCGTCGAGCGACCCGATCACGGCCGCGGGCGTCCCGCGCGTCACGACGCGACCGGCGTCGACGATGACGACCTCGTCGGCGAGGCGCTGCGCCTCCTCCATGTAGTGCGTCGTCAGGAGGATCGTGCCGCCCTTCGACTTGAAGCTCTCGACGATCTCCCAGACGCGGCGCCGCGCCTGCGGGTCGAGGCCGGTCGAGGGCTCGTCGAGGAAGAGCAGCTCGGGCTCGTGGACCATCGCGCACGCGAGCGCGAGCCGCTGGTGCTGACCGCCCGAGAGGTTCTCGATCCGCGCGTCGCGCTTCTCCTCGAGTCCGACGAGCGCGAGCGACTGCTCCAGCGACGGTCCGCGGTCGTAGAAGCTGCGGAAGAGGCGCAGCGTCTCGGCGACCGTCACCTTCTCCTGCAGCTTCGTCTCCTGCAGCTGCACGCCGATGCGCTCGCGGATCGCGTTCGCGTCGCTCTGCCACGCGAGCCCGAGCACCTCGATCGACCCCTCGTCGGGCGTCTGGAGCCCCTCGAGCATCTCGATCGTCGTCGTCTTTCCCGCGCCGTTCGGTCCGAGGAGCGCGAGGCACGTGCCCGTGCGCACCTCGAAGTCGATCCCGTTGACCGCGACGACGTCGCCGAAGCGCTTCACGAGCCCCTTCGCGACGAGCGCGTGGCTCGTCGCGGTTCGAACGTCGGCGGCGGTCACGGCAGCGTCAGGGCCGGGGAACGAGCGAGAGGATGAACGCGTAGACCTGCGCCGACTCGCGCAGGCGGTCGTACCGCCCGGAGACGCCACCGTGCCCGGCCTCCATCTCGCAGTCGAAGAGCAGCAGCGAGTTGCCCGTCTTGTTCGCACGGAGCTTGGCGACCCACTTCGCGGGCTCCCAGTACTGCACCTGGCTGTCGTGCAGGCCGGTCGTGACGAGCAGGTGCGGGTACTCCTTCGCCTCGACCTGGTCGTAGGGCGAGTACGAGAGCATGTAGCGGTAGTCGCTCTCGTCGTTCGGGTTGCCCCACTCGTCGTACTCGAAGGTCGTCAAGGGGATCGTCGGGTCGAGCATCGTCGTCACGACGTCGACGAACGGAACCTGGGCAACGAGGCCGTGGAACAGGTCCGGTCGCATGTTCGCGACCGCGCCGATCAAGAGCCCGCCCGCGCTGCCGCCCTGGGCGAAGAGCATGTCCGGCGTCGTGAAGCCCTCTTCGACGAGGTGCTCGGCGCAGGCGACGAAGTCCGTGAACGTGTTCTTCTTGTT
Organism: Planctomycetota bacterium; assembly: GCA_039200205.1. Classification (GTDB taxonomy): domain Bacteria; phylum Planctomycetota; class UBA1135; order UBA1135; genus Saltatorellus. Next base: position 2,632 of record JBCCSK010000282.1, read on the forward strand.
CCGGAGCTTCCCGTCCTCGTACCACGCGCGCCCCAGCTCCGAGCCGCCGCGGATGTGCGCGATCGCGTACGTGAAGCCGCGGTCGAGCAGCGACACGGCGCGGGAGTTGAAGCGCGCGTCGATGCTGGAGCCGTAAGAGCCGTAGCCGTAGAGGAGCAGCGGCCCAGGACTCGCGGGCCGCTCGGCTCCGCGGTAGACGAGCGAGATCGGGACCTGGGACCCGTCCGCGGCCTCGGCGAAGATCCGCTCGGCCGTGTAGCCCGCGGGATCGAACGTCCCGGTCGGCTCGCGCTTCCGGAGCGTCGTCTCGCCGTTGGAGAGGTCGTACTCGTAGGTCGAGGACGGCGTCGTCAGCGAGCTGTAGCCGTACCGGACCTTGCTCGTCGCGAAGTCCCGGTTGCCCGTCAGCCCGACGCTGTACGTCGGATCGGCGAAGGGAATGTCGATCGGCTGGAAGGTGTCCTGTCCGAGGAGCGGGTGCACGACGAGGTGCACGAGTCCGCCGACGCGCTCGCGCGAGACGAGGTGCGTCTCGAACATGTCGACGCTCGACAGCAGCGCGTCGAAGCGATGGGGGAGGACGACGGTCCATTCCTCCGGCTCGTCGATCGGAGCCGCGACGAGCTTGAAGTTCTCGGCGTCGCGGTTCGTCCGGATGTACAGGTGGTCGCCCGCGTGGTCGACGTCGTACTCGTGCCCGACCTCGCGCGGCAGGACGACTCGCCACTCGCCGAAGGGGTCGTCGGCCTCCAGGATCCGCACCTCCGACGTGATCGTCTGGCTGGAGACGATCGTCAGGAAGCGACTGGAGCGCGTCTTGGTCACGTAGCACGAGAACTCGTCGTCCATCTCCTCGTAGACGAGCTCGTCGCGCGACGCGGGCGTTTCGAGGCGGTGCCGCCAGACCTGGTACGCGCGCAGCGTCTCAGAGTCGCGCTTGACGTAGAAGAGCGTCCGGCCGTCCTCGGCCCAGACCGCTCGCCCCGTCGTGCCGCTGATCCCGCGCTCGACGTCGCCGCGCTCGATGTGGCGGATCTCGATGTCGTAGAGGCGCCGTCCGACGTCGTCGATCGAGTAGGCGATGTACGAGTGGTCGGGGCTCGGCACGCGCGCACCGAGATCGAAGTAGCCCTTGCCGGCGGCCATCGCGTTCTCGTCGAAGAGGACGGTGACGTCGCCGGCGGGCGCGCCGATCGTGCGGCGGCAGTGGACCGGGTAGGCCTTGCCCGTGAAGGTCCGCGTGAAGTACTCGAATGGCCCGTCGGGCACGGGGACGGTCTCGTCGTCCTCCTGGACGCGCGAGAGGAACTCGTCGAAGAGCGTCTCCTGCAGAGAGGCCGTCGAGCGCAGGACGGCCTCCGTGTATTCGTTCTCGGCCTCGAGGTACGCGATGACGTCGGGATCGTCGCGCTCACGGAGCCAGTAGTAGTCGTCGACGCGCACTTCTCCGTGCGCCTCGAGCTCGAGCGGGCGGACGTCCGCGACGGGCGGCGCGACCGAGATTCCGATCGAAGGCTCCGGGGCGGGGCGAGGCGTCGAGTCCTCCGGCGTGGACTCACAGGCGGCCGTCATGACGACGAGGACGAGGGCAGTGGTGAGGGGGGCGTTCTGCATGGCAAGGTGGGCGGGATAGTAGCCCGACCCGCCCTCATGCGAACAGCCAGCGAGCCAATGGGATCGTCACCGCGACCATGATCGCGACAGCGGCGAGGCCGACGGCCAGCACCCGGGGGCCGACGCGAAGGAGGGCGACGGGGCGCAGGGTCAGCCCGATCGCCGCGAGGGCCACCGCGAGCAGGTACCTCCCTCCCTGGGACAGCCAGGACCAGAGCGGCTTCTCCGCGTCGCCTCCCCCGACGACGGCGTCGAACCAACCGCTCGCACGGAGAGCGGCGGCGACGACGAAGAGAACGGCGAAGAGCGGCATCCCCGCGCGCGCGCCGGCGCCGTCCTCGCGGCCGCCCCGCACGCGCGCGAGGACGAACGCGAGCATGACCACGAGCGGGACGAGCATCGCGACGCGCATCAGCTTGAAGAGGGTCGCCCACTGCACGCCCTCGTCCCCGAAGGCCTCGCCCGTCGCGATCGCCTGGGGTACGGCGTGGACCGTGAGCCCGGACAGCGCGCCGCCCGCGGCGCCGGTGACGCCGAGGGCATTCGCGATCGGCGGCAGAGCGAACAGCATCGCGACGCCGAGCAGGTTGATGACGCCGATCGTCAGGCCCAGGTCCTCGTCGTCGGGCTGGACCGTCGGCGCGACCGCGAGGATCGCGCTGTTCCCGCAGACGGCCGTCCCGGCTCCGAGCAGCAGCGACGTGCGCGCGTCGAGGCCGAAGATCCGCCCCGCGAGGAGCGCGCCCGCGAACGCGACCGCCATGGCGATGACCACGACCCCGACGCTCCCCGCGATCGAGCCCGACGCGAAGAGGGGCTCGAGGTCGAGCCCGAATCCGATCAGGACGATCGCGATGGGGATCGCGGACTTCGCGACGGCGCTGGCGCTCTTCGCGAAGCGCGCGCGCACCGCGGGGATCGTGCCGGCCGCGAGGCCGAAGAGGAGCGCCAGCACGGACGCGGACGGGATGGCGCGAGCATCGCCGAGCTGCGGCCGCAGGACGATCGCGAGCGCCGCGAGGGCGACGCTGAGGGCCCACGAAGCGGGGAGGCTCGCCGGGGCGGTCTCTCGGTTCTCGTCGGCGCTCGACATCGGCGCGGACCGTAGTGTCCCGTTGGCGCTCGGGGATCGGTGGACCGGCAAATCAATGGTCGCCGGTACCATCCCGTCGCCTCATCCCGACGCCAACCAGCATGGATCCCAAGGTCTACTCGGTCCTCCACGTCGCCTCCGGCTTCCTCCTCCTCGCGCTGACCTTCCACGCCTTCGCGGCTCCGAAGCCCGAGACGCGCAAGAAGATCCTCGCGTCGACGGGGGTCCTGAGCCTCCTGATGCTCGTCGGCGGCTTCGGGCTGATGGCGCGGAAGGGCTACGACTGGGAGGCGTGGCTGATCGTCAAGATCGTCTGCTGGCTCGGCCTGTCCGCTCTCGCCGGCTTCGCCTACCGGATGCCGGGCAAGTCGTCGCTCCTTGGGTGGGTCGCGTCGACGCTCGTCGTCGTGGCCCTGGTCATGGTGTACATCGTCAACCCGGGCGTGATCGGCTGACGGGGAGTGCGTAGCCGAGCGATCCGCGGCGGATAGGACGTTTCGAGCGCATCGGTCGACACCGAGCGCGCTCCCGATCGGTCGTCGTTCGACGGCGGGCACGCTTCGTGGCCGCTGCTGTACGTCCTACCCGAGGAGGCGCTTCCCGTGCCGTGGATCCCCATCGTCCGTTCTCTCGTCGCTCTCACCGTCGCCGGCTTCGTCGCGACGGGCTCTGCCCACGCGTCCGTCCAGGCGCGAGGCAGCGACCCGCCGGATGTCGATGACCTCCGTACCGCCCTCCGTGACCACCACCCGGACAAGCGGCGCAGCGCGGTCAAGAAGCTCAGCACGCTGGGGGGAGAGGACGCGATGGAGCTCGTCGTCAGCGCCCTCGCCGACCCGAGCGGGAAGGTCGCGGACGAGGCCCAGCTCGTCGTCGTCGAGTTCGAGTCGCTCGGCGTCGGCGACCTGCTGCTAGGCTCCGACGGACTTCGGTCGCGCGACGAGGTCGTCCGGCTGCGCGCGGCCGAGGCGATCGGGCGACTCTCCGGGCCCGTTCCGGCCGAGCGGATCGCGCGCAGCTTCGACCGCCGCGATCCCGCAACGCTGCGCACGGCGCTCTGGTCGGTCGAGCGGCTGGCGAGGCGCGAGGCGCTCTCCGGCGACGTCTTCGAGCTCGTCGAGCGCGCCGAAGGGCTGCTCAAGCGCAGAGCGGACGACCGCGTGCGCGCCGCCGCGCTCCACGCCCTCGCAGCGCTCTCGCGATCGTCGGCGCGGCGCGCGCTCGACCGGGTCCGCGAGATCCGCGATCGAGAGACGCGGTGCTCGTACCTGATGGTCGCGACCGACCTCGGCGATCCCGGCCTCGAGGGCATCCTGGAGGCCGCCGCGTTCGACGAGGATCCCGCCGTCCGCATGAAGGCTCTCGAGCTCATGCGCCTCCAGGGATTCCGCTCGACGCCGAGCGTGCTGCTCGAGCGGCTGCGCGTCGAGCCGCGTCCGGCCGTGCGCGGCAAGATCGTCGATGCGCTCCGCTGGATGACCGGCATGCGGCACGGCGACAAGCTCGTCGCCTGGGAGCACACGGTCGACCATCTGCCGCACGACTGGGATCCTTCGCAGACGAAGAACGCGTACAGCGAGGCCCGTCGACGTTCGGGAACCGTCGCAGAGCTCTCGCGACTCGAGCCAGAGAGCGACCGCGTCGCGATCCTCGTCGACTTCTCGGGTTCGCTGTGGAACGAGCGCGCCGACGGAACGCGTCGCAAGGACCTGCTCGATCCCGAGGTCATCGCGCTCCTCGAACGCCTCGTACAGACGGGGACGTTCTTCCTCGTTCCGTACACCGGCGAGCCGCACCCGTTCACCGACCGGCCCATCGACGCGACGCAGCGCAACGTCCGCCTCGCCCAGAAGTTCTTCTCGAACGCGTCGATGCAGGGCAGCGGCAATCTCTTCGATGCGCTCCAGCTCGCCCTGTCCTTCGACGCGATCGATCGGGTCATGGTCCTGACCGACGGGGCGCCCACGGGCGGTATGCGCTGGGACGTCGACCTGATGGTCGACCTGGTCCGCGAGCAGATTCGCTTTCGCCCCGTCGTGCTGGACTTCGTCCTCCTCGACGCGCCCAGGGGCCTGGAGAAGCGCTGGCAGTCGCTCGCCGAGTCCACGGGAGGCCGGACGGTGGCGCTCAGCTTCCAGAAATAGGGGGGCCTTGCGCGATCGCGGCGCGCCGCTCACCCTCTCCTGCGATGGCTCAACGCGACGCGAGCACGATCCAGACGGCGCACGACTGGGCGAACCGATACGAGTCGGGCAACACGCCTTGGGATCTCGGCGGTCCGCACCCCGAGCTCGCGCTACGCCTCCAGGATGGACGGCTCGCCCCGCCCCGCGAGGGAGCGCGCGTCCTCGTCCCGGGCGCAGGGCGCGGCCACGACGCGCTCGCGCTCGCCCGCCGCGGCTGGGACGTGACGGCGATCGACGTGGTCGAGGCGCTGAGCGGAACCCTCGGGCCCGCACTCGAGCGCTACGGCGGCCGGTTCCTGGTCGTCGACGCGCTGACCTACGAGGACGAGCCTTTCGAGCTCCTCTTCGATCACACGTTCTTCTGCGCGATCTCGCCCGACGTCCGGGAAGAGTGGGGGCGCCGCGCGGCAGCACTCGTCGCACCGAGCGGCCACTACGCCGCGCTCATGTTCCCGGTGGGACGGCCAGCGGCCGAAGGTGGACCGCCCTACGGCATGGACGCGACAGCGGTGACCACGGCTCTGGGCGCCGAGTTCCGTCGACTGGACGAGTCGGGGCTGGAGCGACCCGCTCCCGGCCGCCCGTGGCGCGAGC
>JBCCSK010000283.1:0-8072 GCA_039200205.1 Planctomycetota bacterium
CAGCCTCGACGACGCGTGCGGTCACACGCGACGTCCATCGACACGGCCCCAACTGCCACATCGATGGTCTCAGTCGGCCCCGCTCATTCGGGCGGGGTCGACGAATACGATTTCGGCGCGCGCGTCACCTTCGCGGTGCATGGAGACGATCAGGATCTTGTCGTCCACCTCCAGCGCGCGCGCGTGCTCCATGTCCATGCCGAGGTCTGCGACGAGCGTGCGCCACGAGTCGCTCGCCGGGTCGTACACCTCGATGCTCGGGTTGGGCTCGATCTTGCCTGCGGCATCGAGCGAGCCCCCGCCGACCAAATAGACGAGTCCGTCGAGAACGACGGAGTCCGCCGCGAGCCGGGGGCGGGCCGGCTGAGCCGCGGTCGCCCACTCGCCGGTCGCGAAGTCGTAGACGTCGACCTCCTCGACGAGCTCGAAGCCGTCGCGCATGCCGCCGACCATCACGTAGCGATCGCCGACGAGGGCGCCGGCGAACGCGCGGCGCGCGCGGGGCAGCTCGATGTCCGTCGCCTCGAACGCCTCGGAGCCGTTCTCGCAGCGTGCGACGTCGGTGAGGTGAACGAAGCTCGCTCGCTCACCCCGCTTCGGATCGAAGTCGACGCCGCCGAACGCGTACATCGAGCCGCCGTGCTGGACGAGGCCGAACTGCGTCCGCGACACCGGGAGCGCCGGACCGTCGACCCAGTCGTCGAATTCGAACTCGTACGCAAACCCGGTCGCAAGGGAGGACGCGCCCTCACCGTCGCGACCGAAGCCGCCGATCGCATAGGCGACCTCGCCTTCCTCGGACAGCGCCGTCTGCATCGTCTGACGCCCCGCGGGGAGGTCGTCGAGCCGCGTCCAGGTGAGGTCGCCGAGGTCGAAGCGCCAGGCCTCGCTCTGGAAGTTCTCGGCGTCGAAGTCGTGGTCGCCGAGGCTCTGGTTCCCGCCGAAGACGTAGAGCGAGCGGCGCTTCGCGAACAGTCCGAAGCGGTTCCGCGTCGCGCACGGCGCCGGAATCGTGAAGCGCTCGATCGCTCCGCCGAACGGCGCCTGGAGAAGGTCGACGCGCTCGATCGCTCGGATCCGCCCCGACGTGTTCATGCCCGCGATCCCACCGAGTGCGAGGAGGCTGCCTTCGCCCCCACCCACGACGAGTTCGTGGAAGATCCGTCCGGTCGTCAGCGTGGCGACGCTCGTCCAGTCCTTGCCGGTCGCGTCGAGTGCGTAGACCGTGCCGCTGCTGCCGCTCGCGTAGAGCTGCTCGCCGTCCGCCGCGACCGTGATCCCGAAGCCGAAGTCGGGGAAGGGCTCGCCTTCGCTCCACGTCCCCGTCTCGGGGTCGTAGATCCGAACGTCCTTCGAGATGTCGCGGTCTGGCGTGATCCCGCCGACGACGAAGAGCTTCCCGCCGACCGCTGCGGCACCGAGCGCGCGGGCGCGGAAGGGCGCTTCGATCGACGTCCACCCCGATTCGGGCGACGTCAGGTCGAGGGCGACGACGTCGTCGTGCCATTCGCTCGACTTGGAATTCCCCTGCAGGTTCCAGCCGCCGGCCACGTACAGCGTGTCACCGACGACCACCGCCCGGTGGGAGGAACGGGGCTCGGGGAGGTCGGGCAGGCTCGTCCACTCGTCGGAGAGGGGGTCGAAGAGGCTCACCTCGGTCGACGATTCGAGCTGGGTCGGCTCGCCCTCGTGGTTACGAGCGTGCATTCCCGCGACGCGGACCAGCTGGCCCCGATACACCACGAGCTCGACGCTCTGGGCCGGCTCGACGTCGGGCAGGAGGCTCACGTCGCGCGGGTCGTACAGGTTGATCCGCACGAATGCGCCCGACTGTCCCTCGCGCGAGTAGGCGTGAGGAGTGCCGAAGTACCCGCCGAGGACGTAGAGCGAACCGTCCACGACCGCGGCCCCGAAGCTCGTCAGCCCGCGGGGGAGGAAGCCGATCGTCGTTCCGCTCGGGAGCGGAGCACCGGGCTGCGCGATGTCGTCGGCGGCAGTCAGGTCGGGGTCACCCGCGAGACACGCGAGCGCGAAAGCCGGGAGGAGCATTGTGCTGGTCGAGCCTGTAGTGTGAGAGGCGAAGAGAAAAGGTCGGGGCGCCGCCGCTGGCGGGCCGCGGGCTCGAGGTGACACACGCCAATGGGTGTGACATTGCGGCGTCGCCGGCGACGCCCCGACCAGGTGGGAAGAGTCAGCGCGTGGTGTTGCGGTACAGCCGGGCCGCGCCCGGATTGGACCCGCCAGCCGCGGACCCCGAAGCGGTCATGAAGAGATCGAGATCGCCGTCGCCGTCCGCGTCGAACAGCGTGGCGCCGCCCGCGATGAACGTCCCCGTCGCCAGCGTCGTCAGACGCCCGAACGAGAATGTCCCCGGGGTTCCGAGGTACACCGGCTGATTGCCGCCCGGCGGCAGATCGTGGACCTCGAACACGACGTCCAGCGAACCGTCGAGGTCGATGTCACCGGCCACGACGCCGAGCCGGAGAGCCTCGCTCGGGATCGGCATCTCTTCGATCGCGCCGACCCTCTCGAGGAACTCACCTTCCACGCCGCCCTGCGCGCCGCCCTGGTTCACCAGGACGTCCGCGGACTGGATGCTGCCCACGCCGAGGACGACGTTGGAGACGACCACGTCGAGGTCGCCGTCACCGTCGATGTCGTGGGCGACTGCACCGTAGCTGTTGTCCTCGACGTCGGGCAGAGCGTCGGGCGCTTCTGCGAAGCGGCCGTTGCCGAGTCCGAGCACGAGCGAGTTCCGCGAGCCGAAGGAGCCCGTGAAGGTGCTGCTGTCGGCGCGAAGCCAAAGAAGATCTTCGATCCCGTCACCGTTCGCGTCAAACGCGAGGACGCCGGTCGTCGGTCGCGAGACGTCGTTCCAGCTCGCGAGCTGGAATCCCGGAACGTCCGAGAAGTTGCCGGCGCCATCGTTGGCGAGAAGCGTGTCCGAGCCGACTTCGTTGACGTGACCGTTCGAACCGATCGAGCGAACGAGATCACGATCCCCGTCCCCGTCGACGTCGACGAAAGCGATGCCGCTCGTCACGGCGCCTGCCGAGGGCAGATCCGCGACGAGGACGAAGCGTCCCGTTCGATCGTTGGCGAGGACCCGGTCGACGCGGTTCGAGGTCGTGCCGACGGCGATCAGGTCGAGCCAACCGTCGTCGTTGACATCTTCGAGCACCACGTTGGAGCACTGCCCCGAACTCACCGGGACGCGATTCGACGTGTCGTCGACGAAGCCGGCGGTCCCTGCGTTGTCCCAGACGACAGGACCCGCTGCGGTCGCGATCACGAGATCCTGATCCCCGTCACGGTCGATGTCGCCCGAGGCGACGCCGCCGCCGAAGAGGAACGGCTGATCCGGGATCGAGGGTGCACCGCTCGGGGTCATGAGCAAGCGCGTGGAACCAGGATCGGGCCCCGCGGCCGCGGCGCGTTGAGCCGTGAAGCTCTGCGGCGCCGCGGCCAGGGCCACGAGTGCGGTGGTTGCGATCAGCATGGCCGCAGGGGACCGCTCAGTTGAGCGTCACGGAGACGCCGTTCGTGAAGTTGCTCGTGACCGACGGGTTCGTGTCGCGGTACCAGCACTGGAAGTTCCAGGTTTCGCCGACGGCGCCCGTGATCGGCCCGTTCGGCTGCGGGATCGACGTGAGGTCGATCGTGAGCGAGCCGGCGCCGGTGGTGCCGGTGTTGAACACGCTCGTGTTGTAGCGCCCGACGTCTCCGCCGAGGCAGAGGTTGCCCTGGCTACCCGCGGGGTTGGCGACGAAGTCCTGCGTCGTGCTCGCGAGGAAGTAGCCCGCGGAGAAGAACGGAAGGTCGTCCGCAACGAGGGTCACGTCGTTGATCTCGAACACGTCGGATCCGCGCGCCTCGATCGAGCCCGGCTGGCCGGTCGAGTTGGCGTTCGTCGAGCAGTAGTTCGTGCCGATGACGCCGTCGGTCCGCACGTCGAGGAGCGCTGCGTCGAGGCTCACGTTGCCCGCCGCCCCGTTGAGGGTCAGCGTGAAGTCCGTCACCGACACGCCCGCGGCCGTGAGGTCCCACGCGTAGTAGGTCTCGTACGAGAACGCGGGCACGGTGAGGTCGCGGATCTCTGTCGGTGCGATGGTGCCGCCGGGGTAGTTCAGCAGCATCGACGACGTGTCGACCAGGTTGCCGAGCGTGCGCGCCTGGAACACGACCTGGCGAACCTCGGCGCCCGGGAAGACGTCGATCTCGTAGAACGGCGCCGAGCTCGGGTGATAGATGTTCTGCGTCGACGTGATGATCGCGCCCGGCGTCAGCTGGGTGATCGACGCGTTCAGGTCGGACGACGTATCGTCGGGGAAGTTCGGGGCGGCGAACGGGACGGTGAAGACGTCCCAGCCAGCGAACTGCGAGTGAACGGTCCCGCGGAAGGCCGGCGTCTCGTCGGCATCGAACTTGTCCGCAGCGCCTTGAGCGAGCGCGGGGGCGCTGAGGACGAGGAGTGCGGGGAGTGCGTGAAGAGAGAGGTGCATTGGAGGGTGGAGAAGCGGACGTGTCGTCAGCTCGAGCGCGGGGAGTTTACACGCCGTTGCGACTGATTCTCAATTGCAGGAATTGTGAAGATTGAATGAAGGAGCCTCACCTCCCACGCGGCGGCGGCGGGGCCCTACTCGCCGCTCTGCACGAACGAGTCGAGGGCGATCGCCTCGGCCTCGTGGCGCAGTCGCAGCCCGAGCGCGTGCGCCCGGTTCCGCCCGTCCGACAGGAGCGCCCAGAGCAGCGCAGGGAGTGCTCGTCCGTCGGGATCCTCGACCCAGCAGGTCACCATCCGCTCGAGCTCGATCGAGTCCATCGACGCGATCAGCACGAGCGTGTCGAGGTACATGAGGTCCAGCCGGTCCGTGACGCGCTGGGCCAGCTTCGCGTCCTCGCGGCAGGCGCGCTGGAGGCAGGTGCGGTGAAGGACGGCCTGCGACAGAGTCTGCGAGCGACGCTCCTCGTCCCAGCAGCCGAGGTCTCGGAGGTCGTCCTCGCTCAAGCAGACGCGCAGGACGCAGCGTTGGAGCGAACGGGAGAGGGTCTGGAAGCTGCGAGATTGCATCGGCGGTTGGGAGCGCATGCGGCCATGGGATTGCGACTCATTCTCAATGTATCGACGCAAGAGGAGAGATGCGGCGTCAGAAGTGTTTTTCTCTGCCCGGCCGGCCCGATCCGGTGTGGAAGGTCCTCGAAGGAAACAGCGATACTGCCGGCATGGCATCCCGCGACAAGGACGACGACGACTTCGCACCGCTCCAGTCCACCACCGTCCGCCTCGGCCTCGGTGCGGCCGTGCTCGGCGGCATCGCGATGCTCTACGCGCAGATCAAGGGTCTCGACTCGGGACCCATCGCCAGCGGCGGCCCCTGGGCCGCACGTCTCGGGCTCTCGCTCGCTGGCGGCTACGTCGTCGGCGCGCTCTTCCGACGCACGCGTTCGAAGGCGATCGGGCTCCTCCTCGCGCTCACCGCCGGCGCCGTCGCGCTGAACTACTTCGGCGTCTTCGACAACGCCAATCTGCAGGAGCAGGTCAAGAACGTCACGGGCGGCGTCATGGACGCCCTCGGCGACGCCCAGAGCTGGGTGATTGGCCTCCTCCCCGATGGCGCCACCGCGGGCGCGGGGGGCTTCCTCGGCTTCCGCAAGAACAAGGACCGCGACGGGGACCGCGGCTGATCTCCCGGGAGGAACCGGATCGCGGAGAGCCGATAGACTGCACCGATGGCGAGACCCCGCTCCTGGCACCTCTCCCGCCGCGCGTTCCTGCGCGGAGCCGGCGTCTCCGTCACGCTGCCCTACCTGCACGCGATGGAGTCGAAGACGGCCGCGCCCGCGCCGCCGCGACGCCTCGTCTACGTCTACTTCCCCAACGGCTGCAGCCTCCCCAAGGAGGACGACGAGAAGAGCGCCCAGTGGCGCTGGTTCCCGAGCGGCGACGGCAAGGACTTCCAGCTGACCGAGGTCCTCAAGCCGCTCGAGCGGCACCGCGACCAGCTCAGCGTCTTCGGCGGCCTCTCCCACCCGAAGAGCCGCGAGCTCCTCGGGCACCTCGCCGGCGACACGTGGCTGACGGGCGGTGACCTGCGCGGCGACCGCTACCTGAACACCATCTCGGTCGACCAGGTCGCGGCGCGCGAGCTGAAGAAGCACACGCGCCTCCCGAGCCTCGTCCTCTCGACCGACGGCGGTGTCGGCTACAAGTCGCGCGTCTCGACGCTCTCGTTCGACCAGAACGGTCGCCCCATCCCCTCGGAGCACCGCCAGCGAGCGATCTTCGAGCGCTACTTCGCCCCCACCGGCGGCACGAGCGAAGAGCGCCGCAAGAGCCTCGCGCGCGGCCGCAAGATCGTCGACCTCGTGCTCGAGGACAGCAAGCGCCTCCGCAAGCGCCTCGGCGAGCGGGACCGCGAGAAGATCGACGAGTACCTCGCCTCGCTCAACCGCGTCGAGGAGCAGGTCAAGCGCAACGAGGCCTGGCTCGACGTGCCGATGAAGCCGTTCAGCGCGGAGCACCTCGAGCTCGATCCGAACCCGAGGACGGCCGCACGTGACTATCTGCGTGCCACGTTCGACCTGATCGTCCTCGCGCTGCAGACCGACCTGACGCGCGTTGTCACTTATATGATGGGCCGCGAGGACGGCATGGGCTTCGGGGACAACTTCCCGAAGATCGCACTCGGCCTGAAGAAAGGGCACCACACCATCAGCCACGATCTCGCTGACGGTCACTGGGAGGAGTGGGGCAAGTTCGACCGCTGGTACGCGCAACAGTTCGGCTACTTCCTCGACCGTCTCGCGACGACTCGAGACGAGTTCGGTCCGCTCCTCGACAGGACGCTCGTGAGCTACGGCTCCTGCTGCAGCACGACGCACAACGCGCGCAACTACCCGACCGCACTCATCGGAGGCAAGGCGCTCGGGGTGCGGCACGGCAGATTCCACCGGAACGCGGATGAGGTCCCCTTCAGCAATTTCTTGCTGACGACGCTCCGTGCCGCCGGGATCCGGGCGGAACGTTTCTCGGACAGCACGGGGGTGCTGCCCGGGTTGCTCGCGTAGGCATCCGAAGGGCGCTGCGGGGCGAATTCCTCGCCATGCACGCACCCGATTCGAGAGTCCGCGTCGTCGACGCCGCGAAGTCCCTGAACTCCGAGGGCCGCTACGTCGTCTACTGGATGAACGCGCAGCGCCGAACGCGCTGGAACTTCGGTCTCCAGCACGCACTCGCGCGCGCGATCGAGCTAGAGGTTCCGCTGGTCGTCGTGGAGGCGCTCTCATGCAGCTACCGGTGGGCGAGCGACCGGATGCATACCTTTGCCGTCGAGGGCATGCGCGACGTGCGCGACGCCCTCGCTTCGACTGCGGTGACCTACCACCCCTACGTCGAGCCGGAGGAGAACGCGGGTCGCGGCCTTCACGAAGCGCTCGCCGCAGACGCATGCCTCTACGTCACGGACGAATGGCCGTGCTTCCACCTCCCGCAGTGGGTCGCGAAGGTGGCGAAGAAGATCGACGTGCGCTGCGAGGCCGTGGACTCGTGCGGCATCATCCCGCTGAGCTGGGCCGAAAAGGCGTACTCGCGGGCGGTCGACTTCCGCCGTCACATGCAGAAGCGCGTTCATGAAGCGCTCCAGGAAGTTCCGCTCTCGGACCCGCTCGATGTGCTGAAGCCCGAGCGCCTCGATGGGCTGCCCGCCAAGGTGACGTCTGGCTGGCCTGCAACGAACCTCGATAGGTTCGACGCTGGCGACTATCCCATCGATCACTCCGTGCCCGCCGTCGAGTCGAAGCCCGGTGGCGAGGAGGCGGGCCGGGCACGAATCCAGTCCTGGGTCTTCGAGGGCGACCACCTCCGGCGGTACAAGGAGACACGCAACGGGCTGATCGGCGCGTCCTATTCTTCAAAGTTCTCCCCCTGGCTCGCGCTGGGCTGCCTCTCGCCACGCCGGGTCGCCGAACAGACGCTCGCCTACGAGGGGCAGCGCGTCAGCAACGACTCGACCTACTGGCTCCGCTTCGAGCTGAGTGGCGGGAGTACTTCCGCTTCTACCTGCTCAAGCACG
>JBCCSK010000284.1:0-8022 GCA_039200205.1 Planctomycetota bacterium
CCAAACCGGGTTTGGGTCGCGTGCTCAGCGGCGGCGCTTCGGCTTGTAGCGCTTGCCCTTGCGGAAGAACTCGGTCGCCTGCTCCAGGACGTCCTCGCTGGTCGCGGCGACGAGGACTTCGCGCTGCGCGTCCATCGGGACCTGGAAGCCCGGGTTCGTCGTCCACGTTCCGTCGGCGTGCGTCGTCCGGTAGCCGGCCTTGTAGCGGACGCGGAACTCCTCGGCGATCGCCGGGAGCGCCTCGGCTTCGTGCCGCGCGAGGTACTCGACGATTCCCCACGCGATCTGCGCACTCTCCTCGTCCCACTCGTTCCGCTCCCAGCGCGCGAACTCGTCGATGCCGACGGGGACGTCCGTGCGACGCTTGAACGCGCTCTTGAGCTCGCTCTCCCAGCCGCCGTGCTCGGCGATGCCGACGAAGCCCGCGCGGTACGGGAAGCAGTAGATCGAGTCCATGACCTCCATCTCGACGCGCCACGCGACCGCGACGCGGAGCCAGGTCGGCTGCGGGCCGTAGGAGCGGTGCAGCAGGAGGCGAGCGAGGCGGTTGACGAGCTCGTTCTCCGGGCGCCACACGTCGCCGAGCTCGTAGCCGTCGGGCGCCGACTGCCAGGCCGCGGCGTGGACCTGCTCCTCGGCGAATCCCGGGAGTCCCGCGGCGGTCCGGGCCCAGGTCGCGAGGTGCGGAGCCTGCGAGCCGATCCCCTCGACGAGCGAGAGGTAGCGGTCCTGGTCCTCGACCTCGATCAGGACGACGGGCTGGGCGTCCGGCACGTGGTCGCCGACACCCCATTCGGCGATCACGAAGTCCTCGTCGTTCCCCGAGCGATCGGGCGGTGCCATCAGGCCGTCGAAGGCCTCGAGGGTCTTCTCGACGAGCTTCATGCGCTTCTTCGAGGTGCGCTCGTCGCCGGCGATCAGGATCACGCGCAGATCCTCGGAGAGCGAGACGACGTCCTCGGTCCCGCGCATCCATTCGTCGTAGCGCGCGAGGTGTTCGGAGATCGCCGCGAGGGCCTCTTCGTCGGCGGCGTCGCGGAGGTCGTCGAGGGCGACCGACTCTCCGCTCCAGCGGACGTTGGTCAGCTCGTTCGGCGCAGCGGACGCGGTGAGGGCAAGAGCGGCGGTGGAGAGAGGCAGAGCGAGGCTACGAGGCAGTGACATGGCATTGTCGGCGACGTGAGTCGCCCGAATTGCACGCGCCGTATGGATGGGTGACGCTGGGGAGGCGCAGCACACCTGGGCGGGGTTGCAGGGGGACATACGTCCGGGCGCGCGCGTTTCCTTGACCAGGAATCGCGAATCGCGGGCCAACCGAACGCACCTGCGACAATCGCAGAGCCAGCTTGCACTGGCTTCACATTCGGAGCCGTTACGCGGGCTCGTCGCCGACGCCTGGAAAGCGCGGCTTCACTCGCTCGCTGGGGCCCCGAAGCAAGCGTCGCGATGCAGTGAGCGCCTCTGGCGCGACTTCCGCCACCTTCATGAGGCCCACGTAGTGGACTGTTCGCCCCTCGCGGAGCCAGCGTTCTTCGTATGCGGTTCGGAACGCGAGAGCCGCGGCGAGGTCGTCATCGAACGGGCTTTCCTGTCCGCGGTGTACGTCAGCGGAGACACCGGTGACCTCCATCCCGGCCACGCGTGCATCCTCGAGCGTCCGCTCGAACAGCTCGGGGCTGTCGCTCTTGACCCGGACCGCGCCGCCCATGGGCAGGAGGCCCTGGTAGAGCGTGAGGTAGTGCGCCGAGGTCAGCCGCTTCGTGCCGCGCTTGTCCCCCACCTGCGGGTCGGAGAACGTCAGCCAGATCTCGTCGACCTCGCCCGGCGCGAAGAACCGGTCGAGCCACTGGATCCGCGCGCGCAGGAAAGCCGCATTGCGAATCCCCTCGTCGTGCGCAATCCGGGCACCGCGCCAGAAGCGATGACCCTTGATGTCGACCCCGACGACGTCGCGCTCGGGGTGACGTCGCGCGAGGTCGATCGCGAAGAGCCCCTGGCCGCAGCCGAGCTCGAGCGTGATCGGCGCCCGGCGGCCGAACACGCGGGCGCCCCACTCGCCGCGCAGGTACGTCTCCCCGCCGACGATCGACGCGAGGTCGGGCTCGTGCACCCGCTCCATCGAGAGGTTGTCCTGCCAGCGGTCGCGCTTGGTCCGATTGCGCATCCGGACGAGGTTGCCAGACGGTGAAGCCCCCCACAACGCGAAGCGCCCGCCGCTTCCCTCGGGGGAAGCGACGGGCGCGGAATCGCAGGACTCGTCAGTTGAAGAGGCCTGGCAGCGTGAGGATGCGCGTCTCGCCGCTGTTGTCGTCGACGCCGTCGTTGTCGTTGACGATCAGCGTGTCGCCGTTCGACAGGATCGTCATGCCCTCGAGCTTCTCGAAGGGAAGGACGCCGAGGTCGTCGAAGAGCGACGTCGCGAGGACGTCGGACTCGAGCGTCTTCGTGAAGACGTCGAGCGTCTCGGTCACGGCGCGGAACGTGACGTCATCGACGTCGATCGAGTAGATGCGCTTGACCGCGGCGTCCGGTCCGCCCTGGTTGTCGCGCTCGAGGATCGCGAGACGGCCACCGCCGATGTTCGCGATCTCGGACAGACCGACCCAGCCGCCGAACGGCGAGGTCGCCGCGTCGAGCGGGTAGTGCGCGAACGTCCACGAGCCGGTCATTGGGTCGAAGCGGCCGATTCGGACGAGCCCGCTCGGATCGCCGGCAGCGGACCACTCGCGCTGGAAGCACACGTACAGCGCGCCGTCGTCGCCGAACGTCACGCCCTCGAGGCCGAAGCGGAGCTGGCTGTTCTGCAGCTCGAACGGGATGCCGATGACGCTGACGATCTCGAGGCCGGTCCCCATCGGGTTCCGCTCGAGCTCGAGGAGCAGGTTCGGGCTCGTCAGCGGACGATCGCTCGGATCGCTGACGCCGCCGACGAGGTTGCCGGCGCCCTCGCTCACCGCCCAGAGGGTCGTGCCGTTCGGAGCCACCGCAATGCCCTCGAGGTCGAGGTTCACGGTGTCGTCGTCGTTGAGCAGCGAGCCGATCGCGAAGTCGTCCGCCCCCGGCAGGGTCAGCTTGACCCGACGCAGCGCGTTACCGAGCACGTCGGTCGAGTCGAGCAGCGGCAGCTCGGCGACGATACGCGCCGGCGACTGCGAGCGGTCGATCTCGTAGACGCGCGACTTGATGTAGAAGCTGTCGTGGACCGTGTAGAGGACGTCGTCGCTCGACGGCGAGACCGCCAGCGCGGAAAGCGCGCCCCACGGAATCGGAACCGACTCGCCGGCGCGATCGTCCGACTCGATGTCCGGGTAGTCGCCGTCGCCGTTGCGCGAATAGATCATGAGCGTCGAGCGGATCTTCGCGTCTCGTTCGTCGACCTCGTTCGCGACGACGAACAGGTCGCGGTCAGGAATCGCGAGGAGACCCTCCGGGCCGACGCCGGTCGGAAGGACCTGCACGAGGACCGGCGAGAGCGCGCCGAGGATCGGCGCCTCGAAGAGGCTGTAAACGAACACGACGCTGGAGCGCTCCGAGCCAACGAACAGGTAGCGCGCGTCGCTGTACTCACCGAACTCGACGCCCTCCGGCTCGTTGCCCTTGTTCTCGGAGCGGGCTTCGGGGTAGTGGCCGATGCGCGCGACGAGGTGCTCGAGCGTGTTGCCGGCCTCGAAGAGGATCGGGCCGAAGGGGATGAACGTCGTGAAGCCGCGGCTGCCGCCGAAGAGGTCGCCCTCGTCCGCGGTCGCGAAGGTGAGGAACGACGTCCAGGCGATCGCGTCCGGCTCGCGCGGGACGGCGCCCAGGCTCGAGCCCTGCTCGATCAGATCGTTCTCGATGTTGTCGACGTCGGTCAGATCGACCGTGCCGGCCGAGAAGTCCGACAGGATCACGCCGCTCGCGAGGTCGACCGTGACGATGTGGTTGTTCTCCTGGAGCGTGACCGCGACGATGTTCAGCTCGTTGATATCGACGAACTCGGGCTCCGGGTCATCGGGGAAGACGTCGGCGATCCCCGTCAGTTCGACGGTGCGCGTCGTCCAGTCGCCCGGGAGCCCGATGAGGTCCACGATCACGAGGAAGCCGGCCGGCAGCTGCGGCGGCTCTCCGTCGCCAAGATCCTCGTCGCGCTCGTTCTCGATCGCGATCGCGGCGTAGAGGTTGTCGTCGCTGACGGCGATGGCGTCCGGCTGGCCGCCGAGCGGAATCGTCTCGACGATCGTGCGCGACGCGATGTCGACGACGAGGAGGTCGCCGGACGTGTTCACGAAGTCGACGCTCGTGTTGATCGAGACGAGCGCGTACGGGCCCGCAACCGCGACCGACGTCGGCTCACCGCCGAGCGCAACGACGCCAGCAGCGGTCGGGTTCGCCGGATCGGTGATGTCGACGAAGCCGAGGTTCTCGATCTCGCTGTCGGTGTAGACGAGCGTGTTCCCGTCCTCGGAGACGGAGACGATCTCGGCGACCGTCTCGTCGTCGATGCTCGTGTTCAGGTAGACGGGGAACGATGCGATGCGCTGGAACGGGCCGGCGTTCGTGTCGAGGCCCTGGGCGGTCGCGAAGGCAGGAGCGACGAGCAGCGCCGCTGCGGTGGCGGCGAGCGTGGGGCTGAGCATGGGCTGTATGG
This sequence comes from Planctomycetota bacterium, assembly GCA_039200205.1. Taxonomy (GTDB): domain Bacteria; phylum Planctomycetota; class UBA1135; order UBA1135; genus Saltatorellus. The sequence goes on from JBCCSK010000284.1 coordinate 4,628, forward strand.
GGTTCGTGCGAAGGGAGTGAAAAGGAAGTGCAGAGCGCGGGTGACGTCGTTGACGTCCCCCGCGCAGGGTCACTTGCCCACTCCATCAGGGCCCCGTTCAGTCCCGACGCGGAACGCGTCAATCCGGCATCAAGTCATGCACGCTGGAATCGCGGCTGCTCATCGAGCGCGCGCCACGCGAATCACGACACCGAGGCCGCGTCCGGACGTATCGCCGATCCGGATCGTCCATCCGCCGTCGTCCTCTGCGTCGACCACTCCGGTCGATTCGATGACGAGCTGACGCGCGTCGCGGCTGCTCAGTCCACTGCCCCCGACGAGATCGGCCACGCCGCCTCGATCGCGCGCGTCTCCTGCGAACTGTCCCGTGGCCTTGAAGGCGAGCCGGCCCTCGCCGATCGGGTCGAGCGTGAGGAGCATCGCGAGTCCGTCGAAGCGCGTCCGGACGATCGGCTCGCGCGCGGCGGCCTTCTGCGCGACCTCGACGTTGTAACGACCCGCCTCGAGCCCCTCGACGCCGACGACCAGAGCGCCGCGCGCGCCGGCCTGGAGGGCGAACCCGCCCCTCAGTTCGGCACCGGACCCCGTCGCACGCACGTCGACGCTCAGCTGCTCGGGGGTCATCTGCGCGTCCAGCGCGAGGAGTCGCTCCATCAGACCCGCCGTCTCCTGGTCGACGATGGCCAGGCTGCTCGCCCCGAGATCGGAGGTCGTCAGCACGTCGGCGCGGTCGCGCAGACGCTCGTAGCGGGGCGACTCGCCGAGCCGCAGGATCGCCGTCAGGAGCGGGTTCTCGTTCGAGCCGGACTCGAGGTCGTTGGTGTCCTTCGCCATGAGCCTCTGGCCACCGAAATCGTGCCGCACGCCCAGCTCGATCCGCTGCGTGCAGCCGCGCGGGACGATCTCGGCGGAGCGTCCCTCCCCGAGTGCGACGCGGTTGGACTCCGCCGCGTGCCGCGAGCCTCCGTCGACCAGGATCGCGTGGTAGAGCGACCCGTCGCCTTCGCCCGACACCCGAACGACGAGCGCGTCGCTCGTGCGCACGACGCAGCGTCCCGCGGCGGCGCCGCCGCGCAGCGCGAAGGGCTCGCTCCACGATCCGCCCCGAGAGACGACGCGACCCACGTGGTCGGCGAAGAAATCCGTCGAGCATTCGACGGGCGTCGCACGGTCGCGCTCCGACGGCACCGTCGACCGCAGGACGTATCCGACCTCCGTCCCGGCGCCCGTCGGCTTCGCGGCGAGGTGCAGCGACATCCCCGACGCGACCTCGTCGGTCGCCGCGTACTGCGCAATGGACCCCTGAGCGATCTCCGTGCGGACGCCGAGCGTGACGCTGTGCGACTGCGCATCGACGACCCGCGTCCAGCGCGTCGCTTCGAGCGGCACGCGAATGGAAGTCGGCTTTGCCCCGCCGTCCGCAACGGCGGCGCGAAGGCGCTCCGCGGAGACCAGTCCCGTCGGGATCTCCGCCGAACTGACGAAGCTGTGCACGACGAGCGTCGTCGTCCCGAGCGCGGCCGACTCGAATGCGCGGACCAGACGCGCGAAGCGCTCGTGCGCCTCCGTCGAGGCGTCGAGGTGAACCTCCGCGGGCTCGACGAACTCGATCGACCACTCGTCGTTCCAGTCCGCCGCCATGAACGTGTCCACCAGCACCTCGACGGCGTTGGCAGTGCGATCCCACTCGGATGCGTCGGACGACTGCCACGCGAGCGAACGCATCAGCGGAAGGAGCGGCACGTCGACTTCGTCGCCGTGTGGCTCCTCGATCCAGACGAGCGAGGTGACGTCGTGAACGCGCAGCTCGGTGGCCGCCTCGTCGGACGGAAAGGCGGACAGGACGAGTAGAGGTGTAACGATGGACACGAACATGGCGTGCAGTGGGTCGAGGACGGGTGGGCGCGCGACGTCTCCGTCGCGACGTTCTCAGGGCGTGGTTCGCTCGCGATCGCTGCGAGCGCCCTCGAGCGCACGCGCGACGCGCAGGAGCCGAACCGAGGGTGGAGCTTCTCGCTCCAGCGCGGTGCGCACGGCGGTCGGCGCCGTCGCCCGCACTTCGGGGTCGCGGGCCTGGGCGATCCAGGCCGCCGCGGCGAGCTCGACGTCGTACGAGGCGCGCAGCGCCGTCAGCCGCAGCGCCTCCGTCGAAGTCATCTCACCATCGTCGCGCGTCGACTCCGCGACGTAGAGCAGTGCGAGCGCGCGGACCTCGACGTCGATCGCGTCGACCTCGCAGAGCGCGAGGAGCAGCTCGCGCGCGGAGACGTCGTCGCCGACGGCCAGCACGTCCGCACGCATCAGAGCATCCAGGACGGCGTCGAGATCGCTCGCGCTCCGCGGCTCCGTCGCCCGCGTCTCGATCGCCGCGAGCAGCGATTCGCTTCCGTCGAACGCAAGCGCGCGCCACGCGGACTCCTCGACCTCCTCGCGCAGACGCCCGCGACGCGCGAGCTCGAGGATCGCGTCGACGGTCGGATCGACGGGCAGCGCGGCGAGGGCTGCGCCTGCTCCCCGCTCTTCGGTCCGAAGGCACGACAGCACGAACGAGAGGCAGCGCTCGTCCCCGTGGCGCGCGACGAGATCGAGCGCACGTTCGCGCTCACGCGGATTCGCGTCCAGCTCCGTCGCCACCGCGTCGGCCGCGTCCGGGCGACCTGCGAGCGCCTCCAGCCAAGCGTCCTCGCCGCCGTCGAGGAAGCCCGTCACGGCGCGCGTCGCCCCGCGCTCGTGCGAAGCGGTGACGATCGGCGCCACGAGCGCGGCCGGAGCGTCCACGGGCGCAGCGCGCACGATCTCACGGTCGTCGTCCACGAATCGCGCCACTGCGAGCAGCGCGGAGCGCGCGACGCCCGCGTCCGGCGTCGAGTCCACCGCAGCGGCCATGCTCCAGAGACGTCGCAGACCAGGCTCACCGCGGTCCGCCAGCGCGAGCGCGGCGGGTGCGCCAACGTCCGCGACGGAGCGTGCGAGGAGGTCGCGGTCCCGCACGTCCGCGGTCACGCCGAGGAGGCGCGCGGCGATCGCGGAACAAGTCGGATCGTCGAGCAGCTCGCGCGCAGCCGGCGCGACGTCTCCGTCGACGCGGCGGCGAACGGCCCGCGCGAAGTCCTCGGCGGACTCCGGAGACGCTGGATCGAAGCGGAGCGCGACCGCCACCTCGTCCAGGGCTGCGGCGAGCTGCTCCGCGTCAGCCGTCGCCTCGGTCGCGCGCAGGACGGGCGGGAGCGCGGCGACCTCGTCGAGGACGACGGGAGCGGGAGCCGGAACCTCCGCGAGCTCGACGGGCTCCGGCGTCACCGGAACCGCGGCAGATTTGCGGACTCCGAGGACGAGCAGCAGCGCGGCCGCGGCTCGCGATCGTCACCGCGGCGGCGGCGGCGACTGCGGCCGCG
>JBCCSK010000285.1:0-7958 GCA_039200205.1 Planctomycetota bacterium
CACCCTTGACGCGCTTCGCCGCACGGGTCTCGAGCCAGCCGGTCTCGCGCTCCAGCCAGCGGTCCGCGCGCGCCGAGCGTCGCGCGACGTCGAAGGTCGCGCTCTTCTTCCCGCGCCCCTGCGCGTTCTTCGCGAACGTGATCTCGACGCTGTCGGACGGCTCGATCCCCAGGGCGGCGCGTGCGCGGTCGAGGTCGGCGACACGGCCAGCGGCGACGAAGCGGATCATCTGCTCGCTCCCCGCGGGGATCCTCGGGCGCACGGCGTCGACCCAGTCGTCGATCGGCCTGCCGTCGATGGCGACGACGTAGGGTCGCCCGGCGCTGAAGAACGCGCTGCGGTCGGGCCGGACCGCCACGTAGCCGTCTCCGGCGATCTCGAGGCGCGGCGTCGGGAGCCAGCGCTCCGAGCGCGGCATGGCGTCCGATCGGACGCGCGCGTGGCCGTCGCCGAAGCGCATCAGCATCCGGTCCAGGGTCTCGGCGAGCGCGGCCGTCGGAACGTCGGAATTCGGCTCCTCGCGCGAGGCCTCGATCTCCTTCCGCGCGACGGCGACGGCCTCGTCGAGGTCGATCCCCTTCCACTCCAGGTAGGCGAACTGGTCGCGAAGCCGCGCCGCGAACTCCTGGAGGTCGGCCTCCGCGCTCTCCATCGAGAGCGCCGCCGGGGTCGGGCGCGCCTCGGACCTCTCCCGCGCGGCTCGAACGAGCTTCGTCCGCTTGGCCGCGGTGCAGGGGATCCCCGTCAGCGTGACCGCCTCCCCGTCCGAGAGCCGGCGCAGATCGAGCGACACCGCCTGAGGCAGCTCATGGCCCATGCGCTCGATCGCCTCCGCGAGGTCCTCGGTGAATCGCTTCTCGCGCTGCCCGGGCCAGCGCTTCTCGCAGAACGCGAGGACGTCGGTCACCGCAACGCCATGGATCGCGAGCGGCTCGTACCACTCGGCGTCGACGAGGACCTCCGGCGCGCCGCCGGTCCATCGGATCCCGTCGAACGGGGTCGCCTTGCGGCCGCGCTGAAGACCGGCGGAGGCGAAGGAGGACGCGACGAGGAGGAGCACCGCCGCGAGGACGGCGAGGATCGGGCGAAGGGGCATGCGAACGAGGGGCAGCGGGACGTGGTGCGAGGCAGCGAGCCTGTTTGGTGACCGGAGCGTGTCCGTTTCACAAGTCCGTGGCTCGGAATTCGACCTGAGACGAGGCGCGGCCCGATTGACCGCTCGCGGGTCGACAGGGACCAGCGCGACGGCAGGATGACGCCATGCGACTGCTGCCGCTCTTCCTCGCGCTCACGCTGGCCGCGTGCCAGGACGCCACCGACCCCGGCACCGCCAGCGCCGCGACGCGCGAGGCCCCGAGGTTCACCGCGCTCCCGCCCCTCCCCGACCTCATGGACGACGTGCGTGAGGCGGGCGGTCTGCTGATCGCGGCGCACCGCGGCGGGCCGACGGACGGCTTCCCCGAGAACGCGATCGAGACGCTCCAGCACGGGCTCGACGAGGGCCTCCGCGTCTTCGAGGTCGACGTCGCCGAGAGCCAGGACGGCGTGCTCTACCTGATGCACGATCGCTCGCTCCGGCGCACGGGCGGGCACGACGGCGGCGTCGCCGACACGGACTGGGCCGTCGTCGAGACGCTCGACCTGCGCGATCCGGACGGCGACCCGACGGGCTTCCATCCGCCGACGCTCGCGGCGACGCTCGCGTGGGCGACGGAGCACGGCGCGATCCTGGAGCTCGACCGCAAGTCGACGACGAGCTTCCGCAACATCGTCGACGCGGTGCGCGCGGCGGACGCGGAGAACCACGTCCTCGTGATCACGTACAGCGAGGACGAGGCGATCGAGGTCGCGAAGATCGCGCCCGAGCTGATGATGACCGCCGGCGTGCGGAACGCCGAGCAGCGCGCGCGACTGGAGGAGGGCGGCGTCGACATGACGCGCGTCGTCTCGTGGCTCGGGACCCGCAGCCCGGACGCCGACGCCATCGCGTACGTCGTCGGCGAGGAGATCGAGGCCGCCTTCGGCACGCTCGGCCGCCCCGGCAAGCGCCTCGACGACGTCTACGCCGAGGACGGAGACGCGTCGGAGTACCAGGAGCTCGTCGACCTCGGCGTCACGCTCCTCGCGACCGATCGGCCGTACTTCGTGGCACGCGAGCTGACGTCGGACGATGTCGCGATCGAGCTGATGAAGAGCGGCGCCGCGTCCGGACGATGAGCGACGGCGCGGACGGAGAGACCACGCCGTCGCGCTCGCGCAGATGGGCGCGACAGGGCGGCATCGCCCTGATCTCGTCCGTCGCGCTCGCACCGCTGCTCGCCGAGGCGGCGCTCCGCGTGTCCTTCCGGCTCGAGGACGCGCCAACGCGCGCCCCGGCGCTCGACGCGGACTACGAGCACGACGACTTCTGGATCCTCAAGCAGCGCTGGGCGCCCGAGGGGCGCCGCGTCCTCCCGAGGCGCATCCACCCGACGCGGGGCTGGTCCCAGGTGCCCGTGACCCCGGACGATCCGCTCGGGCTGTACAAGCGCTCGCTCGAACAGCTCCGCGACGGAACGCGACCCAAGGTGCTGTTCTACGGCGATTCCTACGTCGCCGGCATGGTGCGGGACGTCGCGGACATGATCCCGTGCTATATCGACGACCGGCTGCCGGGGACGGACGTGGTGCATCTCGGCGTCCCGGGATACGGCACCGGGCAGTCGTACCTCATGATGCGCGAGACGATCGGGATGGCGGACCGACCGGTCGTCGTGATGAGCGCGATGGTCGGCGACTTCGGTCGAGCCACACTCCGGGCGCGCGAAGCACAGAAGCCGCGTCTCGTCGTGGAGAGGGACGGCGCGCTCCGCGTCACGAACATCCCGATCGACGAGGACCCGCCGCGCTACTTCCGCGAGACGCCGCTCTCCTTCCGGAGCTTCGCGCTCGCGGCGCTCCGCAAGCGCTTCGGCCCCGAGCCGGAGATCATCACGCCCGAGAAGGAGGCCCTGAACCGCGCCATCCTGACGGAGGTCCGTGACACGGCATCCGAACGCGGCGCGCGCCTCCTCTTCGTCCTCTTCCACCCGCCGGGCGAGTTCCGCCGCCCCGACGGACGCTCGGAGTTCTTCCTCCGCTCGTGCGAGGACCTCGGGATCGAGTGCATCGACACCCGGCCCCTCTTCGTCGCGGCGATGAAGGCGTCTGGCGCGAGGCTCCGCGACTTCTACCGGGAGGGCCACCACAACGAGCGCGGCAACCACGTGATCGGGGACGCGCTGCTCGCGCGGCTGCGCGAGCTGGGGGTCGAGTAGGCGTGTATCGTGTGCAGGCCTTCCCGTTCACGACCGGAGACCCATGCGCTCGCTCTTCACCAGCCTCGCTCTCCTGATCCTCGGTGTCGCGCTCGGCTTCGCCCTCGCGCGCTCGCTCGAGGTGGACGCGACGAAGAGGAGCATCGCACGAGCGGCCGAGCTGGCGACTCTCGATCCGCCGCAGCTCGAGCGAGAGGAACCGGCGCTGCTCGAGCCCGAACCGGCGAGCGACGGGCGTGACGAGATCGCGACGACGAGCTTCGACCGCGACGCGGACTTCGACGCAGCGGTGTTCGCGCTGCTCGACCGTCTGCCGCGCACCGAGGGGGACGGTGTCGTCTCCGGACGCGCGCTCGATGACGCGGGCGATCCGATCGCGCGTGCGACCGTCATCGTGTCGGGCCCCCTGGAGCAGACGGCCCCGGCCCCGCAGGCGATGGACTCGTCGCGGGTGGGGCGCGCGTACGAACCGTCCGCGCCGCTCGATCCGGTGATGAGCTGGTACGCGCGGCAGGTCCTCGTCAGCATCCGGCGCGCCGGTCGAGCGCAGACGTCGAGCGACGGGTCCTTCCGCGTGGACGGGCTCGGCCCTGGCAGCTACAGCGTCCAGGCGTACGCCATGGACTTCCAGTTCGACCCCGCAGTCGCGGCCGCGGGCGCGGAGATCGAGCTGCTCGGGCGCGCGGTGACGACGTTCGAGCTCGCCGTCGTACGACCCGACGGGTTGGTTCCCGAGGAGGCGATGATCGTGGTCCGGCAGCAGAACGGACAGCGCATGCAGTACCGCTGGACGCCGGACTCGCCGACGCTGCGCGTCACGTCGTGGACGGCGACCGTCCAGGCCCTGGTCGGAGACGTGACGCGTGTGAGCGGGGACGAGTACCGCGCCGCGGAGCGATCGACGATCCGGACGCTCGACAGGGCGGCCGACGGCCCTGGCCCCCATCGCCTGGAGGTCGTCGGGTATCCGTCGGTACGCGTCGACGTCGTCCCCGGGCCGGACGCCGGCCAGCCGTTCGAGCCGTGGTGCGATCTCGTGCGCGACGGCCAGAGGATCTCGGTCAAGGCGAAGGACGGTGCTCCCTTCGTGGCCCTCGACGTCACCGCCGGCCCCTACGCGGTGGAGGTCGGCCGCGGCGACGGACCCGCCGAGGCGACGCGCGACATCGTCGTCGACGAGGGTCGGACGGACGTCCGCATCGAACTCGGGCCGCTCGACCCGACGCGCTACCTCGTCGTCACGTGCGTCGACACGTCCGGCCGCCCGATCCAGGACGTGAGCGACTTCGGCGTGTCGATACGAATGGGCAGGAGAAGCGTCTCGGCCTCGATCCGGACGAAGGCCCGCCCGCGCGGCGAGTACTGGCTCTCGCTGGAGCGGTGGAGATTCATGACGGACCCCGTCGAGCGCTCGGAGATCACCTCCCTGGAGCTGACGGCCCGTTCGGCGAGCCGCGGGTCGGTCAGCCGATCGGTCGACCCCGCAGCGGAGCGATTCGAGTTCCTCTTCGAGACGCCGTGCGAGCTCGTCGTCGAGGTCGTCGGCGTGCTCGACGCGCGACTCCGCGCTCGAGTCGAGGCCCCCCCCGCCGAGGGCCAGGAGCGTTGGCAGCGAGTCGGGGACCGCGTCGACGTCCCCGGCGACGGCGCCGTCGCGTTCACGGCTCTCGCGCCCGGGACCGCGCGCGTCGTCGTCTTCCACGAGGATTCCCCCTTCGGGCTTCCGCTCGCCGTGCAGGAGGTCGAACTCGCTCCCGGGCCGAACCGGGTCCGCGTCGAGGTCACGGCGACCCACGACCTCGTCGTCCTCGTGCCCGACCGTGCCGGCGAGCCGTTCGAACTCCTGCAGGAGGTGGAGGGTTCCTTCAAGCAGAGGGACTACGTGAAGGCCGGCGACGACGAGCGGATCGTCTTCGAGGGCCTGCCTCCGGGGCGGTACCGGGTGCGCCCCCGGACGGGCCTCAGGAACCGCTTCGCCGAGTACGACGTGCCGTGCGCTCCGGTCGTCTACCAGCCGGTGGCGATCGGCGGCTACGAGGTCGTCGCACTCCCCGACGGCAGCCCGGCGGCGACCCTCGGGCTCCGCCTCGGCGACATCCTCCTGAAGGTCGACGGGGTCGACGCGGACGCAGAGATGTTCCTCGCCGAGTTCACCTCACGCACGATGCGCGACGAGGGCGCGCTCCTGCTCGTGCGGCGCGCAGGCAAGGTGATCGAGGTTCCGGCGCGATTCGACGACGGGCTGCCGGCGCGCGGGATCCTCGGACACGGAGCAAGGTTCGAAGCCCAGGTCCGCTGACGCCGGGAATCCCGCGATGCTCAGGCATGGAGCGGAGCGTCGCGGGGTACGGCACCGGGCAGTCGTACCTGATGATGCGCGAGACGATCGGAATGGCGGACCGCCCCATCGTCGTGATGAGCGCGATGGTCGGTGACTTCGGCCGCGCGATGCTCCGCGTCCGTAACGCGCAGAAGCCGCGACTCGTGCTTGAGGAGAACGGCGCGCTGCGCGTCACGAACCTCCCGATCGACGAGGACCCGCAGCGCTACTTCCGCGAAGCGTCGCTCTCCTTCCGGAGCTTCGCGGTCGCCGCGCTGCGAAGGCGCTTCGGGCCCGAGACGGAGCTCGTCACGCCGGAGAACGAGGCGCTGAACCGCGCGATCCTGGCCGCGGTTCGCGACACGGCCGCCGAGCGCGGCAACCACCTGATCGGCGACGCGCTGCTCGTCCGGCTGCGGGAGCTGGGTGTCGAGTAGACCGGCCGCGTTCCGGACGGGCCTCGGGGAGGCGCCGGTCTATTCGTGCACGTAGGCCCAGCCGCGGATGAGCTCGTGCCAGCCGCCCCAGCGGCGTCCGACTCCTTCGTACAGACCGTCCGGGTAGTAGATGAACACGTCCCAGTTCGCGAAGCCGCGGCCGCAGTGGATCCTGAGGCTCCACGTCGGGGGGAGTCCGTCCACCTCCCAATACGACTCCCTCCGAAGATCGCTGGGCTCGTACCAGAAGTCGGGGTAGGTGAGCAACGAGGTCGACGGAATCGCGTCGATCCAGTCCGGCACGAGCGCGTCCAAACCGCTCGGTGGCCTGCCATGTTCGGCGACGAAGCCGTCGATCGCCGCGATGAGGGGGTCGGCACGGTCCGCGGCCCTCGCGAACGCGCGAGCGCGGATCCGATTCCCGGCAAGGAGGAGCGCGACGGCGGTCGTGGCGCCGACGCACGCCACCAGCAGCATCGACGCCGCCGTGAGGAGCCGCGGCTTGAACCGACGATCGAAGACCACGGCGAGGAGCTGGAACACTCCCTCGACGAGGGTGGACGCCGTGCAGACGACGAGGAGGAAGAACCACAGCAGGATGAAGAGGAACGGCGCCGGGAGCGGGAGCCACTCCGCCGCCGCCATGGCGCCCGAGAGCGTCAGCAGGATCGCCCAGGCCACCAGGAGCACCCGTCGCCGACCCGCGCCCGCCAGTCGCTCGCGGTCGTCGTCGCTCCTTCTCACCGTCCCCACGACCCGCTCCCTAGGAGCCCACTCGAGATCGGTCACCAGCTCGGTGCCGGCGATCGAGCGAGAATGGACGGCGCGGAGGAAGATGTGGTCCGCTTGGAGCGTCCCGGCGATGCTCCAACCCTCGCTCGAACGCTCGCCATGCTCACGCTCGCCGCCGCTCTGCTCCTCGCCTCCCCGTCGGCCTCACCGGTGACCACGCAGGGAGGCGCCTACTTCGGCCGCTCGGTCCTCCTGCTCTCGGATCTCGATGGGGACGGCACGCCGGAGGTCGCCGTGGGCGCGCCGGCCGCGTCGATCGACGCGAGACAGCAGGGTGCCGTGCTCGTGCTCTCGGGCGCGACGCGCGAGGTCCTCCAGCGGTGGACGACGAACCCCGCGCGGACGTCTTTCGGGCACGCGCTGCGCGGCGCGGGCGACACGAACGGCGACGGGACGGACGACATTCTGGTCGGGTTCGCGCAGTGGCGCTCCTGCGAGATTCGCTCGGGAGTGGACGGTGCGCTGCTCCGGCGCCACGACCGGGACTGGCGCGAGGTGATCGCGTTCGGCGACTTCGATCAGGACGGCGCGGACGACCTGCTGCTCGCGATCGAGGACCGCTGGGAGGTTCGATCGGGGCGGGACGGACGGCTGCTCGCGGGCTGCCGGCGCGTGCGCGGCATCGGGCGGTCGATCGGGGGCGGCGCGCCCGTCGGCGGCTTCGGTCGGTTCGATCCCGTCGGGGATCTCGACGGCGACGGTCTCACGGACGGGATCCTCGTCGCCGAGCCGTCACGCGTTCTCCTAAGCGGCGCGGGCGAGGGCCCGCGAGGACCCGAGACCTCGCTCTTCGAGCCGGGGCATCGACCGATCGTCGACGACCGCTGGAGCCCGATCCTCGGAGAGCGTGGGCTGGTCGTCGACGCGGCCTTCGCGGCCGGCGACCTGGACGGGAACGGACGCCCCGACGTCCTGCTGAGCGGTCCTTCGATGGTCGGGCGCGAGGTCGTCGGACTCTCGCCGCTCGTGCGAACCGTCCCCGCGATGATCGTCGCGACCTCCTTCGGCTCCGCGCTGCTCGGAGGCATCGATCTCGATGGCAACCGTCGGGCGGACCTCGTCGCAGCGGACCGGAGCGAGGCGTTCGGTCCAGTGGGAGTGACGGCGTTCACG
>JBCCSK010000286.1:0-7934 GCA_039200205.1 Planctomycetota bacterium
CGATCGCCGGGTCCTCGCCTCCGCGGCGTCGGTCGAGCGAGTCGATGAGACCGCGTCGCGCGCGCTCGCGCTCCGTCCCGGTGTGGGCGCCGTTCGCGTGGGCGATGGGCTCGCCCTCGGGCTTGAAGCTCGACCCCTGGAACGACGGGCTCAGGAACCCGCTGCCGTAGCACTCGATTCCACCGGGCGGCGTCAGACCGCCGTCGACGACGACGTACCCGGGGAGGTCGTCCGCCTCCGAGCCGAGGCCGTAGGCGCACCACGCGCCCATCGACGGGCGACCGGCGGGATTGTGCCCCGTGTGCAGGAAGTAGTTCGCCGCGGTGTGCTCGGGGAACTTGTTCGTCATCGATCGCACGACGCAGAGCTTGTCGGCGTGCTCGCGCAGGTTCGGGAAGAGGTCGCTGATCTCCAGGCCGCTGTTCCCGCCCGGGCGGAACTCCCACGGCGACGAGAGGACGGTGCCGACGTCATCGAACTGGGTCGCGGGGACCTCGACCGGCATCGGCTCTCCGTTCCAGCGCGCGAGCTCCGGCTTGGGGTCGAACGTGTCCACCTGGGACGGACCGCCGTCCATGTAGAGGAAGATCACGTTGCGCGCGCGCGGCTCGAAGTGGGTCGGCCGCGGTGCGAACGGGTCGGTGCGAGGCTCGTCGTCGCCGTGGCGGCGCGAGCCGAACAGCGCGGACGCCGCCAGGGCGCCGAAGCCGTTCGCCGTGCGGGCGAGCAGCGCTCGACGCGTGAGCGGCGCGGGGAGGTGGAGGCGGCGCGGGCGCATCATTCGAGGAAGAGGAACTCCTTCGTGTTGAACAGCGCGTGGGCGAGGTCGACCCAGGCCGCGCCGCCGCTCTCGGCGTCGTTCCCTATGTACGCGAGCGCGAGCTCCAGCTCGTCGGCGCGGGGGCTGCGGCCGAGCGCGCGCAGCCACATCGCGTCGATCGCGGCGGACGGGTCGCTCGCGTCGACTCCTGCGGCGAGCGCCTCGGCGCGCCCTTCGACGAAGGGGTCGTTCCACAGCGCGAGCGCCTGCGCCGGCACGTTGGCGCTCGTCCGCCGCCCGTGGCACGTCGACGGCACCGGCTGGTCGAACACGGCGAGCAGCGGGTGTGGGAAGTTGCGTCGCACCTCGATGTAGATCGAACGCCGCCGGTTTCCGTCGAGCGGTCCGCTCGCGTCCGGTCGGCCGCGCCCGGTCATGAACGGTGTCAGGTGGATCGGAACCGGCGGACCGTAGAGCGTGCGGTCGAGCTCGCCGCTGACGGCGAGGAGAGCGTCGCGGACCTCCTCGGCCTCCAGTCGCCGGGCGCGCATGTGCCCCAGGAGCTCGTTCGTCGGGTCGAGCTCACTCGCCGACGCCGTCGGCGTCGTCGAGCGGCGGTAGGCGTCGGTCAGGACGAGGCGCCGGACGAGGTCCTTCGTCGACCACCCGCGCTCGACGAACTCGAACGCGAGGCGGTCGAGCAGCTCCTGGTCGGTCGGCTTCGCGCCCATCGCTCCGAAGTCGTCCGTCGTCGCGACGATCCCGCGACCGAAGAGCGCGTGCCAGACGCGGTTGACCCAGACGCGCGGGACGATCGCGGACTCGGAGGCGAGGAGCGCGTGCGCGAGGGCGAGGCGGCCGCTGCCCGCGCCGGTCTCCGCGAGCGGCGCGTCCGAAGCGCGCAGCGCCGACGGAACGCGACGCGGCGCTGCATCCTGCGGGGAGCGCCAGCTCCCGCGGTCGAGGACGCGCTCGTCGCGTCCCTCGAGGTCGATGGCCGCGGGGGCGAGCCGCGACGCGAGAACGCGCCGCCCTTCGATCGCCGCGAGCTCCGCCGCGACGGTGGGCAGCGCGGATGCGATCTCGTCGCGCACGTGCGGGATCGACGAGGCGACGAACTCCGCGATGCCGTACAGCGTCGCGCGTTCGGCGTCGGTGAGCGCTCGTCCGGCGATCCCGCCGTCGCGCAGGAGCGCGGCGGCGTCGCGCACGCGCCGCTCGACGAACGAGGCGCGCGCGGCCGCGTCGCCCGCGTCCAGGTCGCTCTCGTCGAGGAAGAGATCGGGAGCCCAGTCCAGCGCCTCGGGATCGATGAGCGTCGCGCCCTCCGCGAGCTCGACGGTGCGCGCGATCTCGCAGGCCCCGTCGGCCGTCAGCTCGACGTGGGCGACGAGCCCGGCGCTGGACGGGATGTCCTGGACGATCCAGCGCCACGCGCCGCCCGTCTCGAAGTCCTTGACGGCGTCGCCGTGCAGCGGGCCGTTGACGAGCTTGTGGGAGGCGATCGAGACGAGCACGTGTCCGCTGCCGCGCACGAGGTGCGCGAGACGGCCGCCCTCGACCTCGAAGGTCGGCGACAGGATCGTCCGTCCGGCCTGCACCCAGTCGACGTTCGACTTGCGGTCCGTCCGGCTGTCGACGACGACGAGATCGCGCCAGGTCGGGTGCTGGACGGCGGCGTCGCGCGCGAGGACGGTCGCGACGCGCAGGCCGCCGCTGCCGTCGACGTCGCAGACGACGTCACCGGCGCGCTCTGGCCCGCAGCCGAAGCCCGGACCGTTCACGATCCAGTCCGTTCCCATGAGGCCGCCCCAGTCGACGAGCTCGCGCACGCCGCTCTCGATCGGCGCCTCGTCGCTCACCTCCAGCTCCGCGAGCCAGCCGAGCCACGGCGCGACCGACCGGCGCGCGTCCGCTTCGACGAGCGCGAGCGTCCACGCCACGACGCCCGGGTCCGTTCGTTCGTCCGCGGGCGCGAAGACCGCGCGCCAGTCCCCGATCGACCGCGCGCGATCGAGCGCGCGCGGGTCGGGGTCGTCGGAGAGGACGAAGTGGTCTCCGCCGATCTGCCCCCAGCCACCCTCGTGCTCGTCGACGAAGCGAATGCGCGCGCTCCGACCCTCGAAGTCCTCGAGGTCGAAGCGCGCGTGGATGAGCTCGTTGCTGCGCTCGCCGCTCGTCGACGCGAGCACGTCGCCGGTCTCGGCGTCGACGAGCTCGACGCGAACGCTGTCCTCGTCACCGCCGTCGACGAGGAAGTGGAGATGGCGGCGGACGATCGGGAACGGAGCGCTCGTCAGCGTTCCCGTGAACGCGTCCGCGCTGTAGCCCTCGGCCTCGGGGTGACCCGCGTAGCTGTTGATGCAGCCGAGGCCGCGCGGGACCAGGCCGCCCTGGTTCTCCGGCACGTCCTCGCTGCGGATCGGGCGCGCGAGGAACGCGTCGCCGGTCACGGTCCACGGAGCGAGCCCGCAGTCGTCGAGGGTCTCGCCCTCGAAGTCCTCGACGAGGACGTCGGGCCGCGGGCCGCCGGCTTCGACGGCGAGCGCGTCCAGCGCGGCCAGGCTCTCCTCCGTCGCGCGCACGGGGGTGCCCGTTCGCGCGTGCAAATCGCGCGCGGCGAGGAGCCTCGACGCGAGTCCTTCGGCCTCGCTCTCCAGCGCGCCGGCGAGCGCCTCGCGGACGAGCCCCTGGGACCGCTCGTGGAGCGCGGCGAGGTCGCGCGCGACGCTGAGATTCCGGTCGTTCGATTCGTAGCGGACCTGGCGCGGCGCCGTCGACAGCGCGAAGCCGGCGAGGCCGTGGTAGTCCTCGGCGCTGATCGGGTCGAACTTGTGGTCGTGGCAGCGCGCACAGGCGACGCCGAGCGCGAGCACGGACTTCGACAGCACCTCGACCTGGTGCGCGATCCGGTCGGTCTGGTCCGCGCGCGGTTCGACGGGCGAGTGGACCTCCTCGCCGAGCTGCCAGGCGCCCGTGCCGAGAACGGACTCGTCGAACGTGCCCGTCGGATCGAGGCGCGGCGTCTCGACGAGATCGCCGGCGAGGAGCTCGATCACGAAGCGGTCGTAGGGGACGTCCGCGTCGAACGCTCGGATGACGTAGTCGCGGTAGCGGAACGCGTTCGGGATCGGGTAGTCGAACTCGTGCGCCTTGGTCTCGGCGTAGCGGACGAGGTCGAGCCAGCGCCGCGCCCAGCGCTCGCCGTACGCGGGCGAGGCCAGGAGTCGATCGACGACGCGCTCGTACGCATCCGGCGACGCGTCCGCGAGGAACGCGCGCATCTCGACCGGCGTCGGCGGAAGCCCCGTCAGGTCGAAGGTGACCCGCCGCAGCCACGCGCGGCGGTCGGCGGGGGCGGACGGCTCGACGCCGCGCTCGGCGAGCGCGGCGAACAGATGCGCGTCGACCGCGTCGCGGACCTCCTCGCCAACGTCCGGAACAGGGGCGATCTCGGGCGGCCGGAAGCACCAGCGCAGCGTGTCCTCCTCGGCGATCTCGATCGACTCGGGAAGGTGCGCGCCGAGCTCCACCCAGCGCGCGATCGCCGCGATGTCCTCGTCGGGAAGACGACCCGAGGGGGGCATCGCGAGGAAGGCGTCCTCGTAGCGGACGGCCTCGACGATCGTGCTCGCGTCCGGGTCGCCCGGGACGAAGATCGCGTCGCCGTCGACGCCCTCGGCGATTCCCTCGACCGAGTCGAGACGGAGCCCGCTCTTCGCGTCCTCGCCGGTGTGGCACTCGACGCAGTGCTCGACCAGGATCGGACGCACGCGCGCCTCGAAGTGTTCGAGCGCCTCGTCCCTGGCGGGATCCTGGAGCGGAGCGGAGAGGGCGAAGAGGGCAGCGGGGACCGCGGTGAGCACGCGCCCACTCTACACGTGCGCTACGCGTTCACCGGCGTTTCGAATCGCGCTCGCGAGCAGGCCTGCGCCAGGTCGTCCGGGCGTCCCAGCACCGCCTCGGCTGCGGCGCGCCCGACGGCCAGCGACAGCGTGACGCCGTGCCCACCGAGGCCGGCGCACCAGTGGAGGCCCTCCACGCGTCCGTCCGGTCCGAGGATGGGGCGATCGTCCGGGACCAGGTCGCGGAAGCCGCTCCACGAGCGCGCGATCGCGAAGTCGCCGAGGTGTCTCGCGACGAGCTCGCGGACGCGCGCCAGGGCTCCCTCGGACGGGGCGTAGCGCGGCCGCTCGGCCGGGTCGACGTCGGTCACATCGCAGGCGGACACGCACCAGGCCCCCGACTCCTGCCGGGCGTAGAAGCCGGCGACGTCGTCCCAGACGATCGGAGCGCGCGGGTCCAGCGCCGGATCCGGCGCGGTCACGCAGGCGTGGCGCCGCGTCGGGCGCAGCGGTAGCGAGAGTCCGAGCGACGCCGCGGTCTCGCGCGTCCATGCGCCCGCCGCGACGACGACGTCATCGGCCTCGATCGGCGCGACGCCCGGCGCGCTCACGCCGCGCACGGCGGTGCCGTCGACGACGACGCGCGCCTCGCCCGCGGTCCGCGCGATCGCCGCGCCTCGGCGAACCGCGCCGCGGACGAGCGCCGGCAGGAGGCGCGCCACGTGCACGCGGCCGCCACCGGGGAGCCAGTGGACGTTCGAGCCCGTCGGCGTGAAGTGGGGGGCGCGCGCGCGAAGCTCGTCGACGCTCGTCCTCTCAGCGGCTCCGGCGTCGACGAGCGGGGCGGCCCAGGCCGGCGCGTCCGGGCCGCTGACGACGAAGAGGCCGCGTCGGTCGACGAGCGGCGCATGGACCTCGAGTCCGATCGACGCCGGGTCGTCGAGCAGCACGGAGGACTGCAGCGCGAGCGCGCGCGTCACGGGATCGTCGGCCGCGACGCGCAGGATCTCGGCGCTGCGCCCCGATCCGTGCGCGTCGTGGCGCGGCTCTCGCTCGACGAGCGTCACGCGCGCGTTCCGTTCCGCGGCGAGGAAGAACGCGGTGGCCGCGCCGGCGAGTCCACCGCCGACGACAGCGATGCGTCGCTCGTCGGTCACCGAGAGATCTCCTCCCCGTCGGTCGCGTGCGTGCGCAGGTCGAGCACCCGCATCATCGCCGTCAGCACGAGGGCGTGGTCGATGCGGCCGTCCGCGATCGCCCGGGCCATCTCGTCCGTCGGCATCGTCCCGACGACGATGTCCTCGCCGTGGTCGAGCTCCTGCTTCGTCGTCCTGCGCGCGCCGGTCGCGAGGAAGTGGTGGCAGGCGTTGTCGAGGAACGCGGGGTTCGGGGCGACGGCGCCGAGGTGCGTCCAGTCGGTCGCTTCGTAGCCCGTCTCCTCGCGCAGCTCTCGGACGGCCGCATCGAGCGGCAGTTCGCCCGGGTCGATCATCCCGCCCGGGATCTCGATCGTCGTGCGGTCCGTCCC
Source organism: Planctomycetota bacterium (assembly GCA_039200205.1). Taxonomy (GTDB): domain Bacteria; phylum Planctomycetota; class UBA1135; order UBA1135; genus Saltatorellus. The sequence continues at coordinate 6,134 of JBCCSK010000286.1, forward strand.
GAAGCGGTGCTGGCGGACGACGACGACCTCGTTCTCCGGCGTCAGGGCGACCACGTTGACCCAGTCCGGCGTCTCCAGGACGACGCGCTCCATCCTCTTCCCCGTGCGCGGGTTCTCGACCTCGTCGAAGCGCGTTCGGAAGATGCGGTAGTCGCTCCCCGGGCGCACGCCGTGCCGCGGCCAGGGTCGGGGACCGTCGTCGTGGGTCGTCACGCGGGAACGTTAGTCCGCCGGTCGCTGGATTGCACCGGCGCGGGTGGGGAGAAGTCCCGTCGCTCGCGGGAACTTCCGGGCTCCCGGCATCCGCGCGGGAGGGCCGCGCGTAGGCTCCCGCGACGCATGACCGCCGACGCAGCACCCCTGACCGCGACCGGACGCCCGGTCCCGCGCACCGCGGCCCCGGCGGCGCCCGGGTCGACGGGCTCGGGCCTCTGCGCGTTGGCCCTCGTCCAGGTCATGTTCGGCCTGTTTCCCGTGTTCGGCCGCCTGGCCATGGACCCCGCGAGCGGCTTCACGCCCTTCGCCGTCGCCACCTGGCGGATCTCGTTCGGGGCGATCGTCCTCGGGCTCGTCGCCGTCGCCGTCTACGGCGAGCGCGCGCGGATCGCGCGCCGCGACGTGCTCCCGCTCCTTGGGCTCGCGCTGCTCGGAATCGTCCTGAACCAGGGCTTCTTCCTCGCGGGCCTGGAGCGCTCGACGCCGATCAACGCCGGTCTGATGATCTGCCTGATCCCGGTCTTCGCGTACTCGATCGCGGTGGCGCTCGGGCGCGAGACGCTGCGCGCCCGTCGCGCGGCCGGCGTCGTCGTCGCGCTCGCGGGCTCCGTCCCGCTCTTCGTGTCGAAGGGCGCCGAGCTGTCGTCCAGCCACGCCGTCGGCAACGCGCTGATGGCGGCGAACGCGTTCTGCTACGCGATCTACATCGTGCTCTCGAAGCCGATCCTCACGCGCATGCCGCCGCTCGTGCTCGTCGCGTGGGTCTACGTGCTTTCGCTACCGTTCCTGCCGCTGTTCGCGATGGGGGAGACGCTCGTCCCCGAGCAGGCGTCGAGGGGCGCGTGGATGTCGCTCGCCTACGTCCTCGTGTTCCCGACCGTCGTCGCCTACGCGCTCAACTCGTTCGCCCTCGCGCGGGTCGAAGCGTCGACGACCGCCTTCTTCATCTTCGCTCAGCCGGTGATCACCGCGATCGCGGCGTGGGCGCTCCTCGGGGAGACCTTGACGCCCGCCCTCGGAATCGCCGCCGTTGGGCTCTTCGTCGGGATGGCGCTCGTCGTCTCGCGCGAGCGACGCTGAGGAACGGGACGGCTATGCTGTGCGCACCTCGCTCGAGGACCACCGCATGAATCCCCCCGACGTCCCCGACTTCCCCCAGTTCGTCCACGAGGCCACGACCCGCTGGTCCGACGGCGACATCCAGGGGGTCCTCAACAACGCCGTGTACATGACGCTGTTCGAGGAGGCGCGCTACGGCTTCTGTCGGGCCGCCGAGGTGCTCGACGAGGACGGCCACTTCCCGTTCCTGCTCGCCCAGACGAACGTGCGCTTCATCGCACCGGGGCGCGGGGGGGAAGCGGTCCGGGTCGAACTCTCGACGACCAGCGTCGGGCGGACGTCGTTCCAGCAGGCGTACCGCGTGCGCGCCAAGGACGGAGAGATCTGGGCCGAGGCGGAGGCGTTGCTCGTCTGCTACGACCCGCAGACGATGCAGAGCTGCTCGATCCCGGACGATCTGCGGGAGTCGCTGGAGGCGCTGTCGGGCTAAAGGGCGAGCGACCCAAACCCGGTTTGGAGCGTCCGC
>JBCCSK010000287.1:0-7933 GCA_039200205.1 Planctomycetota bacterium
CCCGCGCCTCCGGCGCGGGCGGGGGTAGTGCGCGCTCCAAACCGGGTTCAGGTCGCACGTCGCACGGCGCTATCTCCGTTCCAGCAGGAAGCTCCGCAGCGCCGCGTTGACGGCCTCCGGCGCCTCCATCGGCGCCATGTGCCCCGCGCCCGGGATGATCTCCAGCCTCGAGTCGGGGAGGTGCCCCGCCATCTCGCGCGACATCGCCGGCGGGGTCAGCGCATCGTCCTCGCCGCAGAGGACGAGGGTGGGGACGTCGATCGTCGCGAGCGTCTCGGTCCGATCGGCTCGGTCGCGCATCCCCACGAGCGCAGCGACGATCGTCTCGACAGGCGTCGAGTCGATCATCGCGCGAATGCTGCTGTGGACGGAATCCGACGCCCCTGGCCCGACGAGCTTCGGAATCGAATCGCTCGTCCATCCGTCGCGCTCACCCGCTCGCAGCCGGGCTGCTGCCGCGTCACGGGCGCTGCGTCCCGCGGCGTCGTCGGCTGCCGCTCGGGTGTCCACGAGCGCCATCGATCGGATGCGCGTCGGGTGGCGCTCCCACATCGCGAGCGAGGCGTAGCCGCCCATCGACAGCGCGATGATGTCGGCGCGCTCGACCCCCGAGGCGTCGAGTACGCGCACGAGGTCGTCCGCGTGCCGCTCCATCGTGAGCGCCTCGCTGCCGTCCCAGGGGGAACGACCGAACCCGCACAGATCGACCGCGAGGCAGGTCGCGACGTCCGACAGCGCTTCGATCTGCGCGGACCACATCGAGTGGTCGAGGGGGAAGCCGTGCACGAAGAGGGCGGCGGGGCCCTCGCCGGAGCGATGGAGATAGAGCGGGCTCATGCGCACGACTGTACGGCGATCCGCGCGCTACGCTCCCCGCGATGTCGCAACGACCCCGACGACCCCGCGGACGCGGCCGGCCTGCGCGGCCGCCCGTGCGGCTCCAGACGACCACGCTCTGGTACTACCCGAGCCAGCAGTACTCGGATACGCCGATGGGCACCCCCGGCTACGAGGGGCGAACGCCGGCGTGGGTCGTCTGGAACCTCCTCGAGCGGTACACGCGCGAGGAGGACCTCGTCGTCGATCCGTTCTGCGGCGGGGGGACGACGCTCGACGTCGCGCGCGACCTGGGGCGTCGCGCGCTCGGCTACGACCTGCGGCCGGTCCGCGAGGACATCTTGCGCGCCGATGCGCGCGACCTCCCGCTGGAGGACGAGACCGCCGACTTCGTCTTCATGGACCCGCCGTACGGCACGCACATCGACTACTCCGACGACCCCGCGTGCATCGGGAAGCTCAGCGCGTTCGACGACGCGTACTTCGAGGCGATGGAGGGGGCCTTCGCCGAGGCCGACCGGGTCCTGCGCGACCGACGCTACGTCGCCGTCTACGTCAGCGACTCGTTCGAGAAGAAGAGGGGCTTCGTCCCGATCGGCGCTCGGCTCTCGACGCTGCTCGCGGCACGCTTCCGGCCGATCGATCACGTCGCCGTCGTGCGCGGCAACCGCAAGCTGGAGAAGCCGGCCTTCCACCGCGCCGCGGCCGAAGGCAACTTCTTCCTGCGCGGCTTCCAGCACCTGATGATCTTCAAGAAGGAGCGCGCTTGAGCGTCCTGCGCGCGGTCCTTCGCGCCGGCGCGGAGTCCGCTGCGCCGGAGCTGCTCGGCGCGATCCTCGAGTCGCGCATCGGCGGCTCCGTTGCGCGCGGCCGGATCGTCGAGACCGAGGCGTACCTTCCGGAGGGCGACGGCGCGTCCCACTCGGCCCCGGGCCCGACCCGGCGCAACCGTTCGATGTTCCTCGGCGCGGGCCACGCCTACGTCTACCTGATCTACGGCATGCACCACTGCTTCAACGTCGTCACGGGCTGCGAGGGCGACGGGGAAGCGGTGCTCGTTCGCGCGCTCGAGCCGCTCGATGGAATCGACGCGATGCAGCGCCGCCGCGGCGAGCGCGTGCGCGAACGCGACCTCGCGCGCGGACCGGGTCGCCTCGCGCAGGCGTTCGGGATCACGCGCGACGTCGATGGGATCGACCTCTGCGATCCGGGCGCTCCCGTTCGGCTCGTCGCGTCGACGGAGTCGCCGCGATTCGAGGTCGACGTCGGGCCGCGCGTCGGCATCACGAAGGACGCCGATCTGCCGCTTCGGTTCCGCGTCGCCGGTTCGCGCTGGACGTCGTGATCGTCTGACTAGGGCTGGAGCGGCAGGTGGATCGCCGTGCGCAGCTCTTCCGGAGGCGTTTGCGACGCGTCGTTGAGGTAGACCTCGTACGACGGGCCCATCGCGAAGGCGCGGCCCGAGCCGGGGAGCCACGTGTCGGCGAGCCAGGCGTAGGCCTCGGGGAGCTTCTCGTACGGTCCCACGAGGATCGCGACCGCGTAGGTGCCGCCCGGAACCTCTGCGATGCCGATGCCGCTTTCAGCGTCGCCTTCGACGCCCTCCGCGACCGTCACCGCGGCGTCGCTGCGAAGGTCGGCCGGAGCCGTCGTCCGCGGGTCGTCGTGGAAGACGCCGACCACGCGCGTGTCGGGACCGAAAAGGCCCTTGCGCCCCGCCCAGCCGCAGACCGCCTCGAAGGCGGGGCCGAGCTCCTGGAACGGCCCGACGTGACGGACGGCTGCGACGCGCAGCGCGGGCAGCTCTTGGATGTTCACTTCCAGCATGGCCTGCTTGTGCCAGCTCCGGCCCGATCCGGCAATCCCCTCAGGTCTTTCGTCCGTCGACGACGCTCCAGTAGCCGGCGGTGCGGGTGCGGCGCACGTCCTCGAAGCCGCAGCGTTCGAGCAGCCCGATGAGCTCGGCGACGCCGTACTGCTGACCCTCGGTCCACACGAGCATGTCGAGGTGCACGAGCACGTTCGCGAGCGGGCCCGCGGCGCCGTCCTCGACCAGCTTCTCGTGGACGAGGAGACGGCCGCCGACGGGGAGCGCATCGAATGCCTTCCGCACGAGCGTCTCGCCCTTGGCGTGACCCCAGTCGTGCAGGATCTGCGAGAGCAGCACGGCGTCGAAGCCGTCCGGGTACGGCTCTTCGAACATGTCGCCGGGCTGCGCCGAGACGCGGGCGGAGAGCCCGGCGCGCGCCACGTACTCCGCGGCGAGGGGACACACCGCGGGGATGTCCCAGACGACGCACTCGAGCGCGGGGTTCGCCTCGGCCAGCGCGATCGAGAGCGCGGCGCTGCCACCCCCGACGTCGAGCAGCCGTCGCGCATTCGACAGGTCGATCCGCTCGGCGACGCCGGCGGCGGGGCGCTCGCTCACGCTGTGCATCGCCGCCGTGAACACGCGCGCCCTGTCCGGGTCTGCCCCGTGGGCCTCCCACGGATCGTCGCCGCCGTACACGCTCGCGTCGTCGCGCTCCAGCGCATCGAGCAGCGCGCGCGGCGACAGGAAGCTGTCGACCTCCATGTCGACGAGTCCCCAGAGCGATCCGGGCCTGTCGCGCGTCAGGTAGGCGCGCGCGTCGTCCGACGCCGCGAAGCCCGAAGCGCTCTCCTCGACGAAGCCCAGCGCCACGAGCGCGGCGAGCATCGAACGCGTGCCGCGCTCGCTCCAGCCCATCGCCGTGCGCACCCCGTCGAGGGGCACGGGACCTTCGGGCCCCGACAGGAGCTCGAAGAGCCCGGCCCGGACCCCCGCGGCGATCGCCGCGCTCTTGCGCCCGGCGATGTACGCGTCGTAGACGCGACGATCGTCGAGGGGGAAACGGGTCGGGCTCGGTCGCTCCTCTTCGGTCACTTGACCTGGACGAGCTCGACGTAGAAGACGAGCGTCGCGTTGGGGGGGATCTGCGCCCCTCGTCCGGACGGGCCGTACGCCAGGTCGCCGGGGATCACGAAGAGCGCGGCGCCGCCCTCCTTCATGAGCTGCAGTCCCTCGGTCCAGCCCGCGATGACTCCGTTGAGCGGGAAGTCGGAGGGCTGCCCGCGGTCGTACGAGTTGTCGAACCCGGTGCCGTCGGTGAGCCAGCCCGCGTAGTGGGCCGAGACGCGGTTCTGCGCCGTCGGCGACTTCCCGTCGCCCTCGCGCACCATGACGTACTTGAGGCCGCTCTCGGTCGTCGTGAGCTCGGCGTCCGCGGGCATGCGGAACTCCGGCTTTGCGAACGTGAACGTCTTGGAGCAGGTGAAGACCCAGATCTCGTCGCTGCCCTCGGGCAGGTTGGGGATCGGGCGCGTTGCACCCTTGCCCACGCCGACGCTCGCCGGGACCTTCATCTGCACGCGCGACCCGCTCTTGAGGTACGGGAGCGCCTGCTTCATGAACGGCAGCGGAGCGCGACCCTTCTTCGACAGCATCATCGCGCCGCCCTGGGTCGTGTGCGCGAGCGCGAAGCCGCCCTCGGGGTTGAAGCACGCGAAGCGCACGACGCCCATGTCCGCCTCGGAGATCGGCGCGCCGCTCCCCGCGTCGATCACGCGAAGCTGCACGTCGTTCTTCAGCGTCTCGATGCCCTCGGCCTCCGCGTTCCACGGGACGAAGAGCGGAGCGCGCTCGACGATGTCGTGGAGCTGGACGTCGAAGATCAGGTCCGCGTTCGGCGCGATGTTCGGGGGTGATCCGCGCTCGCCGTACGCGAGGTTCGACGGCACGTAGAGCTTCCAGCGGTCGCCGGGCGACATCATCTGGAGCGCCTCGTTCCAGCCCTCGATGAGCCCGCCCACGGGGAACTCGGCCGGCTTCGGCTCGAGGCCCGGCCGACGCGGACGGCGGGACGAGTCGAACACGTCCCCGGTGAGGTTCCAGCCCGTGTAGTCGACGCGGACGAGGTCACCCATCTTCGGGCTGGGGCCGTCCCCTCCGTCCTCGATCACGCAGTAGCGCAGACCGGACGGGAGCATCGTCAGGTCGCCGCAGTCGGGGATCGGCGGGTCCTGGTCCTGGAGCTCGGCCGGGGCCAGGGTCGCCGCGGCGACCACGGCGGCGACGAGCGGCGACGTGAGAGTCATCATGGTAGGTGAGGGTCGGTAGGTGAGCGGAGAGCGCACGTTCCATGCGCCGTTCCGCGAGTGTGGAGGGTTGACGTTGGGCGTTCCTTCAGACGCCCATCACGTGGTAGCCGGCGTCGACGAAGAGCGTCGTCCCCGTGATGCCGCGCGAGTGCGGACCCGCGAGGAACAGGCACGCGTCACCGACCTCTTCGGCGGTGACGTTGCGGCGCAGCGGCGCCTTCTCCGCGATGTGGTCGAGCATCGTGTTGAAGTCGCGCACGCCCGACGCAGACAGCGTCCGGATCGGGCCGGCGCTGATCGCGTTGACGCGGATGCCGCGCGGGCCGACGTCGGCTGCGAGGTAGCGGACCGAAGCCTCCAGCGCGGCCTTCGCGATCCCCATCACGTTGTAGTTCGGAACGACGCGGTCGGCTCCGATGTAGCTCAGCGTGACGATCGACCCCTCGCGCCCCTCCATGAGGGGCAGCGCGGCGCGGGTCACGGCGGTCAGCGAGTAGGCCGACACCTCGTGTGCGAGCATGTAGCCGTCCTTCGTCGTGTCGAAGAAGCTGCCCTGGAGCTCCTCGCGACGGGCGAAGGCGATCGCGTGCACGATCGCGTCGAGGCCGCCGAACTCCTCTCCGATCATCGCGAACGAAGCCTTGATCTCCTCGGGCCGCGTGACGTCGCACGGGAGGATGATCGAGCCGGGGCACTCGTCGGCGAGCTTCGCCACCGGGTCCTTCAACCGCTCGTTCGCGTACGTGAAGGCGAGGCGCATGCCCGCGTCTGCGAGGGAGCGCGCGCAGCCCCAGGCGAGGGAGCGCTTGTTCGCGACGCCGAGGACGACGCCGGTCTTTCCCTCGAGGATCCGGGGCGGGCGGGTTTCGGTCTCTGCCATGCGCGTGCGGTCGTGCCAGGGGAGAGGGGACGCGCTCGCGGCGCTCCCGTCGGAATCGAGCCGACGAGGGTAGTGATTCGGAGGGGCGGCGCGAGGGGCCGATCGCTGGATCGACCGTGGGAGGTGCGTGCGTCGCCCAGGACTTCTCCACGGGCGGGGCCCGGCGGGCGAGCGCAGGTCCGTGGGCGGAATCGCTGAATCGTCCGCGTTCAGGGCCGGGCGGGCCGGGGTCGACCCCCCTGGAGCGCCCGAAGCCCGGACGCGGAGGCCGACTCTTCGTCGGTGCCCTAGGCTGCATCTCGCCCGATGACCTCGCCCCTTCCCAAAGACGCAGTCGGCTCCGTCGACGGATCGGCCGCCCCCGCAGCTCTGTCGTGGCGGCCGGTTCCGCACTGGAGGGACCTGCTCGTGGGAAGGTGCCCCGACCACGTCCTCGAGAGGATCCTGGCCGATGACCCCCTGGGCCTCCGCCCGCTCGCCTCCGAGTCGCTCCGTGCCGCGTCACTCTTCCTCGACGCCGACCGCGTCGTCCTGCGGGCGCTCGCGCGGGTTGCCCACGCGGCGACGGCCGAGGGACCTCCCGCGAAGCGCTCGTGGATCCGCGAGCGGCTCGACGCGGCGATCGATGACGTCCTGCGCGAGGAGCGCTCGTTGGCCCGCGCGGGCGCGTCGGTCGAGCACGGCCTCGACCCATCCTCCGAGACGTTCGAGGTTCTCGCCGGACCGCTCGGTCTCGACGGCGGCGCTCTCCGGCGAGCGTGCGACGCGTTCAATCGCAGGCCGCACACTGAGCGCGCCGCGTTCTTCGCACTCGTCGTGGAGAACCGCGGCCTCGAAGGCGCCGCTGAAGCGTGCGGCGTGAGCCCGACCGAGCTCGGACGCCGCGCCCGTCGCGCGCTCGACGCGGTGCTCGCGGCTGCGGACGCGGAGCACGCGCGGGGAGCACGGTCGTGAGCGACGTCCAGGCCCGACCCTCGTTCGACGGACAGGTGCGTTCCGCCGTGACGGCGGACGATCCAGTGGTCGACCTCCTCACCGGGGTCGGGTTCGCCGGCGATCACGTCCGTGGCTGGATCGCCGATTCGATCGCGCTCGCGGCGCGCCCGCTCGGGGAGGCCGCCGCCGATGCTGCCGCGGCACCGCTGCTCGTCCGCGTGTACCGCGAGATCGAGTCGATCGAACGCGCTCGACGTGCCGAGATCCTCGTCGCGATCACCAGGCGCCTCTGTCGGACGTTGATCGTCATGCCCGGCGCCGCCGTGCTCGACCTCGCCGCGCCACTCGACGAGGACGCGTGCGAACGGCTCCAGCGCGAGTTCGCGCGCGAGCGGAAGCGGGACGTCAGCGAGCGCCTGTTCGAGGGCGTTCGTCGCTCCGGAGCGATCCGACATCGCTGGTCGAGCCTCGTCGAAGGCGGCGCGGCGACGACGCCCGGCGGCCTCTTGCGCGACCTGTCCACCCTGGCCTGCGCGCTGAGACCCGGGTTCGACGCGAGCCTCGCCGTCGCCGAGGTCGAGGCCGCGTGCGGAGAGGCGACGGCAGCGGAGTGCGCGCTTCTCCGTACCTCGGACGAGATCGACGCGGCGCAGAGCTCGACCTCTGCTCACGACCTCGTCGCGCGCGTATGCGTCGCCGCCGCGTTCCTCGCCGGAGATGGAGTCGCGGCCCTCGCGATCCTCGACGAAGGCGCACTGGCGCTCGATCGGTCGGCCTCGGCCGGCGCACTCCGCGCTTGCGCACGCCACCTGACGAATCTCCCGCCGGCGCGGCACGACGAGTTCGGTGAGTCCGTGGGGCCGGACGAGCGTCGGCGTATCGCGCGCTTCCTGGCCGGAGTCCACCCAGCGCCCGACGTGGCGAGCGAGCCCGGCCAGTGACCGGTCCCGCCCGCGAAGATTCGCTCGCGAACACCCGCAGGGCTGTGACGAGCCGAGCGGCTCGGTCGAGCTGCGCTGCGTCGGCGTCGGGCAGCAGCAGTGCGAGCGGATCTTCGCGGGCGGGACCGGTCACTGGCCGGGCTCGCTCGCCACGTCGGGCTCTGGGTGGACTCCGGCCAGGAAGCGCGCGATACGCCGACGCTCGTCCGGCCCCACGGAC
>JBCCSK010000288.1:0-7915 GCA_039200205.1 Planctomycetota bacterium
CGCCCCGCTCGCCGAGGAGCCGTCGAAGCTCCGCACGCGCGTCGTCGTCGCCGTGGTTCAGGAAGATCCCGCCCGGCACGGGGGCCCGCTCCAGGATCCAGTCGAGCAGCTCGCTCTGGTCGGCGTGGGCGGAGTAGTTGCCGATCTGCCGGATCCGCGCGCGGATCTTGTACTCGCGTCCGTGGATCCGCACGTCGCTCGCGCCCGACGTGATGTGGAAGCCGGTCGTCCCTGGCGCCTGATAGCCGACGAAGAGCACGGTGGCGTCGTCGCGCCAGATGTTGTTGCGCAGATGGTGCTGGATCCGCCCGGCGTCGGCCATCCCGCTGGCGGAGATGATGATCGCGCCCCGGGTCACGCCGTTGAGACGCTTGCTGTCGGCCACGTCCTCGATGAGCTTCATCCGCGGGTCGCGGAAGAGCTGATCGACCGGCAGCTCGCTGTCCTCGAGGGTCCCCGCGTGACGCCGAAACACCTCGGTGACGCGCGACGCCAGCGGACTGTCGAGATAGACGTCGGCGTCGGGGATCCTGTCGGTCGCGAGCAGCACCCCGATGTCGTGCAGCAGCTCCTGGCTACGCTCGACCGCGAACGCCGGAATGACGACGTTGCCGCCGCGCTCGAGGCCCTGGGTCAGCTCGCTCCGCAGGACCTCTCGACGCTTCTCGAGCGTGTAGTCGTCTCGCTCGCGGTCGCCGTACGTGCTCTCGCAGACGATGTAGTCGAAGCCCTGCTCGGCGTCGGGCTCGGGGTGGAAGACCTTCTCCTCCGGGCCGAGGTCACCCGAGAACAGGATCCGCATCGTCCGGTCGGAGTCCGCTTCGGGGTAGCGGATCTCGACCGACGCGGAGCCGAGGATGTGACCCGCGTTCCAGAAGCGGATGCCGAGACCGTGATCGAGCTCGATCCACTCTTCGTAGGCGTGCGGCTCGACCAAGCTCAGTGTCGGCTCCACGTGCTCGGTCGAGTAGATCGGCTCGACGGGCTTCTGGCCTCGCCGGCGGCGCTTCTTCGATTCGTGCTCGGCGTTGGACTCCTGGATCCGCGCCGAGTCGGCCAGCATCACGTCGAGGAGGTCGGCGGTTGGGGCGGTCGCGTGGACAGGGCCGCGGAAGCCGTGCTTGACGAGCTTCGGAAGCAGTCCGGAGTGATCGATATGAGCGTGCGTCAGAAGAAGTGCATCGACCTTGGACGGGTCGAACGGGAAGTCCGCGTCGTTCAGCGCTCGGACGGTCCGGTTGCCCTGGAACATGCCGCAGTCGACGAGGATCCGTCCGCGATCCGTCTCGAGCATGGTGCAGGACCCGGTGACGGTGCCGGCCGCACCGAAGAAGGAGAGACGAGTCATGGGAGACAGATCGTCGCCTCGGGGCGGCGCAGAACGCAACCAGAGCCCGTGACTCGGCGCTAACGATCGCCGGCCTGCCGCGGAGATAGAATGGGGCCCCGGATTTCCCCCTCGAACCATCGATGCGAACCGCCCCCAGCTCCCCCTTCCGCAAGGCCGTACTCCTCGTCGCGGCGATCCTCCTCGCGCCCGTGCCCTCGCTGGCAGCGCCGCTCCAGGACGCGACGGTGCCCTCGAACGGCGACCAGGAGCCGTCGCGTCGCATGGAGGTCACCCCCACCGAGCTGACGCTCGACGTGGGCGAGACCGTGCAGCTCTCCGCGCGCGTGCTCGATGAAGCGGGCCAGGAAGAGGCCGACGCCGAGCTGTACTTCTTCTCCCGCGCGCGACGAAGCGTCAGCGTGAGTCGCGAAGGACTCGTGCGAGCCCTCAAGCCCGGGACCTTCGAGGTCGTCGCGCGCGAGCGACGGCGTCGCGCGGGAGAGGGTCAGGAAGGTCGCCGATCGATCGGCGAGCGACTCAGCGCGAGCGTCGAAGTCACCGTGCGGACGCCCGCGCTCGACCGGGTCGAGATCGTGGCCCCCGAGGCCGCGCTCTACGCGGGCACCGCCGTTCCGATCAGCGCCCGCGCGATCGACGTCAACGGCGACTTCCGCGACGACCCCGAGATCACGTGGACGTCGAGCGACGAGTCGATCGCGATGATCGACCCCTACGGCGAGCTCGTCCTCCGTGCGCCCGGCTCGATCACCGTGTCGGCCGAGATCGAGGGCATGCGCACCTCGTTCACGCGCGACGTGAAGGCGAATCCGATCACCCGGCTGGAGATCGAGTCCAACCTGGAGGCCCCGCGGACCGGCGACGTCGTCCGCCTCAGCGTCGCCGCGCACGTCACCGACGGACTCCTCGTCACGGACGTCCCGGTGGAGCTGACGTTCGTCGCACGCCCCGACGACACGCTCGGGAACGCCGCGACCGGCCAGATCGAAGCGATCGAGGGCACGACGCGCGCCTGGCGCTTCGTGGCCGAGGATCCGGGCCGCTACACGTTCGTCGCGACGACGGGCGGCGCGATCGCGCGCACCTCGCTGAACGTGACCGCGCGCGACGTCGCGGGGGACTTCGAGTTCGTCGGACACGGGCGCGTCGACGACACGCACACGTCGGACCTCTGGGTCTGGGAAGGTCTCGACGGACGCGACTACTGCGTGACGGGGACCTGGGGCGGCAATGGCGACGCGCACTTCTGGGACGTCACCGATCCGGAGAACATCGATCGGATCGCGACGGTGACGATCGACGCGCGCACCGTGAACGACGTCAAGGTGTCCGGGGACGGCCGCCTGTGCGTCCTCTCGCGGGAGGGCGCTTCGAACCGTAAGAACGGCATCGTCCTCGTCGACGTGTCCGACCCGCGCAACCCGAGGATCGTGTCCGGCTTCGACGAGGAGCTCACGGGCGGCGTCCACAACGTCTTCATCGATGGGGACGAGGTGTACGCCCTCTCCGCGGGCGCGCGCTACGACTCGATCGACGTCTCCGACCCCGGCGCGCCGCAGCGCATCGGCACGTACAAGGTCGACCGCGAGAACCCGTCGATCCACGATGTCTGGATCGAGGACGGTCTCGCCTACTCGTCGAACTGGTCCGACGGCGTGCACATCGTCGACGTCGGCAACGGGATGAAGGGCGGCTCGCCGCAGAACCCGGTGAAGGTCTCCAGCTACGCCTACCCGAGCGGCTGGAACCACGCGGCGTTCCCGTTCCGCCCGAAGGACACGGACCTCTTCTACGTCGCCGCCGGAGACGAGGCGTTCCCGTTCGGCCTCAACGTCGAGGGCAAGCCGACGTACCCGCGCGGCTGGATCCACTTCATCGACTTCACGGACCTCGAGAACCCGCGCGAGTCCGCGCGCTACCAGGTCCCGGAAGCAGGCACGCACAACCTGTGGATCGAGGACGACGTGATGTACGTCGCCTACTACAACGCCGGCCTGCGCGCCGTCGACGTGTCGGGCGAGCTGATGGGCGACATCTACGAGCAGGGCCGCGAGATCGCCTGGTTCCTGCCCGACGATCCTGAGGGGTTCATCCCGAACGCGCCGATGGCCTGGGGCCCGCAGCCGTACAAGGGCCACATCTTCTTCTCCGACTGGAACTCCGGTCTTTGGGCCGTCAAGCTCGAGCGATGATCGCGACCGCCGGACTCCTCCTCGCGCTGGCGCCCGTCGAAGGGACCTCGCAGCGACTGCTGGTCGCCGCGGAGTCCGCCGACGAGGTCTACGACATCGCCTTCGACGGCAGCGACCTGACGATCGCCGACGTCGTGCGCGTCGGCTACCAGGCGACCGAGATCGAGGGGCCCCACGGTCTCACGGTCTCGCCGGACGGGGAGCACTGGTACGTGTCGATGGCGCACGGCAAGCCGAACGGGCTGCTGTACAAGTACGCGAGCGGGACGCACGAGCTCGTCGGGGAAACGGAGCTCGGCCTCTTCCCGGCGACGATGCAGATCTCCCCCGACACGGGTCTCCTCTACTGCGTCAACTTCGACCTGCACGGCGACATGACGCCGAGCAGCGTGTCCGTCGTCGACATCGACGGGATGGTCGAGGTCGAGCGCATCACGACGGGCTCGATGCCGCACGGATCGCGCCTCTCGCCCGACGGCTCTCTGCACTACTCGTGCGCGATGATGAGCGACGAGCTGATCGAGATCGATGCGATCGAGCTCGACGTGCTGCGCCGGATGCAGCTGACGGACGGGACCGGCCGGCGCACGGGCGGTTCACACGGCGAGGACGAAGACGAACAGCACGAGGCAGTCGCCAAGCCGACGTGGGTCCAGCCGCACCCGACCGAGCCCGTGGTCTACGTCGCGCTCAACGGCGCCCACCAGGTCGTCGAGGTGGACCTCGACGAGTGGAAGGTCGTCCGCCGCTTCCCGACCGGGCGGGCCCCCTACAACCTCGACGTCACGGCGGACGGCAAGCGCCTCGTCGTCACGTACAAGGGCGCCCGTGCGATCGGCGTCTTCGACCTCGAGAAGGGCGAGGAACTCGCCCGTATTCCGACGAGCCGACCGATCCCCCACGGCGTCGTGACGACCGCTGACGGCCGCTACGCGTTCGTCACCTGCGAGGACGTCGGGGGCGCGCCGGGCGCCGTCGACGCCTTCGACCTCGAATCGCTGGAGCGCGTCGACAGCGTCGACGTCGGCCTGCAGGCCGGCGGCATCGCGCTGTTCCCCGAAGCGTCCGACTCCAAGACCCGCTGAGCCCATCCGATGCTGCACGCCCTCACAGTCGCCGCACTCGCACTCCCGCAGGTCGGCCCGGACCCGATCGACGCGCACTCCGAGCACGGAGCGGCGTTCGACATCGGCCCGAGACAGGCCGCCGTCCTGATGGAGGCCCCGGACCGGATCGACTTCCCCGTCACGCTGGCCCCCGGACGGGACGATCTCGCCGCGTACTTCGAGCAGGGGATCGCGCAGCTGCACGGGTTCTGGCATCTGGAGGCGGAGCGCTCGTTCCGCCAGGTCCTCGCCGGCGACCCCGACTGCGCGATGGCGCAGTGGGGACTCGCGCTGGCGAACGTCGATCAACCGGATCGCGCGGCGTGGTTCGCGCGCGCCGCCTGGCTGAAGCGTGGGCTCGTGACCGAACGCGAGCGCATGTACATCGACATGATCGCGCGCTTCTACTCGGTCGAAGGGCCGGAGGAGCCGGAGGGTCTCGTCGAGCCGACGAACCCCGCGCCGGGCGACGAGGAGGAGGACGTGGAGATCGAGGACGAGCGGAACGTCCTCCCCGAGCGCCCCGAGCCGACGAAGAAGCACGCCGAGCGCCTCATCAAGGACTACGAAGAGCTGATCTGGGAGTACCCGGAAGACATCGAGGCCAAGGCGCTCCTCGCGAACCGGATCTGGCTCAGCCGCGGCAACGACATCCCCACGACGAGCCGGATGGCGGTCGAGGCGCTCATCCAGGAGGTCCTCGCGGTCGAGCCGATGCACCCGGCGCACCACTACCGCATCCACCTCTGGGACTCGAAGGAGACCGCGAAACGCGTCGTCGAGTCCGCCGTCAAGTGCGGGCCTTCGTGGCCCGGCATCGCCCACAACTGGCACATGGGCGGCCACATCTTCGCCAAGCTCGGGCGGCACTTCGACGCCGCGTGGCAGCAGGAGGCGTCCGCGCGGATCGACCATGCGCACATGGCGCGCTACTGGATCCTCCCCGACGAGATCCACAACTTCGCGCACAACAACGAGTGGCTGAGCCGCAGCCTGCGCTACCAGGGCCGCGTCACGGAGTCGATCGAGCTCGCGAAGAACATGATCGAGCTGCCGCGGCACCCGCAGTACAACATGCCGCCGATGCGCGGCTCCAGCTCGTCGCGCGGGCGCCATCGGCTCGTCGAGGTGCTGACCCAGTTCGAGCAGTGGGAGACGCTGCGCGAGCTCGCGCAGACCATGTACCTCGAGCCGCACGTCGACGATCCCGAGGGCGCAGCGCGCGCCTTTGCGATGGGCCAAGCGGCGTTCGTCCTCGACGACGTCGACGGCATCGCCGCTGCGATCGATGAACTCACGGTGATGTTCGACGGCCTTCGCGATCGACGCGCCGAGGCCGTCGACGAAGCGGAGGAGGACGCGCTCGCCGACGGGAAGGAGCGGGACGAGGTCCACGGGGCGATGGCGAAGGCGCTCGAGGACTTCGAGCGCCAGATCGACTGGCATCGCCACCAGATCGAGAGTCTCGAGACCCTGAAGGAGCTCGCAGAGGGCGGAGACGTCCGCGAGGCGCTCGAAGCGCTGGAGGAGCAAGGCTACGAGCCCAACCACCTCGCTCGCATGATGGTCGAGGCGGGCGTCGATCTCGACGACGACGAGCTGCGAACCCAGGCGGTCGAGATCGCCCGCGAGGCCAGCGAGCGACGGCACCGCGAGGTCCTGGAGCAGGCGACCCTCGCCTACGTCCTGTGGGAAGCGAACGAGCGCGAGGAGGCCCTGGAGGTCTTCGAAGA
The DNA here is from genome assembly GCA_039200205.1 of Planctomycetota bacterium. GTDB lineage: Bacteria > Planctomycetota > UBA1135 > UBA1135 > Saltatorellus. The sequence goes on from JBCCSK010000288.1 coordinate 6,380, forward strand.
GCTGCGCGAAGACGCTGCGCTCGCCGAGCTCGATCTGCCCCCGCTCCAGCGCCTCAGCCCGCTCGCGGCGGAGCTCGGCCTGCCGGCCGACTGGCGCCCGCAGTTCGAGGTCGCGGACGACGTTGGAGAGCGCATCGATCTCGACACGCTCGGCCCGCGGCACTGGATGCCGCCGACCGCTCCCGACTTCGCGCTCGCGGACGGCTACGGGAACGCGGTCGCGCTGAAGGACTACAGCGGCGGCCCGGTCCTCGTCGTGAACTTCCTCGGCTTCGGCTGCGTGCACTGCGTCGAACAGCTCCAGGCCCTCGTGCCGTGGGCGGACAGGTTCTCGGACGCCGGCATCGAGATCGTCGCGATCGGACTCCAGCCGGCGGACGAGCTGAAGAGCTCGCTCGGCGCCGACCCGACGAAGACGGGCTTCCCGTTCCCGATCCTCGCCGATCCCACGCTCCAGCAGTTCAAGGCCTACCGCGCGTACGACGACTTCGAGGAGATGGCGCTCCACGGCACCTACCTCGTCGATGGCGCGGGCCGCGTCCGGTGGCACGACATCAGCCACCTGCCGTTCATGGAGATCGAGTTCCTGCTGGAGGAGTCGCAGCGCCTGCTCGCCCTCCCCGTCCGCGGCGAGGACGAGATCGCCTCGGTCGCGCCGATCGAGCGCGCCACGCCGGTGCGCTCGAAGGCCGCGGAGCCGACGCTCGCGGCGTCACCGCCGACGATCCCGAGCGACGCGCGACGCGTGGGACTGACGCTGGAGACGACGCCGCACTGTCAGAACTGCATCGCCGACCTGCAGACGATCTGCTCGACGCTGAGCGGCTTCCTCGTCCTGCAAGCCGAACCGAACGACGCGCGCATCGAGGTCGTTCTCGCGTCGGACGGCGCGAGCGAGGCGACGATCCTCGAGGCACTCCAGGCGGGCGGGCGCCCGGGCCGACTGGAGTGAGCGAAGCTCCGCGCGACGAGATCGCTCGCCGCCGCCTCGGTGACGACCTCTATCGGCGCGTCGTCGGTGTCCGGGATCGGACGCCGTCATGAACGACGATGCTCTGGACGCGACCCGGGAGTTCGTCCTGGCACTGGAGTCGCTCGGAGTTCGGTACCTCGTGGGCGGCTCGCTTGCCTCGACGACCTGGGGAGAGCCTCGCTTCACGCAGGACGTCGACCTCGCGTGCGAGCGCGCCGCGATGCCGAACGCGAGAGTCAGCCCGAACTCGGCAGCTGCACCGTGGGCATGAGCGACCACCACAGATCGTCCAGTCCGTTCCCTGGTCCCGTGAGGCGGCCGCGCATCTCGCTGAACTCCTGCTCGTTCTCGGGCGGCGTCCGCATCTTCCGGCGGCTCGTGAAGACGAGGTAGAGGCCGTCGGGCGTCATCGCCGGCGAGTAGTCGAGCATGCCTGAGTTGTACGGCGTCAGCGGAACGGCCGGTCCCCACGCGTCCGAAGTCGTTCCTTCGATCACGAAGAACGGTGGAAGCGGCGCCCTGTCCTCGTCGTCCTCGGCTGGTGCGGCGGGCTCGACCGGCTC
>JBCCSK010000289.1:0-7903 GCA_039200205.1 Planctomycetota bacterium
CGCGGACGCTCCAAACCGGGTTTGGGTCGCTCGCCGCGCTCCGCGGATGCTCCAGGCCAGGGGGGCGCGGTCGCTCGTGCGGGGCCCGCTCATGACGAGGTCGGATCAGCCACCTTCGACGAGCACCCAAGCCGCCCATTGCGACGCGGGTGCGCCGGCCCTTCGCAGGTGTAGCTTCGCCGTCCAGAGCGCCGTGTCTGCCTCCATGCCGTCGACCCACAGGTTCGCGTAGAAGCGCTCCATCAGGCTCGCAGTCGCATCGTCACTCACGTTCCAGAGCGAGGTGACGGAGCGTGCGACGCCGGCGCGATGGAGAGCCGCCTGGAGGGACTCGATCCCCTGACCGGCTCGAAGGACTCCAACGTTGGTGCTGCACGCGGAGAGAACCGCGAGGTCGCAGTCGGAGAGGTCGAAAGACGCGAGCTCCGTGGCCGAGAGCAGACGCTGTGCTCCCGTCTCCGGGTCATGGGCAGCACTGGCGCCGGACAGGACGAGGCCACAGAGCGAGAGCGGCGCAAAGCTCTGGACCGTCGAACCGCCGAAGCCAGGAACGACCCAGCCGTGAGTGGCGATGTGGACCACGTCTCGCCCCTGGAGCGATGAGCGAAGGCGTGCCTCCGTGACGTCAGCTCCACCGAGCTGGAGGACGTCGTCGCAGCCGGCGCCTCGCGCGACGGATGCGACTGTACCGACCTCGCGCGCTGCACCCGGAAGCTCGGTCCAGGGACCGGGGCGGGCTTCGTCCCACGGGGTGCGGGAGAGCGCGAGGGAGTCTGCCGGGACTCCGAATGCGGGCTCCTCGGAGCGCGCGACGCGATCGAAGTCGATGCCGCCCACGACGGCCACCCGGGAGTCGATCGCAGCCGCACGCTCGGCTCGCGGTGCGCTCCCGAGTCGAAGGACGCGACGGACCGCGACCTCGTCACCGACCCTCCGGCACGCCATGGCTCGATCCGGCGGAGGATCGAGGGGGAGTGCGTCGAACGGGACCGTGTGGAGCACGCCGTCGGGACAGACGACGATCGACGCGGGCCGGCTCGCACCGATCGCGCGAAAGATCGGGTCGAGGACGGCGCGGCGAAGCGCGCAGCCCGCCTCGATCTCACCCGGCCCCGTGGGACCCGCTGTTCCGACACCGCGGCCCGACTCGGCCCCGACGGTATCGCGCCAGCTTCGAACGAGTGATTCGATCGAGGCCTCGCCGCCGAGGACGACCGTCGCCACCAGTCCATCTGCTTCAACGATCTGCGCGAGGTACTGCTTGCCGTCGCGGATCGGCTGGTCGCGCTCGGCGTCCCAGAGGACGCGATCGAGACGGCTGAACGTCACCGCGACCTGCCCGGGTGCGAGCGAGCGACACACCTCATCGAGGTCGACGCGACCTCCGTGCGGTCTGGCGCGCGCAGCGTCCTCCAAGCACTCCTTCTCGATCCGCTCGACCTCGAGGGCGAGCTCACCGATCGCCCGTCGCCAGCGCCGCATCTCGTCAGACGACCTTCCCCCGTCCACCGATCCGTCGGCCGAGGGCGGTGAGACGATCAGGGATTCGAGCTGCCTCTCCTTGCGCCGCATCTCCAGGAACCGATCGCGCGTCGCCGCGTCCGTCTCCGCGTCCGTGAACGCGAGCGGCGATGTGGCCGACGATCGAATCGTCTCCCGCGCTTCGAAGAACAGTCGATCGAGCTCCTCGTCGACCTCCGTGCCGACCGAGGCAATGCGGGTATCGGAGAGCCACTCGAGAGCGCGAACGGCCTCGGCCGCGGACGGCCGCGACGAGGCGAGCAGGGCGCGCTCCGCCCTGTCCCCGATCGCGCGGGCGGCGCGCTTCATCCAACGGCGGCTCGTCTCGACGTCGCCGAGGCCGCGGTAGTCGTGCGCGATCGCGAGCGTGGATTCGATGATGCGCGGGTGATGCGCGGGCAGCGCCCTCGAGCGCGCCTCGAGGATCGAGGCGTCGAGCTCGCGCGCGGCGACGAAGTCGCCCGTCTCGAACGCGATGGTCGCGAGCGTTACCCTCAGGCTGAGCAGCGTTGGGTGATCGGGGTCCACGCGTCCCTCGAGTGATTCCAGGGCCGACCGCGCACGGTCCGCCGCGTACGCGCGGTCCCCGCAGCGATGCTCCGCCGCTGCGAGCGAGTTGTTGGCCCGTGCGATGCGAACGATGCTCTCCGGAGAGCGTTCGGAGCGCACATGGACGAGTCTCTCGAAGATCGGCCGTGCCTCGTCGCAGCGCCCGCTCTCCATCAGCGCAACCCCGATGCCGGAGAGGACGCTGAGAACGCGCTCGTGGTCGGGGTCGAGCGTCTGGACGAGCGCGTCGTACACGGATGTATAGAGCTCGTACGCCCCCTCGACGTCTCCGAAATCGAGGCGCCTTCCCGCGAGATTCTGGCGCGCTGTGAGGAGGTCCGGATCTCCCTTCTGAAGCGTTCGCGCCAGCTCGCGGTGGACGTGCTCCTCGATCTCTAGAGCCCGGGTGATGTGGCCCGATTCAGCGAGGCAGCCGGCGTAGTTGGACAGAGCCCGGAGGACCGAAGGGTGATCCTGTTCGAGGGCCTCGGAGAGGAGGGTGACGACTTCCTCGTGGATCGAAGTTGCCGCCTCGAGGTGACCGGTCCGCCGGTAGACGGTGGCGAGGTTCATGCGCGCCTGCCACCGGCGCGGGTCGCTCGCTCGCCTGTGCTCGTCGCAAAGGGCGATGACCTCGAGGAGGATCTCGCGGGCCTGGTCGAGCGCACCCAGGTCGACCTTCACGACCGCAAGGTTGATCCGCGCGTCGAGCACGTCCGAGTGACTCGGTCTCAGTCGCCCCTCGACCGACTCGAAGATCGCGACGCGAATGTCGTGGCACTCTTCGAATGCTCCGCGCTCGTAGAGGACGCACGCGAAGTTGGATCGCGCGGCGATGAGGAGGGGATCGTCGGGCGCGCAGTTCGCCTCACGCGCCGCGAGAACGTCGAAGAAGAGCGCCTCGGCTTCGTCCAGCCGCCCGAGCTGGAGCATCGCGTCGCCGAGATTCTGCTTCGCGACCAGGACATCCGCATCGTCCGGTGGCCGCGTCGCCGAGAGCGTCTCGTGGATCTCGATCTCGATGGCGACCGCCTCGTCGAGCTGCCCGGTCGAGCGCAGCACGTAGGCGAGGTTCTGGCGGACGGCCAGCAGGACGTCGTCATCCTCGGGCCGGAGCTCCTCGACCGCGCCGATGAGCTCCTCGTACATCGACGCGGAACGCTCCAGGTCACCGGTTTCGGCGAGGATGGCGGCCAGATTCTGCTTGGTGCTGAGAAGCAGACGGACGGACGCCGTCTCCGAGCTGGAGACCGCGTCGTGGGCTTCCTCGAAGAGCGCGAGCGCTCGCTCGTCGTCGCGCACGCTGGCGCAGGCCACGGCGAGGCCGCTGATGACCTGGATCCGAAACTCGTCGTCGAGCGGCCGCGTGTCGGACACGACGTCGTACAGCCCCTCTCGAGCGCGCAGACGCGCGCGGAGATGGCCGATCTCTCCCGCGAGCACGTCCACTTGACCGAGGAGAGCAATCTGCTGGTCGGCGTCGAGTCCGACGAGTGCGGCCTCCAGCTCGTCGCCGATGAACTCCGAGAGCGCGCGCCTCGCCACCCGCTTGGACTCGGAGCGGGCCGCCTCGCGAATCGTGACCAGGCGCTCTTCGGGGGTCTCGGCCGCCCGATCGTCCTGGATCGAGTGAGCGTGGGCCGAGGCGTCGACGCCCGCGACCGCACCCGCTAGTCCGAGAGCGAGCGCGAGACCGAGCTTGGGCAGGGCAGTTGAGGGCATGACTCGAGGGCGAGCGGGATGGATGAACGAGGAACGCACGCAGAGGGGGATGCCGCCAGCAGGAGGAACGTGAGGCGACCCCGCAGGCGGTCGCCCCAAACGGGATTTCTGCTCGCGAGCGGAGCTGCCGCGTGGCGCTGGTCGAGCCCGGCACTCCCTCCCACGGCCGATTCGGTCCGGCGACGGCCCCGTTTCGTGGGAAGAATGCGACGCTGTTTCGTGGGAAGAATGCGACGCTGTGCGCGTCCTTCCCGCCCCATCCGCAGTCCGGCACGTCGCATGCTGTCGACCCTCCTCTGCGTCTCTGCTCTTCTCCCCCTCCCCCTCCCCCTCCAGCGCGCCAGCGCGCCCGCCGAGCGGCCCTACGTCGTCCTGACGGCGGTGGATGAACGCGATCCGTTCCACGCCGCGGCGCGTGCCCTCGCCGACGCGTACGGCGCGGAGATCCACGCGCTCGACCCGGACGATCTCGAGCCGCTGCGCGAGGTCCTGCGCGCGGCAGCTCCTGCGAACGTCGCGATCGTCCTGCGCCCGGAGCAGCTCGACTTCTCGCTCGGGCGCCGGTTCCTGCAGCTCGCGACCGAGATCGACGACGATCCCTTCGTCGACTTCGCGTTCGGCTACATCACGGGCCGAACGGGCAAGGACGCTCTCCGACTCGCCGAGGCGGGCATCGAGCGGAAGCCGCTGGAGCGTGCTCCGAAGCTCGCGACGGTCGCTGGCGGGGTCGATCGATCCACGAAGTTCTCGCGCCGTGTGCCGCTGCGCGACGAGACGCTCAGCAGCACGACGATCCACTGCGCGGGCGAGAGCGCATTCCCCGACGAGGGACGCGACATCAAGTTCGTCAAGAAGTCGCTACGTCAGCTTCGCGGCAAGGTCGATGCACTGACCTTCGTCGGGCACGGGTACCCCGACCAGGTCGTGGGCGGACCCAACGCGACCGATCTCCGCGACGCTCGTCTGAAGGACGCGGTCGTCTTCAACGTCGCCTGCTACACCGGCGTGACGTCCAAGTGGTTCGAATCCGACTACGCCGCGGGCGAGGAGCGACTGCGCGTCGTGAAGCCGGAGGAGAGCTTCGCTCTTGCGGTCCTCGACGCCGGCGTCGTCGGCTATACGGCGTACCTCTGCCCGCGGCCGGCGGGGCCCGAGCTCGACTGCGACCGCGCTGCGCTGATCGCAGACGGTCTCTCGCTCGGCGAAGCGCGGCGACGGGACTACGACAAGACCGTGCTCGGCTACCTCGGGTTCGGCGAGCCGCGTATGCAGCTCGCCCCCATCACCGACGGGACCGAGCTCGTCCGAGGCGGCGACGTCGTGCGGAACGTGATGCTCGAAGGAGCGACGGGCGGCGTGCTCTTCGGCGATCCGGCGTGCGTGCCCTTCGCGCTTCGGGAGGGCGAATCGCCGGTTCTCGTCGAGTCCTCCCCTGACGGCGACGAGCTCGTCGTTCGCGCGAGCGCGAAGGCGCACTCGCTGTTCCTCCACTGCTCCGACCCCACGTCGCAGATGGAAGGGTCGATGGCGCTCAAGGTGCACGCCCGCGTCCCGATCGGCGCGCTGCCGGTCGCGGACGTCATCGTCGAAGAGCTCACGGTGGGCGGCGAGGCGCTCGAGACGCGTACGCTGTGGGCCGTCGAGACCGACGGGCCCGATCGCTACCTGCAGCTGCGCGTGAACTTTCCGCGCGGCCAGAATCGCTTCGGCGACATGCAGATGGTCGCGCGCATCGTGGCGGCGCAGGGTGACGAGGAAGGACGAGAGCGCGGAGGCGAGACCGTGACCCCGGAGGGTCCCGTCGTCGGGCAAGCACCCGTCTCTCTCGAGGAGCGCGCCGCAGCGAGGGACGTCGGCGCGGAAGCGCTCGCGGCGGCGCAGGAGGCCTCCGCAGCGATCGGACCCAGCCCTGATGCGACCATCCCGCCGGGGGCCGTGGAGCGACTCGGTCGGTTCGAGAGCGAGGGCTTCCGCGCGGTTTGTGTCCTGCTCGACGCGGGCAAGACGCACTACCGCACCGTCGACCTGCTCGCGGCCACGTGGCAGCCCGGCGACGAGTCCCACCTCCTCGAGCTCGCGGCGGGCCCCGAGCTCCCCAACTTCGCGAGCTGGGCGGTCCTCGAGGGCCTGGGGGTCGCGGACACGCCGAGGGTGCGTCGAGCGCTGCTCGAGCGACTCGAGCTCGAAGAGAACGCCGGGCTGTACATGGCGTCGGCGAAGGGACTCGCGCGCCTGCGCGAGACCAAGGCGGTTGCGCTCATCGGGGATCGTCTCCTGGAAGCGCGCGAGGGCTGGAGCGGCGTCGCTCCGCACCTGGTGATCGCTCTCCGCACGATCGGTGGGTCCGAGGCGCGCGAGATGCTCGAGCGGATCGCGGACGTGGGTGACGAGCGGACGCGGGTCCTCGCCGAGAATGCGCTCCAGCAGATGGAGAAGCGCTGACAGAGGCGAATCTCGCGATTCCACGAACGCCGTGGGTGGCTCCGACGCTCCGTCGATCGAGCCACGACGCGCGCGCAGCTGCCCGGCCAACGCCGGAGCGCCGCGCGCGTCCCCAACCACGCGCGAGCACGAATCGATGAGCTACCTCGGAGTCACGTCCCTTCAGAACTACGACAGCTGGGTCGGTCGATCACCGGCCGAGATCAAGCGGGCGGTGGCAGCGCTCCCCCACGGGTGGCTCACCGTCTTCGGTTCGGTCGTCCCCAGGTGGGCGAACCGGGTCCGCAACTACTTCAACGAGACGCCGAAACAGCTGACGCTGCTCGACGTCATCAAAGGAGCGGACCTCGTCCACGACCTCCCGCGCCCGGGGCTGTACGCCACGGGCGCGCTCCCCGACCTCCCGGCCGTATACCGCGATTCGCGGGGCAAGCACTGGTTCATGATGGTGCCCGGCGGAGCCGTCTACCACATGGGCAACGGCAAGCCGACTGGGAAGGACATCGCGAAGGCCCAGTACCGGTGGCAGTCGCACTCCGTCTTCAAGCTCGTGAGTCCGGACTCCACCGGGGGATCGAGCGAGGTCATCCTGAAGAACCCGCGCAAGCAGATGCTGGTGGGCCGGACCGGACAGACGATGCCGATCGCTGGAGACGTCGTCTTCGACAACGTCCTGCGGGGTTCCTACAACTTCGCGGAGACGCTCGTCCGCGGATTCACTCGCCACGAGCACTACGACGTCAAGCCCCACGAGCGGATGGTCGCGCCCTACCTCAATCCGCCGGCGTTCACGTCGCTCGAGGCTCGCGTGTTCCCGCCGCTGCCCCGCTAGCGCGCTCTTCGCCCGAATCGTGAAGAACTCGCTACTCTTGCCGTCGGCGGTCGCTGACGCATGTCGACGGAGTCGAACGACGAATCCGACGCCGCGGGGCCCCACCCTGACGGCGACCACGTCTCTCGATCGAGCGAGGCGTTCGAAGTGTCGCGAGTCGAGATCGACGGCTCCGGTGAGATGCGACTGAGCGAGTCCTCGGGGGACCTCTGGGAGTCGATCCGATCCGCGCCGGCCACGCCGGATGCGATCGGCCCGTACCAGATCGTCGGACGGCTCGGCGAAGGCGGCATGGGTGTCGTCTACGAGGCGCGACAGACCGAACCCGTCCAACGCTCCGTCGCGCTGAAGGTCCTCAAGCGCGGTCACGAACAAGCGCTCGTCCGCGCACGCTTCGAGCTCGAGCGCCGCGCGCTCGCGGCGATGAACCACAGCTGCATCGCCAAGGTCCTCGACGCCGGTAGCACGGAGACCGGCGAGCCGTACTTCGTCATGGAGCTGATCGACGGCTCGCCGCTGACGCAGTACTGCGACACGCAGGGTCTCGCGCTCCGCGAACGCGTCGAGCTCTTCCAGCAGGTCTGCTCGGGAGTCCAGCACGCGCACCAGAAGGGCGTGATGCACCGCGACCTGAAGCCGGCGAACATCCTCGTGGTGCGCGACGGAGAACTTGCCCTCCCGAAGGTCGTCGACTTCGGCCTCGCCAAGGCGACGAATCGCGAGCTCACGACGCAGACGATCCTGACCGAGGGCCCCGCGGTGCTCGGAACGCCCGAGTACATGGCGCCCGAACAGGTCGACTCCGGCGGTGAGGCGTCGACGCGCGCGTCGATCGCC
>JBCCSK010000290.1:0-7883 GCA_039200205.1 Planctomycetota bacterium
TCCGCCTCGAGGCAGAAGTCCAGGGAGAGCAGCTGCTCTGGGCCAAGCGCGACGACTCGCGCTACGGCTGGGTCCGCGTGTCAGCGGAGAGCGCGGCGGACGAGCTCGAGATCGTCGTCAAGGTCATCCCGCGCGAGAAGCGCATCGCCGGTGTCGTCCAGGACGCGGTCGGGGATCCCTATCCGCTCGCCACGCTGACCTTCTCCGTCGTCGAGAACGGCTCGGCCATGAGCTCGGGCGTCCTCCTCGACGAGCAGGGGCGCTTCCAGATCGAGGTGACGCTGAACGGCGAGTACGACCTGGTTGCGAACGACCCCTTCGCGGACCCGGCGCGACCACTCCGCGCGTTCGCCAACCGGGTTCAGCCGGGGACGATCGACCTCGTGCTGCGTCTCGGAGAGGCGTCCATCCTCAACCTCCAGGTGCGCGACGAAGAGTCGAACCCGATCGAGGCCGTCTCGGTGACGCCGATGATCGGCGACGAGACGTCGTCGGTCAGCATCGGTTCGTACCGGGGGCCGCACGCCGATGGGCTCGTCGAGATCCCGCTGCCGGGGCGACCCTTCTATCTCAACCTGTCTGCGACGGGCTACCACGACGAGCGGCTCGGCCCGCTCGACCCGGCCACGATCCGCGGCGTCGTCGAGATCGAGATGCGCCGTGCGCCGCGCGTGACGGGCGTGGTCCTCGCGGGCGGACGGCCGGTCGAGGGCGCGCGCGTGAGGCTGTTCCGGCCCAACCAGCCCGGGCTGACGGTGCTCATCGACGGCTTCGACATGAACTACAACCCGGACGGTGTCGCGACCACGACGGGGAGCGACGGGACGTTCGAGCTCTTCCACCTCCACGGCGGTCCCTATCGAGTCGTCGCACACCACGACGACCATGCGTCGGCCGAGTCCGAGCTCCTCGAGCTCGCGGAAGAGGAGGATCGGACCGGCGTCGAGCTCGAGCTGGGGTCTGGCGGAACGCTCGTCGTTCACGCGCCAGCGGGAACGGCCGAGGGCGAGGTCGTCGTCGCCTACCGCGGGATCGGCGAGCCCCGATCCGCGCGCGTCGACCCCGACGGAACGGCCACCTTCCGCCGCATCGCCACGGGCCGATGGTGCGTCCGCATGGAAGACGCCGACCTGCGTCGAATGCGCGGCTCGTACCAGCAGTCGTTCAGCCGGTCGAAGGCGAGTGAGGAGCTGCCCTGGAACTGCGACGTCCGCGCGGGGGAGACGGAGACCGTGCGGCTCGAGTGAACCCGTGGCGGTCGAGCCCTCCAGGCGGTCATCTCGCAGTGCCCAGCGGACGTTGGCGCGTGACCGTCACTGCCACTCCGCGACACCCGGCGCCGGCGTCCACCCGTCGCCGCCGAAGTGCTCCCACAGGACACGCGAGACGTCGCGCAGCAGGACGAAGCCCTCGTTGTCCGCGCCCCACGACGTGTCCGTCTGGTTCTTGGTGATCACGCAGAACACGTAGTCGCCCGACGGTGAGCCGACGAGCAGGACCTCGGACCGCGACCGGTTGACCGCGCCCTGCTTCGTCGCGGCCTGCGCGTACGGCGGGACCGCAGAGACGCCCTCCGAGTCCCAGTACGTTCGGCAGAGCACGCGGTCCATCTCCTCGCTCGCCCGCGGGCTCACCGCCTGTCCCCCGCGGATGAGCGCGAGCATGTCGCACATCTCGCGCGGCGTCGTCTGGCCCCAGCCCCATTCCCGGTACGCGTCCTCGCGGCCGGTCGTGCGCGAGTTCACCCGCGTTCCGTCGAAGCCGTGCCCTTCGAGCCACGCGTTGACGCCTTCGCCTCGACCGGCGAGCTCCTGGCACCACACGCTCGCCGTGTTGTCGCTGAACGCGATCATCAGGTGGATGAGCTTGTTCAGGTGGATCTTCGCTCCGTCCTTGAACGACGCAAGCAGGTCCTCGCCCCCGCGCGAGCGTTCCTCGGAGTACTCGAGGGACGCGTGCAGGTCGAGCTCGCCCGCCTCGATCCGCTCGAAGAGTGCGAGGAGGATCGGCACCTTCACGAGACTCGCGGTCGGGTAGGTCTCGTCCGCGTCGAGCGCGAGCTCCGTTCCGCTCGGGAGGTGCCGTACGTAGACCCCCACGTCACCGTCGAAGTCCTCGACGAGCGCCTCGACGGACTCCAGAAGAGCGGGGTCGTCGGCGGTCGGAGCCGAGGCACAGCTCGCCACGAGCGTCGCCAACAGTGCCGTGAACGCCCTCATCGAGCCACCTCCACATCGACGAGCGTCCGGCGCCCCTCGTTCCCCGCCCGGTCGACGGCGGAGACGGCGACGCGCGTGGCGGCGGAGTCGACCGCGTGGAAACTCTGCGCGCCCGGGGCGATGGAGTGGGACCACTCACCGTCGCGCTCCTCGTAGACGACCCACTGCGCGATCGTCTCGTTACCGCGCGCCCTCCACTGCACGCGGACGTCGCCGCCCTCTGCGCGAATGATCTCGACGTGCGGCGCGTTCGGACTCCATCTGTCGAGCCACGGAGACGCCGGTACGAGCGCCGGCGCCGCGTACTGTCCCTCGGTGAGCTGGCGCGCAACCGCGGACTGGGGATCGAGCAGCCACTTCGCGCTGAACAGACAGAGCCCCGGGCTCTCGGGCGTCATTCCTCGTGCGATCATCACGTCATTCGCGATCTCGGTCGCGAGTTCCTCTCCTTGGAGTCGGGTCAGCGCCGCGCCCGGCCAGACGTGGCGGTCGCGCGAATTCTGCCTCGCCCACCAACCGAGCAGCACCGGGAAGCTCTGGGGCACCTGCGCGATCGGCCAGTAGAGCTGGGGCATCAGGTAGTCGACCCAGCCCCTCCGGAGCCAGTGGCGCGCGTCCGCGTGAAGCTGCTCGACCGCGTCCATGCCCTGGATGCTCGCGGGGTGCTCCGGTCGCCAGATCCCGAACGGGCTGATCCCGAACTTGACCTCCGGATCGATGCGATGCACCTCGCGACCCAGTCGCTGGATGAGCGCGTTCACCGACGCCGTGCGCCAGTCGCCGCGGGACAGGCCGCCGCCTCGCTCTTGATACGCGCTCCAGCTCGCGTCGTCGGGGAAGTCGCGCCCGTCGTTGTAGCTGCGGTAGGGATAGAAGTAGTCGTCGAAGTGCACGCCGTCGACGTCGTAGCGACGCACGACGTCGAGCACGACGGCGACGGTGTGGTCCTGGACCTCGCGCAGCGCGGGGTCCATCCAGAGATAGCCCTTCGAGCCGAGCGTGACGACGAGCTCGGGCCGCTCGACGGCGATCGACCGAGGCGAGAGCTCGCCAGGGTGGCTCGGGTGGTTCGCGCGGTAGGGATTGAACCAGGCGTGCAGCTCGAGGCCGCGCGCGTGGGCCTCGTCGATCCAGAACGCGAGCGGGTCGTAGAAGGGCTCCGGAGCCAGTCCCTGCTCGCCCGTCAGGTACGCGGACCACGGCTCGAGCTCCGAGGGGTAGAACGCGTCGGCGTGCGGTCGCACCTGGAGAACGACCGCGTTCATCCCCAGCTCGGCGAGGCGGTCGAGCAGGGCAATAGCCTCGCGTCGCTGCTCCTCCGGGGGAAGTCCCGGCGACGAAGGCCAGTCGATGTTCGCGACGGTCGCCACCCACGCGCCGCGGAACTCCCGGGCCGGAGCGGGGATCGATTCGGCCTCGCGCCGCTCAGCGTGAGCGGCGCATCCCGAGACGAAGAGCGCGAGTGCCGCTGTCGACGTGCGAAGGGCCGACGCCCCCCTCATCGGGCGGCAAGCGCCTGGACGGCGTCGAGGATCTCGTCCGCCTTCGCGAAGAGGACGACGAAGAAGATGATCCCGAGGCACCCGACGCCGCCGCCCCCCTTCTGGGAGTTGTCGACCTTGCCATGGAGTTCGTCGAGGCGGCGCTCGAGACGGTCGAGGCGAGCCTGGAGGTCGCCGCTCGGGACGTTCGTTGCGCGGTCAGGGTCCATGGTCTTCGGAGGGGCTCGGCGCGGCGTGGCGGCGGCATCGTTCCATTCTCCCGGACGCGCGAGAAGGCGAAGATGCGATTCGTGGCGGCGGCCGGTAAGGGAAGCGTGCGCGGCGGATCCGGTCCGAGGACCGTAACGGTCTCGACTCAATCGCGGAGCCGCACGTAGTAGAGCCAGAGCCCGTCCCCCAGGTCCGCCTCGGCGCGCTCGTACAGCCGCTCGAGCTCGGGCCCGACCAGATCCCCCTCGCGCGCCCGCACCACGGGGTGGCTCAGGCGAAACAGGTCCGGGTGATCGAGCGGGACGCGCGCTTCGTAGACGGTCACGTTGCCGAGCAAGAGGTAGGTCGGGCGCCTCGCGAGAACGTACGGACCGTCGTGCTTCTCGTGCCCCGCCCAGCCCTCGCCCGCGGGGACGTCGGCGCGCGCGATGTGGGCGTCGGTGAGGCCGAGCATGTCGACGAGCGGGAGCGCGCTGTAGTACCCGATCGCGCCGATCGGCACGCACGCGACGGACTCCCCCGGACTCGCGTTCGCCTCGAGCCAGCGGCCGACGGCCGACCAGACCGGGACCTCGAGATCGCGCTGGGCGACCATGCGCCCGCGCTGCACGCTCTGCGCCGGCGGGCCCATCGATACGAGCGCGATTCCGACCGCGGCGAGCGCCGCACCAGCGCCCGCCGTCACAGGTGGCCTGACGCGCGCGACGTCCGCGACGAAGGCGGCGGCGAGCAGCGACCAGAGCGGGACCAGCGGCACGGCGAAACGGTACATCGGCAGACCGTCTCCCCCGACCGCGACGACGGCTGCTGCAAGGAGCACGAGCGCTGCGAACGCCTGCCACCACGCCCGATCGCGCCGCCACGCGACGCCGACGAGCGGGAGCGCGTACAGCAGGAGCCCACCATTCTCCCTCGCGAAGAGCGCCAGGTAGTCGACGCCGCGCTCGACGATCGCGTGCGACGCGCCGCCGACCTTTGCGTGGAACGTGTTCGGCAGCCACTCGCCGTAGTAGGTGACGCGGAAGGCGAGGTGGGCCCCGACGAGCAGGACGAACGGAAACGCGCTGGCGAGCGCGGCGCGCCAGCGCTCGCGCCGCGGCGCACCGAACGCGGTGAATCCGATCGCGATCGCACCGAGCAGGAGGCCCTCGGGTCGTGCAACGGCGGCGAGCCCTGCGAACAGCCCAGCGCGCCAGCCCGTCGTCGTCGCGACGCTCACGGCCAGGAGAGCGAAGCACGCCGTCTCCATCCCCGCGCCGGTCCAGCACGCGAACGGCGCACTCGCGACGATGAGCAGAACGGCGACCGGCGCCGCGAACGGCGACTCGCCGCTCATCCAGCGCGCACCGCGTGCGACCACGAACAGCACGCCGGCGCCGCAGACGACACCCAGCACGCGCGCCGCGAGGACCAGGTCCGCGCCCGCTGCGCCGAACGGCGCGAGCGCCAGAAGCCAGCCGAAGTTCGTGTATCCCTCGACGCGCTCACCGGGGTTGAAGACGAGCCCCTCTCCCTCGAGCAGGTTCCTCAGGTAGCGCAGCGTGATGAACGCGTCGTCGGCGAGGAAGCCGAAGGACCATGCGCGTACCACGAGTACGACCGCGCCGACCGCCGTCAGGAGGAGGAGGAGTCGGTTCCGCACCGCGCAGACCGTAGCGGAAGTCGGTCCGACCAATCTCGCGAAGGGCTTCCGGCGGGAATTCCAGTCTCTGCTATCGTCGAGGTTCAGCCAGCCAAACGCATTTCCCGTGCAGTCCTCTCCCGCTCGCGTACTCACTCTCCTCGCCGCTCTCGCCTCGAGCGGAATGGCGCTCGCCCAAACCGAGCTCTACCGCTTCGACGGCTACTGGTACACGATCTCCATCAACGGCGGCCAGCTCACGCGCGGGCAAGGACTGCGGCATGCGGCTCCGGTGCAGGACCAGGACCTGGACGGCGTCCCCGACTTCGTTCTCGAAGGCGGCGGAGGTCGTTGCGGGGGCGACTACGCGGTTTTCTCCGGAGCGACCGGCGTGCGACTGTCCAACTGGCACTGCGTCCCGGGGAGCTTTCCAGGCGTGTCCGAGGTCGGCGATATCGACGGCGATGGCGACGTCGATCTGGCGCACAACTCACCGATCGGATGCACCGTCGTGGATGCAATGTCTGGCGCACGCGTGTGCGACTGCCCGCCGCCGATGCCGGTGTCCGGTTACGGACGACAGTTCGTCGGTCTCGGTGACATCAACGGAGATGGGTACGATGACCTCGCGGTAGCGGCAAGCGTGCGCGACCGCATCGGGATCCACCTCGGTCCCGACGGGACTCTTCTTCAGATGCTCGGGGGATTTCTGGGTGGTAGCGGCCTCGCGAACATCGGTGACATTGACGGCGACGGTCTGGATGACCTTCTCGTGTCGGACGGTGCATTCAACACGGTGACCGCTGTCAGCTCCGCGGACTGGCAGCCGATCTACGAGGCGTACGCGCCTCCCAACTCGGCCTTCAACGACTATTGGGGCCTCGCCCTCGAGGAAACGGACGATCTCGACGACGACGGAGTGCGCGACTTCGTCGTCGGCGCGCCGGGCAACAATGGCTTCAGCCAGCTTCAGCGGCCGGGCTTCATCGAGTTCCGTTCGGGCATCGATGGATCGCCGATTCGCCGCGTGGATGCGCCCGTGCTTCGGGACCCTCCCTACGATCCGGGCTTCGCGCCGCGGGACGCGGGTTCCTTCGGGTTCTTCATCGCTGGCGGAGGAGACGTGAACGGTGACGGCTACGGCGATGTCATCGTCGGTTCGCCCTTCCGGTACTGGCAGGACTTCCCTCAGCGCGGCGCGGAGACCCTCATCAGCGGACGGACGGGCGCCATCCTCGCGGATCTGGAGCTCTGGGATCGGAGCGACCCGCTCTCGGGAGAGAACGGCTTCTTCAGCGCGATTCTCGACGATCTCGACGGGGACGGGCTTTGCGAGTTCTCGGTCGGGAGCGCAAACGACGAGCAAGGTGGCCCGAACACGGGCCGCGTGTGGATCTTCCGTGGCTTCGATGCGGATGCGATCCCTCGCTGTGAGCCGCCGGCGCACAGCGGTGGAACGACTGCGCGGCTTGCGCTCGACGGCTCGCTCGCACTCTCCGTCGGCGAGCTGTGGATCCGGATCCTGGGAGCGCCGTCGCAGACGACGTCGGTGCTCTTCGCGACGCCCGGAGTCCAGACGGTGCCCATGGGGCCGTTCGGACTGTGCGTCGGCGGACCCGGAACGCTCCGACTGTCGGGGGGTCTCGCCGCGGACGCGTCCGGGTTCGTCGAGCTGGGGGTCGAGCTCGACGCGGCGCCGCTCGCGACCAGCTGGCTCGCGGGGACGCTCTGGACCCTCCAGGGGATCTTCCGCGACGCCGGATCCTCGACGGGGCTCGGGCTCACGAACGCGCTCGTCGTTCGCTGGGGGCCGTGAGGTGAGTGGAGCGAACGACTCCATCCTTCGAGAAGGAGTCTGGAACGGCCGGACGGGGTGAGGCGGTCCTCGGTCCTGCGCGTCCGAGTCGGCAGGAGGTACGAACGGTGAGCGGGACGAATGGCCGATCGACTCCTCCTCTCCTCGACGATCCTCCTCGTCAGCGCCTGCGCCTCGATCGAGGACCAGAGCGGCTGGTACACGGGCGCGAGCCTCGGCACGTCCTTCCTCGAACTCGAGCGCGGCGACGAGGACACGGCGTTCGCCTTCGACGAGGAGGACACTGCGTGGAAGGCCTACGGCGGGTACCGCTGGGACTCCCCGCACTTCCACTTCGGACTCGAGGGCGGCTACGTCGACCTCGGGGATCCTCCGGCGTTCTTTCCTGATCTAGTGGTGTGGAGCAGAAGTACGCGTCATTTGTTCGGCCCCTTTCGCGCCGTGGCTGCGTTGCCGAACTTTGGACGTAGCTACTGCTACGCACTGCAGTTCGGACGCCTTGCCACGACGCGAAA
>JBCCSK010000291.1:0-7880 GCA_039200205.1 Planctomycetota bacterium
CGCCTCCGTGCCCCCACGTGGGGGGGGGGGTTGTTTGGAGGTCGGGGGGGGGGGGGGGCGGGTTCCCCTTGGGGTGTAAAATGGGCGGGCGGCCCGCGTATCGAATTCGGGTGGGGGGGGCCTCCGTGCGAGGGAGTGCCGTCCCTACGATCCCAACCGGTACGGGACGCGCAGGTCGCGCAGCCCGGGCCGCGGCACGCCGAGATCGACTCCGTTGCCGGACTCGTCGAGGTTGAACTCGACGCGGAAGCGGATGAAGTCGAACGTGCCTTCGGTCCCGTCGCAGGGAATGGTCGGCGTGCTCGGATCGTCACCCGGCATCCACGTGTTCAGCTCGGTGATGTCCGTCGCGAAGTTCGAGAGGTCACCCTGGCTGAAGAGATCGCACGGGTCGCTGCTCGGCATCCCCGTGTTCGGGTTCGCCTTCGCCGCGTCGAACGAGATGCTGATGTCGGTGTCCGGGGGATACAGATCTCCGATCCCACCGGCCTCGAGTCGGAAGAAGTACGGAACGACCTGCATCTCCTTGTCCGCTCCGGCCGGGAACTGATCCGCGAGGAGCGAACCCTGCGGGTCGACGACGAGGTCGAACTCGTCCTCGGTCGCACGGTAGTTCCCGGACTGGATGATGAACTCGACGACGTTCGTCGTTCCAACGTCGCGCACGCGCAGAGAGAACTCACGCATGAGCTGCGCGTTCCGCCTGTAGACCTCGTCGATCGAAGCACCCGGGATCGTGAACGTCGCTTCGTCGAGGTCGACCGAGGGAGCGGCGCCGCCGTTCGTCACGGCCGCCCAGCCTGCGAGGGGGAAGATCTGCGCGAGCTCCATCGCGGCGGCGCCGTCCCGCATGACCGATCCGTCCGCGGGGTCCGTGCCCTCGAAGAAGAACTCGACCATGTCCTCGACTCCCCGGAAGAGCCCGCCCGGATCCGGGTTCGGGATCGGCACGGAGGGTCGCTCGAGGCGAGCGAGTCCGATCGGGATCCAGCGAGAGAACGCCTCCGAGCGAGCGCTGAAGAACGGGATCGGAATGTCCGCCTCGGTCGGGTTGGCCGAACCGGGCGCGGTCAGGCGCCAGCCGAGCGGCGGAGGTGCCATCGAGCGCGTCGGATCGAGGTCGACCCCGTAGACTCCCGGTCGGCTGGGGAACAGGAGCTGCGTCAGCGGGTCGGAGACGTGCAGCTGGATGATGCCAGGACTGCCGTCACCGCCAGCGCCGGGCGTCGTTCCCTCGGGCGGCACGATGACCGCACAGTCCGGAACGGCGTTGCAGCCCTGCCACACAGGCGCAAGCTGCGGCGGAACGGTGCCGTCGCCGCGGAAGGCTTCGATCGGAATCGCGTCCTGCCGCCACAGGGTCGGGCCGTCCTCGTTCGCGCCGCACTCGCTCTCGCGGCCGGCGCCACCCTGCCCGCCGAGGGCGCGGAACGGACGGAACTCGTGGATCGAAGAGTCCGGATCGTCGAGGTAGAAGTCGCCAACCGAGGGCGAGTTCGGTCCGGTGGGCTCGGACTCGATCGTGATGGCACTGGCACTGGAGAACACGATGTGTCCGCCCGAGCCGCCGCCCGAGCCGCCGCCGATGCGGTCGAAGAAGATCGAGTTCTCGCCGCCGCCGCCGAAGCCACCGTCCGCAGTCACCGATCCGCCGGCTCGGATCAGGATGCCCGGCTCGTACTGGTCGGGTGTCCCGCCCTTCAGAATGTTGCAGTCGCCCGGGGCGGAGTCGTCGCGGCCGAGGGCCAGGACGAGGATTCCACCGGCACCGCCACCTCCGCCGGAGCCCTTCTCGTCTCCGGTCGGATCGAACGGAGTCATCGGGAACGTCGCGGTCTCAGACGCGTCGCCGCCGGCGCCACCACCGGAACCGGCCCAGACACTCGTGAGCTCCCCGAGGATCAGCTCGCGGTCCCCGTTGATGTCGGGGGCCGTCAGGACCGCGCCGAAGAAGTCGTTGTCGTCACGGGCGTCCGTGAACGGCGACGGGGCGAGGTCGCCGCCCTGCGCGGCCTGCGTCTGGGTGATCGCGCCGGTTCCGTCGGGAGAGCCGATGAAGCCGGGCTCGCCGTCCATGCCGACCAGCGACTGACACGCGACGAAGTTCCCGTTGAAGATGTACTCGATGTCCGGGCCGAATCGGCCGCCGCCGCCGCCCGCGCCGCGGCGGTTGTCCTTGTCGCAGGTTCCGCCGGGAGCGAATCCAGTCTCACCCCCGCGGCCGCCCGCTCCTGGGACCTCGAACGCACCGTTCCCGTCGCCGCCCTTCGGCGTCGACTGCGCCGTCAGGAACGACCCGACACCACCGGAGCCGCCGCCGGCCTGGCCGGCCGCGCCGTCCTCGGGGAAGTTCGTCGTGTCCAGCGTGACGACGCCGCCGTTGTCGCCGCCGTCGATCGAGATGGTCCCGTCCACGATGACGTTGCCCGTCGCGAGGATCGTCGCCGTGTTCGAGCCGATGATGACGAGCTGTGCACCGGGCTGGACCCAGAGGTCGCGGACGTCGACCACACCGTTGAACACGGGCTGGACGAAGGACGGAGCGCCGCAGGGCCCGCCGACGATCTGGTCACCGGAGGTGTCCAGGAAGACCGTCTCGCCGGTCTGGATGTACCAGTCGAACTCGCCGTTCGGACCGCCGGTGCCGTCGAAGTCGAAGGAGGCTTCGAGCGTTCCCTGGTTGCCGGCCGACGACCAGTTGGCGCGCGGAAGCGCCGACGCGACCGTCGTGTCCTCCAGCGAGCCGGGCTGATCACCGCCGACCTGGAAGCGCTCGAGGATCTCGTCGCTGCCGTCCTTGGGCTCGGCTCCACCGGGGTCGGCGACCTGGCTGCGGAAGCGACCGAAGCGCGTCTGCTTTGACTGGACCGGGTCACCGGTCAGGTCCTGGAAGCCCTGGTCGACGAACACCCGCAGGAGCGCGTTCTGGGGGATGATCCCCGTCGGCTGGATCCGAACGGCGGCCCCGGACTCCGTGCAGTTGTCGATGACGCTGACCGTCGACGGCACGCTCTCCCACGACTGTGCGTTGAAGAGGCTCGGGGGATTCCCAGGCGGGGTGACTTCCCCGTCGGTTCCGTAGGTGTACTCGAGTCCGATCAGCGCCGAGTTGACGTTCGCGGACGCCGCGAAGATCGGCTGGTTGAAGCGCAGGATCACCTCGAACTGCTCGTCGGGCCGGCTGTAGAAGTTCAGCGGAACGAGGACTCGCTCGGCGCTTCCCGGGACCTCGGGAAGAAGCCCGAGCTGCTCGGAGGACTCGAAGCTGAAGTACTCGACCGAGCCGTCACCGAACGAGATCAGCGAAGCCGCCTCGGAGTTCTCGTCCACGCCGTCGAGGCCCCGGACGAGCACCCGCGGCGGGCCGGCGACCACGTCGACGAAGAGCACGAGGTTGTCGTTCGAGTTCGGCGTGGTGAAGCCGACGTTGAGCCCGACCTGCAGGCGCTGACCCGCCGTACTCATCACGGTCACACCGCCCCCGAGCCCGGGGGTGTTCTCGGCGATGACCGTGAGCCGGTACGCGGTCCCCTTCGCCAGGCCACCGTTGCTGTTGTCGTCGTTCGTTGGACAGCGCGGCTGGAAGCGCACGATCGTCGACGTCCGCTGCGTGAACGTTCCGACGGCCGGACGTCCCTGCGTGTCGACGATCTGGATCGTGCTCGGCGAGACCGTCGAGAAGTCGACGTCCTGGTTGAACGTCAGGTCGATCGGCCGGTTGAGCTGCCAGACGCTCCCGTCGACCACGTTGGCCGTCACGATCGCGAAGCTGCCCGACGGCGGCCCCGGCGTGCCGGGACCGGCGGACGAAGAGTCGTCGTCCGAGCACGCGGTGAGCGCCAGCGCGCCGAGCGCGGTGAGGAGGAGGGCCGAGGAGCGTTCGAGAATCCGCTGCATCGAGGGTGCGATCGGAGGAAGGAAGAAGGGCATTCGTCGATGAGGAGCGCCGCTCCAGCGGAGACGGTCTCCCCGAGGTGGGGACGCGCGGATGCGCTGCGGGGGGATGTCGTTCTTGGGAACGCCGGTGCCCTCGAGGGCCCGGCGCGTCCCGTCGCGCGATGTGTCGAGTGGGGTCCGAGGACGTGCGTCAGTTCTGGGCCCAGGTCAGCGCGAAGGCCGAAAGCTCGGCGGTCGAGCCGGTGACCGGGTTCGCGTTGAACGTGAGTCGGACCTGGTAGTAGCGAGACGTGTCGATCAGGTCGACGGTGTCCTGCCACTCGTCGGTCCCGTTCAGGAACGTGATTCCCGGGTTCATTCGAAGCCGGTCGTGGTTCAGTACGCCACAGTCCATCTGCGACTCATTGTAGTAGTCGCCGTAGCCGTCCAGCGAGAACGCGTCGACGGTGAAGTCGATGACGCCGTCCCCGTCCTGGTCGTTGTCCCGCGACGTCGGCGATATCCCAGTATCACAGTCCTGGAGCAGCTCGAGCTGGATCGCGCCCCGGAAGTCCACGTCGAGGCCCGTTCCGTCGGGCTGGTCCGCGAGCGTCGGCTCGAGCGTCGGCGGGTTGTAGAGGCGCGTCGTGAACGTCGGCTCGCCGTCGATCGTCGCTTCGTACCAGATCGACTGGACCCGACTGATCCGGGTGACGAGGTCGATCGCACCGAGGTGAACCGTGTTGTCGAGTCCGAACGTCGCGCCGCCCGGGGGCGTCGTCGCGGGGTTGAACCCTCCGTTCGCCCGCACCTCGGTGTCGGGGTCGATGAAGATGCTCGTACCGGTCTGGTTCGTACCGCCGGTCGAGAACGCGCGGAAGAACGGTCGCGATGACGAGTTCGCGGCGAGCTCGAGGACCCAGGAGTTCTGGCCGATCGCCTGGGTGTCGGGGTAGGTCCGGTACTCCATCAGGAGCGGAAGACCGATCGTCTGGACCTCGCCTGCGTTGAAGTACGGCGGGCTTGCGACGTCGAGACCGAGCGCCAGGAGGTAGGCCTCGGGCTCGACGCCTCCGCTGCCGACGCCGCCGCGCGTACGGAGCGCCGTGTCACGCCACGTGAAGTACGTGACCTCGCTCGGATCGATGTCGCGATTGAGGGGGAAGGGCACCACCGTCGTGCCCGTGATCGTCGAGAAGAGATCCGCCGGGTTGATGACGTAGCCGCGCTGCCGCGGATGGACGACGACCTGCGCAGCGCCGGGGAGAATGTTGTTCTCGAAGACCGGCTTGATGCCCGAGTTCCGATACCTCGGGAAGAGGCTCGTCGGGTTGATGATCTCGTCCGGTGCGAAGTCGCTGTGGCAAAGTCGGATCTCGAACTCGCTGAACGCGTCGGGAGTGATCGAGCCGCCGGCCGGGGCCCAGTTGAGGCCCTCGACGTCGACGTTCACGTTCTGCAGATCGGTCAGTGAGAAGCCGCAGTCCGCGTAGCGCCAGACGTGCTGCATCTTGGAGCCGAAGTTCGAGAACGGCGTCACGACCCCCTGCGGGAACGAGGTCATCTGCTGGACGACGGCCTGCTCCTTGTCGATCGTCACGGTGTTCCGGACGACCGGGCGGGGCCGGATCAGCTGTCGCGCCGTGTCGGAGAGGAACTGTCCGCCCCACTCCGGGCTGTTGCCGAAGGGCGGCTCCTCGTCGATCGAGGTGTAGCGGCTGACGCGCCCGCCGTTGAGAAGCGTCGGGAGGTCGGCCTGGATCGAGACGTCGACCGCGGGCAGCGGGCGGACGACGTTGCCCGCCAGGTCCCGCGGCGGGAACGGCTGAAGCTCGCTCGCGAGGGTCAGGAAGTAGGTCTCGGCCGTGCCTGACTGGTGCGCGAGCGGCAGGTCCGGATCGAAGGTCACCTCGCGAAGGTCCGCGGACTGCGAGACGGTGCCGACGATGTAGTCCGACGTCGGAAGGTTGCCGTTGAGCGGAATCTGGTCGCGCGTCAGCGTCAGCGAGTCGAACGCGGTCAGCGAGCGGGGATCCATCGGCTCGCTAAAGCGCAGCGTGAAGCGCGAGATCGTCTGGATGTCGGTGCCCGGCTCCTCGGGGAACCCGCCGGCCTGCGGCGCCACCTCGATGAAGCACTCCGGTCGCGTCTGGTCGCTCGATCCGTCGAAGGCGGCGCGGAACGACGCGGGCCCGGTCCCGAAGATCTCCCAGTCCCCCGGGCCGCTCCACGTGCTCGGGAACTGCAGCAGCTGCACCGTGACGAGGTCGAAGCCTCCGCTCGAGACGGGCACGGCCTCATCGATCGCCGCGAACACGCCGCCCTGGACGAGGATGTCCCCGTCCGTGGGAAGCGAGCTGCAGAGGTTCGACTCGAAGGTCATCAGCGGAATGCGGAAGAGCAGGCTGTCCTGGTCCCCGAGCTGCTGCGGCTGCGTGAGCGTCACAGGCGTCGACCCGACGACGACGGGCCTCGTGTCGTCGACGAGGAATCCGTTGAAGGGATCCGAGATCGTGTCGGGACGTCCACCCGTGCGGAACGCGCGCGTCACGGGTCGCGTCGGAGCACTGAAGTCGACGGGTCCGTTCCCCGCGGTCGCCATCGCGTTGCCCACGAGGTTCGTGAGGATGCTCGTCACCCCCACTGCCGCGTCGGTCCGCGTCGGGATACGAAGCTGCGCGTTCGCGACGTCGACCTGCTGGCTCGCCGGCAGACCGACGCCGTTGATCGTCAGCGGCGGGTTCGTCTCGAAGGCCTCGAGCTCGCTGATCGTGAAGTCCATCACGACCCGCGTCGGCGCAAAGCCGCCGCCCGGCGCCGTGTTGCCGTAGAAGGCCGACGGGAAGACGCGGGCATCGAAAGGAAGCGTCGGCGGATCGCCCGTGACGATCGAGACCGTCCTCCCGTTGACCGTGCCCACGTCCAGGAGGTCGTCGAACGTCAGGAGGGCCGCGGCGTTGCGCGGCATCAGCGAGAAGACGCCCGCCGTCGAGAGGTCCTGGACCTGGATCGTGTCGAGCCCCTCGCCCGCGCTCTTCACGATCTGGAGGAACTCCTGCCGCTCGTTCGTATCGTCGACGTTCTTGAGAACGACCAGGTTCTCCTGACCGGTCACCGGGTTGGTCTCCAGCTCGGTCGCGACGCCGTCTCCCGTGAAGTTCTGGGAGATGACGAAATCGCTCCCCATCGGGATCCGACGTCCCATCCCGTCGAACGCGAACAGCTGGACGAGCCTGCCGTACTGGAACGACGTCAGCCGCACCTCCTGACCGGCGCCGCCGAAGTTCGGGTCGCCGAAGAAGAACGAGCCTCCGGTGTCGACCGTCTCGCCGCCACCGCTGACCGACGGACTGTCGGAGCTCCCGCAGCCGGCGACGGACCACGCCGCGGCGAGCAGGAGCACGCCGCCCAACGACCGGGTCCCCAAGGCCTCGCTCCTGCGGAGGCCCGCGCGGGACCCGTCGAGGCTCACCTGGGAAGTCGTCGATCTACGCTGATGGTCGTGCATGAAAATGGGGCGTCCGTGAGCGACGGCACACGCTTCGGCCTTGCGTGCGTGCGCCGCGGACCGAGGCGGTCCGTGCGATGGGGAGGGCGGGGAGAGCGCGTCCCGTGCGGATCCAGGGGGGAAGAGGCGGAGCCGTTCTGGCTCGCCGGCCCAAGATTCTCCCACGACGCGACCTCGGGTCAAGGAAGGGACCCCATGCAACCTCCGTGCCGTGCCCGGAATGCGACGTGAAGCGCGGCGCGCGAAGGCGCCGGTGGCGGGTCCCCGTTGCGAGAACCACCCGCCCCGTGCGCCCTGTGACGCCGCGGGCGCCCTTCGCGACGGCGACGCTTGTCGATCGCCGGATCTCGAGGCGAGCGCTGCGTGGTACGCCCCATCGATCGGTGTGCGGTTCCGCTCAGGGCCCGGGCAGCAATCGCCACAGCTTGCGCTGCCCGGGCCCTGATGATGTCTCTGGCGCGCCTTCTGACGAAGGCGCGCATCGAGCCCGGGCAGC
>JBCCSK010000292.1:0-7877 GCA_039200205.1 Planctomycetota bacterium
ATGCGCATGCGGGGCATCCACGGCGGCGTCCGCGCCTCGGCCAAGGCCAACGCGGCCCAGGGCTCGGGCACCCCGCAGAAGGGGGGCGAGAACGTCGCCCCGCGGGCGAAGCCCGCGCAGCCGGACCTCGGCGGCAGGCGCATGGGCGAGCCCGGCGGCGACGGCGGCAAGCGGAACGGCCCCGGCGGCCCCGGCGGACCGGGCGGACCGGGCGGCCAGGACGACGGCGGCGGGCTGCGGCTGCGCGGCGGCGGCTACTGATCGCCCCTGGCGCACCCGTCGAGCGAGGTCGGAATGGCCCACGCTCGACGAGATTCCCGGCCTGCCGGGAAGGTCGGGGCGGGCCGGGCGTCTCGCTGCTAGGCTCCGCCTCGCCCCATGAACGCCTCGACGCTCAAGACGATCTCCTACGCGACCTCCTTCGCGTTCCTCGGCGGGATCGGATACGTCGGCTACGACTACTACGAGAACGGTCGGACCGCGGTCTACTTCGACGTGGAGCGGGCGGGCGAAGTCCTGAACGGCGTCAAGGCGCCGCCCCCGCAGCGCTCGACCGCTCTCGACTACGGACGCGACATCACGCCCTCGATCGTCGACTTCGACTGGACCGGGAAGCCGCCGCCCGAGGTCGCGGTCAAGGATCCGAACGCGCCCGACGAGCCCGTTGAGCTGATCGTGCGGGTCGAGGAGATCCTCGAAGCGATCTTCGTGGCGTACGAGGGGAACAACCCCGGCGACTCGCGCTGCCTCCTTCGCTTCCGCGATTCGACGGTCAAGCCGCGCGCGATCCTCTGCAAGGTGGGGGACACGCTGCCGCCGCCGAACGACGGCGTGAGCGTGCTTCGCATCCTCGACCAGGGCGTCGAATTCTCCTTCGCGCAGCCGGGCCGCGAGCCGGAGATGATCGCTCTCAGTCAGCGCGCGCGCGAGAGCGATCTGATCTCAGCCGTGTCCCCCGATGGGATCGCCCAGCGTCGGCTCGTCGGCTCGGGCGGCGGCTCCGCCTCGTTGCGCCAGGGACCTCCGCTGCAGACCGAGCGTCGGTCCGGCCAGTACTACGTCGGGACCGAGGACGCGGCTCTGCTCGGCCAGAGCTACCAGGACGTGCTGTCGAAGGACGTTACGACGCGCACCTACTTCGAGGACGGAGAGCGTGCCGGCGTCGAGCTGACCGAGGTTCGCCAGAACTCGGTCGCATCCCGCCTCGGTGCGCAGTCGGGAGACGTCGTGATCTCGGTCAACGGTCACCCCGTCACGAGCGAGCAGGAGGCGATCCAGTTCGCCAAGGCGAACTCCTCGAAGTACTCGGTCTGGGAGGTTCAGGTCATGCGACTCGGCCGCGTCGAGACCCTCATCTATCACTCGCCGGAGGAGTGACGACGCGGTCTCTCGCCGTCGCCGCGCTCCGTCGAGCCTTTTCATCATGAACGTCGCACCCCTCAAGCTCCTCTCGTACCTGACGTCCGCCGGGCTCGTCGGGGGGATCGGTTACCTGGGTTACGACTACTACGAGAACGGGCGCCACGCGTCGTTCTTCGACTCCGAGCGAGCGACCGAGGTCCTCAACGGAGTTCAGCCGCCGCCGCCGCAGCAGTCGTCCGCGCTCCTCTACGAGAGCGACATCCGGCCGGCCGTCGTCGACTTCGACTGGACCGGCAGGCCGCCGGAGGAGCGCTCGGCGATGGACGTCGCCGAGCTCGAAGAGGTGACGAAGCCAGTCGTTCCGGTCAGCGACATCCTCCAGGTCGTCAGCCTCTACGCCTTCGACACCGACCCCGACGAATCCCTCTGCCTCGTGCGCTTCGTCGACACGTCCGTCCAGCCGCGCGACCGCTGGTACGCCGTTGGCTCGACGCTCCCGTCGCCGAACGAGAACGTCAGCGTGTTCCGGATCAGCGGCGCCGGCGTCGAGTTCTCGTTCGCGGACGAGGAGCGGCCGCGCGAGACGCTCGCCGCGGGGGAGGGGACCGCGTCCGGGCTGATCGCTCGCGTCGACGACCTCAGCAAGATCGCCGTCCGCCAGAGGGCGAGCGTGATCGGGCGCCGCGAGGAGCGGGCGACCTCCACTCCGCGCCAGACCGAGCTGCGCGCGGGTCAGTACTACGTCGGGACCGAGGACGCGTCGGCGTTCGCTCAGAACTACGGCGAGATCCTCTCGCGCGACGTTCAGACGAAGACGTACTTCGAGAACGGGAAGCGCGCGGGCGTCGAGGTCGTCGAGGTTCGCTCCGGCTCGATCGCAGCGCGGCACGGCGCCCAATCGGGCGACGTGATCCTGTCGATCAACGGCCATCCCGTCAGCAGCCAGCAGGAGGCGATCCAGTTCGCGAAGCAGAACTCGGACCGCTACAGCGTGTGGCAGGTCGAGGTCCTCCGCCTGGGGCGCGTCGAGACGCTGACCTACCACTCGCCGGACGATTGACGCGCGACGCCGTCCTGACCGTCGACCTCGGGAACACCGGCGGTTCCCTCGCGACCACGGACGCGACAGACGCTCCGCGTGCGCTCGCCCGCTGGCGCGCAGCGGAGGAGATCGAGGCTCTCGAGGAGGCGCTCGGCGCGCTTTCCTCCGCGTCCTCTCCGCGCGCGCTCGCGGCGATCAGCGCGGTCGGATCGAGCGAGCGGGAGCGCGCCGTGATCGATGTCCTGGAGCGGCTCGGCCACGAGGTCGTGCCGCACCCCGAGCCCGGCCTCGAGTTCCGGATCGAGCGCCCCGAGACCTGCGGCTGGGACCGCAAGTACGCGGCGCGGGCGGCGGTCGACGCGGCCGGATCGGCGTCTTCGCTCCTCGTCGTCGACGCCGGTACGGCGCTCACCGTCGACGCGGTGCTCGCGGGGCCCCGCTCGTTCCTCGGCGGCGCGATCGCGCTCGGACCAAAGGCCCTGGCCGGAGCGCTCTCGACGGCCGGCGCGCGTCTCCCGTCGTTCTCGGTGGACGTCGACGTTCCTGCCCTCGGGCGCTCGACGAACGGCGCGCTTCGGGCCGGCGTGGTCGTCGGCTTCCGCGGCGCCGTCCGCGAGCTCTGCGCGGCGATCGCCGCCGAGGCGTTCGGATCGTGCGACGGCGTCCGGGCGCTCCTCACCGGCGGTGCACGGGACTACGCTCGCGCCGCGGTGGTCGAGCTGTTCGACGACGTCCACGAGGACGCGCTGCTCGTTCACCGGGGCCTCGCCGCCGCGACCAGGGACGCGCGCCGTGGATGACTCACGCGCTCCGGTTCAACGGCTGACGCCTCCCGGCGTCGGCGGCGTCGCAGTCGTCGCCGTCCGCTCCGCCGAGGCGCGCGATCAATTGACGCGTCTCTTCGGGCGCACGCTTCCCGGGCCCGGGCGGGTCGCGTACGGCCGGCTCACGGATCCGGGCGCGCCCGCCGACGCCGCGCCGATCGACGAGGTTCTCGTCGTCGGGCGCGAGGGCGGCAACGTCGAAGTGCACCTCCACGGTTCGCCCGGGCTCGTCGCGGACGTCGTCGCGCGGCTCGCCGGCCAGCCCGCCCTGGACGCCGAGGCAGCCGCGTCCCTGGAGGAGCGTGCGGCCGCTTTGGCGCCGCTCGCGCCCACGGGGCAGGGCGCGCGGCTGCTGCTCGACCAGGCCCGCGGCGCGCTGCGGAACGAGCTGGAGTCGCTGCGCGAGGCGACGCCGAAGGACCGCGCGCGCGGAGTCGCCGCTCTCGTGCGCCGAGGCACGCGTGCGAGGCGCCTCCTCAGGCCCTCGACCGTCGCGCTCGTCGGACCGGTGAACGCCGGCAAGTCGACGCTCTTCAACGTGCTCGCCGGCGAGGAGATCGCAGCGGTGACGACCGCGCCCGGGACGACGCGCGATGCGCTCGGGAGCCTTGCGCGCTTCGCCCGCATCCCGGTCCTGCTGGTCGACACGGCCGGTCGACGCGACCTCGACCGTGACATCGCGTCGGGCGAGCGCGGAGCGCGCGTCGAGCGTGAGGGGCAGGCCCTGGCAGCCCGCGTCTCCGGGCGGGCGGACCTCGTGCTCGAGCTCGCTCCCGCCTCGCCGAAGAACGGGCCCGGGGCGCCTCCCTCGGGCCTCCGACCGCTGACGATCCGGCTCGCGACGAAGGCGGTCCCCGCCCTCGGCGACGATGCCGAGCAGTGGGGGGCCGGCGTCGTCTCGGCGCTCGAGCATCCCGAGCACGCGCGCCGGACGGTGGCGCGCATCGTGGAGGACGCCCTCGATCCGGCGCCCCAGGATGAGCCGGTCTGGTCGCCCGGCGTCGGCGTTCCGTTCGAGCCCGAGCTGCTCGCGAGTCTCACCTCTCTCGTCGAGATGCCGGAGGTCGACCGGTCGGCGCTCGCATCTCTTCTGCGGTCGCTATAAAGTCGCGCGGCTGCGAAGAGCGCGCGCCCTCGAGTCGGCGCCGCTCCCGCACCGTGGATGAGCTACGTACCGCGGATGGAACGTGAGACGAAGCCCGCGCGCCGGGCCGCGGAGAGCGTTTCCAGTCCGATCCGCCACCTCGTCTCGATCGACGATATCTCGATCGACGAGATGCACGAGCTGTTCCGGCTCGCCGATCGGTTCGCCGAGCGGCCGCGCGAGTTTGCGGACACGTGTCCCGGCTACATCTCGGCCAGCCTCTTCTACGAGCCGTCGACCCGGACGCGTCTGTCGTTCGAGTCGGCGATGCTCCGCCTCGGCGGCGGCGTGCTGACCGCCGCCGAGATGACGAGCTCGAGCGTCGTCAAGGGCGAGTCGCTCGCGGACACGATCCGCGTCGTCGGCGGCGGCTACGCGGACGTCATCGTGCTTCGGCACCCGAGCGAAGGGTCGGCGCGCCTGGCCGAGCTCTACTCGCCGGTGCCCGTCATCAACGCCGGCGACGGAAGCCTGGAGCACCCGACGCAGACGCTCTGCGACCTCTACAACCTGCACGTCGAACGCGGCCGCATCGAAGGGCTCGACGTCGTGCTCGCCGGCGACCTCAAGTACAGCCGCACCGTTCATTCGTTCGCGTACGCGCTCGCCCGCTTCGGAGCGAACATCGTGTGCGTTCCCCAGCCGGGGCTCGAGCTGCCCGACTACGTCGTCGAGCGACTCCAGGACGAGTTCCGCGTCGAGCCGATCCGCGCCGACGCGCGCAGGCTCGGGAGCCTGGCGTCGAACAGCGACGCCGTGTACCTGACGCCGCAGAAGCCGCACCAGCTCTCGCTCTTCACCGACGCGCGCGGCTGGGAGGTCCAGCACGTCGACGCGGTCTACATGACGCGCCCGCAGACCGAGCGCCACTCGGGACAGGAGCTGTCCGAGACGGGCTACCTGCGGCTGGAGAAGCGGGGGATGGCGGCCGAGTCGCTCCGGGACGCGGTCGTCATGCACCCCCTGCCGCGGCGCGACGAGATCAGCCCCGAGGTCGACGCGGACCCGCGCAGCATCTACTTCAAGCAGGCGGCTCGCGGCGTGCCGATCCGCATGGCGATCCTCGCCTGGCTGCTGCAGCGCGTCCCGCTGGACGTGAGCGACGCCCCTCCGCCGCGGAAACGGTCCTACCCCGTCCCCGTCGGCCCGAATCCGTGCCCCAATCCGTCGTGCGTCTCCCGGACGGAGTCGCGGCACGCCGACCCGCGGTTCCGGGTCCTCTCCAGCGCGCCCCTGCGGGCCGTGTGCAGCTACTGCACGCGCGAGATCAGCTTCTCCCTCGTCGGGTGCAGCTCCACCGGAGTCTCCCACGCTCCCGACGCGGGCGCCGTCCGGCAGATCCTCCCCGAGCACCTCGTGTTCCTCGAGAACGCGGCCGAGTCCGAGGCGCTCGGCTTCCGCCCCGCGGCTTCGGGTGCGGGCACGCGGTAACGTCCTCAGGGACATCATCAGGGCCCGGGCAGCGCAAGCTGTGGCGACTGCTGCCCGGGGTGCGCCAGGCCAAGCCTGGAGAAGGGGAACGATGACCTGACTCTGAAACCTTCACTGGAGTCCCGCGGGTACCCAACCCCGCCCGCCGAAGGCTGGTCCCCAGGCGGAAGCGAGTCTTGCGTGGCGTGCGGGCGACCCGCGCTGCGAAGCGTAGACAGCGAGCGTGTAGGCCGTGTGATTGAGCCCCGAGATGTAACGCCCGCGAGGGCCGACGCAGTCCTGGGCGCGGAAGGCAACACCGGACCCTCTGGACGACCTGAGGAATCCGGCCTCGCCGGGGTCGTAGAGCAGGGCATGCACGCACCGGACTCCCCAGGAACCTGGGAGGCCTCGACCTCTCCTCGGAAACGACCGGTCAGCGGTCCGGGACATCACCGCGCAGGGAAGACGCGTCCATCGACCCTGCTGAGCAAGTGGACGCACCGAGGTACCGTCGAGCGAAGGAAACGAAGCGACGCGGGACGGAGTCGAGGAGTCGGAGCGAGCCGTAGTACCGCTGAACGCGGGGAACCCGAGCCGCGGGGACCCGCCGGAGGGAAGGGCGAGCTGGAGACGAGGACCCGTAGCAAGGACAGATGCCGAGACTCGGAGCTTGAATGAGCGTCTCAACGAAACTGCAACGGATAGCGAAGATGGCGAAGGAGCATCCCGAGCGTGCCTTCACCAACCTGGCCCATCACATCGACCTCGACTTCCTCCGTGAGGCCTTCCGGCTCACTCGGAAGGACGGGGCGACGGGCGTCGACGGCGTCACCGGCGAGGACTACGAACGGAACCTGGAGACGAATCTTCAGAGCCTGCTCGATCGGTTCAAGTCAGGGCGCTATCGCGCACCGGACGTGCGACGAGTCCGCATCCCCAAGGGTGACGGCCGCACTCGCCCGCTCGGTATCCCGACCTTCGAGGACAAGGTGCTCCAGCGCGCCGTGGCCATGATCCTCGGGGCGATCTACGAGCAGGACTTCTTGCCCTGCTCGTACGGCTTCCGCCCCGGACGATCGGCCCATCAGGCACTGGAGGCCACCTGGAAGGGACTGATGGACCTGGGCGGTGGAGCGGTCGTCGAAGCAGATATCAGGGACTGCTTCGGCACCATCGATCACGCTTGGCTGCGGAAGATCCTTGGCCGACGGATACGTGACGGAGTGATCGTTCGCCAGATCGGTAAGTGGCTGAACGCGGGAGTCATGGAGCGTGGACAGCGGACGACGCCGACGGCGGGAACGCCCCAAGGGGGCGTGATCTCGCCGCTGCTCGCCAACATCTACCTCCACGACGTCCTGGACGTGTGGTTCGAGCATCTCGCTCGCCCGCAGCTCCGGGGTCGCGCGCAGCTGGTTCGGTATGCGGACGACTTCGTGATTCTCTGCGAACACGACGACGATGCGCGCCGGCTCCACGCCGCGCTCCCAGGCCGCTTCGGGCAGTACGGCCTCGAGCTGCACCCCGCGAAGACCCGACTGATCCCGTTCCAGAAGCCGCCCCGCCGTCCCCCTGGGTCGAGTGGGGAGCCGACGGACGACAGCTGGGACTTCCTGGGGTTCACCCACTTCTGGTCGATGTCGCGTCGCGGACACTGGGTGGTCAAGCGCAAGACGATGGCGTCTCGCCTCGCACGAGCGCTGAAGGCCGTTTCAGCCTGGTGCCGAGCTCATCGGCACCTGCCCGTTCGCGAGCAGCATCGCATCCTTTCTGCGAAGCTCCGGGGCCACTGCGAGTACTACGGGATCACCGGGAACTCGCGTGCGCTCTGGCAGTTCCGTCGCGGGATGGAGGAAACCTGGCGGCGGTGGCTCATGCGCCGCTCCGGCGGGGCTCGGCGTCGGGATTGGGAATGGTGGCACTCTTTCAAGCGCCGCTGGTCCCTCCCCCCGGCCCACTCGCCACACTCGATCTACCGCCGACACGTAGCGAACCCTCGCCTCTGTGGAGCCGTTTGCGCTTGTCGCGCACGTCCGTATGTGTGGGTGGCCCGGGTCGGCGACGACCCGGGCCCACCCGACCTCGATACGCG
>JBCCSK010000293.1:0-7747 GCA_039200205.1 Planctomycetota bacterium
CGAAGACCTCGCGGTAGGCGTTGTTGAACTCGTAGCGATGGCGTTGCCGTTCGTCGATCAGACCGTCACCATACAGCTTGCGCGCCAGGGTTCCCTCCTTGAGGTCGCAGGCGTACGCGCCGAGGCGCATCGTTCCTCCCTTGGGCACGTCCTCCTGATCGTCCATCAGGCTGATCACAGGGTGCTGGGTGAGCGGCGAGTGCTCCAGCGTATGGGCCCCGTCGAGCTGGAGGGCGTTCCGCGCGTACTCGATCACCGCGCACTGCATCCCCAGGCAGATGCCGAAGAACGGGACGTTGGACTCGCGCGCCCAGCGGATCGCACGGATCTTCCCCTCGAGCCCGCGCTCGCCGAAGCCGCCCGGAACGAGGACGCCATGCGTTCCCGCAAGCGCTTCGGCCGTCGCGTCGTCGCTCACGAGGTCCTCGGCGGCGACCTTGCGCAGCACGATCTCGACGTCGTGGCTGACGCCCGCGTGGTTCAGCGCCTCGTAGATCGACTTGTAGGCGTCGTGCAGCTCGACGTACTTCCCGACGATCGCGATCTCGACCCGTTCCTCGATGCGGCGGATCCGCTCGATCATCTCCTCCCAGTCGCCGAACGGAGTCTCGCCCTCGAAGGGCAGCCCCAGCCGCTCGCAGACGATCTCGTCGAGCCGCGACCGCACGAGGTCGATCGGAACCTCGTAGATCGAGAAGTCGACGTCGCGCTCCTCGATCACGCGCTTGGGGCGGACGTTGCAGAAGAGGCTGATCTTCTGCGCCATCTCCTCCGTCATCGGGACCTCGGTCCGACAGATCAGGACGTCCGGCTGGATGCCGATCTCCCGGAGCTTGCCCACCGACTGCTGCGTGGGCTTCGTCTTCAGCTCACCCGAAGCGCGCAGATATGGAAGCAGCGTCAGGTGGATGAACATCACGTCGCTGCGCTCGCGCTCCAGCGCGAACTGGCGGATGGCCTCCAGGAACGGAAGCGATTCGATGTCCCCGACCGTGCCGCCGATCTCGGTGATCGCGACGTCGACGTCCGCGTCCGTCACGCCCTCGCTGATCGCTTCCTTGAGGGCGTCCGTGATATGCGGAATGACCTGGACCGTCTTCCCGAGATAGTCGCCGCGGCGCTCCTTCTCGATCACGGCGCTGTAGATCTTGCCCGTCGTGAAGTTCGACGCCTTCGTGAGCCGCGCGTGCGTGAAGCGCTCGTAGTGCCCGAGGTCCAGGTCGGTCTCCGCGCCGTCGTCCGTGACGTAGACCTCCCCGTGCTGGAACGGGCTCATCGTCCCCGGATCGACGTTGATGTACGGGTCGAGCTTCTGCATCGAAACCCGCAGCCCGCGCCTCTCCAGGATCATTCCGATCGCGGCCGAAGTCAGACCCTTGCCGAGGCTCGAGACGACGCCGCCCGTGATGAAGATGTGCTTCGTCATCAGCGATTCCCCCGCATGCCGTCACCGAACGTTGGTTTCTCGAACGTCACGCTTCCGTCCACGTTGCTCCGTCCCTCGTAGATGTTGTAGACGCCGACGAATCCCTTCATGCACTCGACGAAGGCCGGCCAGTCCTCGCCCATGGCGCCCTTCATCACGTGGCGCGTCGTTCCGTCGACCGTCACCTCGAAGGCGTTGTCGCGATCCCCGCCCGCCGCAGGCGCAGGCCCGTCGACGTACCAGCGATCGAGTCCCTCACTCTGGAAGAGCTCGACGAGCCCGGCGATCGCGTCGTCATCGCAGACCTTCGCGCTCGCGTCCGTCCTCTCCTCGGAGTAGAAGGCGAGCCTCCGATCCGCCGGCGTCTCGCCGGGGATGCCGATCCGCTCGAGCTCGGAGTGGCTCGTCAGCGTCATCGACGAATTCGCCGTGTAGTCGCGGAGCGTGATCGCGCCCGCGGTGCCTGTCGAGTTGCCGGGCTCCTGGCCGCCGCTGGATGCGCAGGCGGAGAGGGGCACGGCGATGAGTGCGCTCACGAGGAGGCGCGTGAACGAGCGTCGGGATTTGAGCATCGCGGGTGGGGGAGGCGGACCGGGCAAAACTACTCGCCGGCGAGGGCGCTCTCAAGTCGCACCTCGTCCGCCCCCGCGCCGACCTCGAACGTCGCGACCACGGTCGCTCCGTCAGCACCCTCCGGTCCCCGCTCGATCGCCTCCAGTCGCCCCGTGACGATCGTTCGGCCCTCGGGGTCGGCGCCGAGGGTCACGAGATCGATGCCCAGGCTCACGCGCTCGCCCTTCGCGATGGGCGTGCACTCCACCGACAGCGCCAAGGGCCCCTGGTCCGGCGCCACGAGGAGGCCTTCCGTCCACCGCGTCCCCCGCTTCCAGTCGCGCGCGTCGACGCGTCCCCACCCGAACCGCCGGAAGGTCGTGTAGCCGGGCGCTCCGCGCGTGTTCGCGATCGAGAGGCCCAGCACGTAGCCCGCGACCACCCTTTCTCCGCGAGGATCGAATGCGAGCTCGACCCAGTGAAGTCCGTCTCCGGGAAGGCGGACGATCCGAACCTCGGCCAGATCGATCGCCTCGCGCTCTGGACCGAGCTGGCGCTCCAGCGGCACGCCTCCGCGATCCTCGGGGGACACCGATTCCCCGTACAGCCGCCGCGGCGGCTCGTCCCCTGGGACGCGGCGCGCAAAAGCGACCACCGCGCCGATGCCCGTGTCGACGTTCCGGTCCCAGAAGGCGGCAGCGACGTGGAAATCCCGCGCCAGGAGCGCGACCAGCTCGCCGCTCCACGGAGCGGTCAGCAGCGACGTCTGCAGCAGCAAGACGTCCTGCGCGACGAGCCGCTCGCGCGTCCGCTCCCACGCGCTCTCATCATCGATGCTCCCGAGCGTGTCGAGCTGGTGGGGGAGCTTCTCGAGCTGCCAATCCGAGGGGGTCCGGAACAGCACGGCCCAGTGGTAGCTCGCCGCGACTTTCAGCGGTCCTTCGAAGCCCTCGGGTCCGGGGGCCTCGGCGAGCCACTGGGCCGCGCGCTCGAACGCCGCGAAAGGGGCCGTCGGTGCCGTCCTGAGCAGCGTGAGGCCCTGCAGAAGCGCGGCCCCCGAGAGCGCGGCGGCGAGCGCAGCTCGACCGCGCGCAGCACGGCCGTTCGCGGGTCCAGCGATCACGGCCAGCCCACGTCCGGCATATGCGGCGAAGAGCGGCAGGATCGGGATCCAGATCCGCATCTCCTTCGCGCCCTTGATGCTCGTCAGTCCCGCGTAGATCGCCGCGATCCCCAGGGGCGCGAGGGCACGCATCCGCGTCGCGATCCGCGCCCTCGTCGACGTCCCTCCGGTCGACCAGACGCAGGCGACGACGCCGAGGCCCGCGATCGCTGCCATCCAGCGAGGGGAGAGCCAGTCGAAGTGGTCGAGGTACCACGTCCGCGAAGCGATCATGCTGAAGTCGTCCTTCGATCGCGAGACGGCCTCGAGCGGCAGCTTCTCGTACGCCGCATTTCCCTGCTGGTAGATCCACTGGCCGAGGTCGATCAGCCCGATCTCGTACAGGAGCGTGCCCGCCTGTGGTCCGAAGTTGCTCAGGAGGTAGGTCCAAAGGCCCACGCCGAATGTGCCGTACGTCAGGCCGTCGAAGGCGCATTGCACGACGGCCAGGGCCGCGAGCGCGAGGAACGCGGTCGTCGCGAACGCTGCCGTCGATCGCAAGCCGTCGGCGAACGCTCTCACGACCAGGCCGGCGAAGAGCGCCAACGCGACGAGCGGGATGACCTTGAACGCCAAGAGCGCTCCGAAGCCGAGCCAGGCCCCGGCCACCGCACCGCGCCTCGCCGTCGCCGGACCGAACAGCGTGCGCTCGACGCCCATCGCCAGCGCCGCGCCCGCAGCGACGTCCGTCATCGGGATCGCCGAGAACTGGAGCAGCGTGGGGTACGACAGCGCGACGACGCCCGCGAGCCAGCCCGCCCGAAGTGCACCTTCGCTCCCGGAGCCCGACGCGCGGGCCACGGTCCGTGCCAGGAGCACGGTCGCTGCGACGAGCAGTGCTGTGATCAGCGCGTGGACCCACGCGGCGTACGTGAGGACCCACGGGCCCTCCTCGATGCCCAGGACCCGTCCGAGCCAGAGCGCCGGGACGTGGATCAGCGTCACGCCGGCGGCGCGGATCGCGTGGGCGTCGACGATCTCCTCGCCCCGGACGAAGCCTCGGGCCCGCTCGAGGTACTCGACCACGTCCGCGAAGAGGGCGCCCTCGACCCGCGTCGATGTCCACAGGCTCAGGGCGATCG
Organism: Planctomycetota bacterium; assembly: GCA_039200205.1. Lineage (GTDB taxonomy): Bacteria > Planctomycetota > UBA1135 > UBA1135 > Saltatorellus. The sequence continues at coordinate 4,223 of JBCCSK010000293.1, forward strand.
TGCACCCGAGCAGCGCGAGCCACGGTGCGGCGCCCGGGCGCTGGGGTGTTGCGGATTGGGGGTGGCGACTCGTGGCGCTCGGAGCGTCCATCGCGGCTCACCATAGGCACTGGCCCCCCTGGGTGTGGTCCCACCTCGAACAGCCGTTGCACCGCCCCCAGGTTGCGAACGTCACGTCCCAGATTGCCGCTCGATGAGCCCAAGTTGGCCCGGTCCGGGGTCTTTCGACGGCGCCACCACACCCAGGGGGGCCAGTGCATTCGGCGAAAGGCTGGGGGACGTCCTTGAATCACGCTCCCCCGATCTCGATTCTCGTCTGCCGGGACTTGTCGGTCCCGACCGCACACCGCCGCCGGCCACCGTCCATGGGAAAGACAGAGAAGACCGTCGTCCTGAGCGTCCTGCTCGCCATCGTCCTCCTCTTCGTTTGGTCGCTTCGCTCGGGAGGGATCGAGGGGGCTGATCCGGTCGATTCCGGGGTCGATTCCAGAGTCGACGACCGCCCGACGCCGCGCCGCGGTGGGGACGCGACGCATGGTCGATCCGAGATCGCGCCGCGGGCACCGGACCGCCCGCGGGACCCCGAGCTCGTGGTCCGCGGCGACGAGGACGGGCAGATCGCTCTGCGACCGTCTCCCTTCGGCCCGCCCGCGACCGGGGGGATTCTGAGTGCCTCGGTCGACCGGAAGGCCGCCGATGCAGGAGCGCCCCCCGATGTCCCCGAGTCCGAGCCCGCTCCGGTCCGCATGCGTCCGGAATGGGACCTCGTCACAACCATCGGCCTAGAGCCGACCGTCGACCCGGCGATGCTCATCGCCCGGCCCGAGGCGGGGGCGACCTGGGAGTCTCTCGCCCGCGACCTCTATGGAGACGAGGGGAAGGCCGTGCTGCTCCGCCACAACAACGAGGGGATGGAGGTGCCCGGCGAACTCGTCTTCGTACCGGTCGAGGATGACCTCGGCTCGGCTGCGAGCGTCCGCGTCGTCGAGGTCCTCGACGGCGAGAGCCTCTGGGGCGTGGCCTCCAGGACGCTCGGCAACGGGGCACGCTGGAAGGAGATCTTCGAGGCCAACCGCGACGTCATCGCCGATCCGGACCTCGTCGCGCCCGGAACGCGCCTGAAAATCCCTGCGTCGAACTGAGGTTTCGAGGGGGGCCTCGCTGCCCAGCCTGTCACAGCGGGGGCAGCTCGCGTTGCAGCTTACGCTGCCCAGGCCGTGAGCCGACCTTCCTGGCGCACCCGCTGACGCGGGTGCGCTGTTCGCCTCGGCAATCCTGCCCGCGCTCTCAGCGCAGTCCGTAGCGGTCGAGCTTCTTGTAGAGGTGGCTCCTCTGCATGCCTAGCTCCTCCGCCGTGCGCTTCACATTCCCGTCATTGCGGTCGAGGCGCATTCGGAAGAAGAGGGCTTCTGCCTCGTTCTTGAAGTCCTCGAACGTCGCGGCTTCGAACGGGGCTGCGCAGCCGGCGCCCGAGCCCTGTCCGACCGTCGGCGAACTCGCGAGCGCGGGGCCGTCCTCGAGCACGCGTGCGATCTCGGCTGCGGTGATCCTGCCGTCGTCCGCGAAGATCGATGCGGCCTCGATCACGTTGCGCAGCTGGCGGACGTTTCCGGGCCATCCGTAGCCCATCAGCGCCTCGTTCGCGTCCTCGGAGAGCGCCAGGGCGCTGCGACCGATCCGCTCTGCTTGTCGCTCGAGCAGGTGCCGTGCGAGGAGCGGAACGTCCGTCGCGCGCTCGCGGAGCGGCGGAACGTGAAGAGGGACCACGTTCAGCCGGTAGAAGAGGTCCAGGCGGAAGGTCTTGTCCTCCACCGCGGCAGCCAGCTCCGCATTCGTCGCGGCCACGACCCGGATGTCGACGGAGCGCGTCCGGCTGTCCCCGACGCGCATGACCTCGTGAGTCTCCAGGGCACGCAGGACCTTGGCCTGGGCCGGGAGCGGCATGTCGCCGACCTCGTCCAAGAACAGATCCCCGCCATCGGCCGCCTCGAAGTGGCCCACCCGGTCCTCGTGTGCCCCCGTGAAGGACCCCTTCACGTGGCCGAACAGCTCCGACTCGACGAGCTCGGCCGGGATCGCGGCGCAGTTGACCGTTACGAACGGCCCGCGAGCCCGCGCGCCGCCGAGGTGGACGTTGCGCGCGACGAGTTCCTTGCCGACGCCGTTCTCTCCTGTGATGAGCACCGAGGCGTCGGAGCTCGCCACCCGCGCGATCGACTCGCGGAGGCGCTGCATCGGCTCGGAATCGCCAATGAGCTCGAAGCCAGACCGCAGCTGCTGCTTGAGGCCTCGGTTCTCGTCGACCAGGTCCTGTTCGCGCAGGGCCTTGTGCACCGTGACGAGCACGCGGTGCTCCTCCAGTGGCTTCTCGAGGAAGTTGGCTGCGCCTCGCTGCATTGCATCGACGGCGACCGGCACGTCGCCGTGTCCGCTGATCAACACGACGGGGGGGCCGTCAGCCCGCTCCACGATCCGATCGAGCAGCTCGAGTCCGTCGACGTTCGGCATCTTCAGGTCGGTCAGGACGACGGCCGGAGACCTCTCCTCCGCCTCCATCCGCCGGAGCGCCTCGGCGCCATCCTTGGCCGTCCAGACCTCGAAGCCCTCGTATTGCAGCGTCATTTCGAGCGTCTGCCTGATGTCTCCGTCGTCGTCGACGACGAGGATCACCCGTCTTTGCTCCGGCTCCGCACTCGTCTGCCCTCGGTCCGCCTCGGTCATTCGTGCATTCTGCCGGGCGAGAGGGGCACTGCGCACGCGCGCTTCCCCTGCGGGCGCCGCCCGATCCAATACTGCGATGCAGCACGCACCCTCAGCGAACGGCCGCTCCCTCGTCGACGGCGACGTCGTCGCGGGCGTCCTCTCGGGGACGTCGGCCGACGGCATCGACGTCGCGCTCGTCCGCATCAGGCTCGACGGCCCGTCCCGGGTGGGCTCGATCGAGCCGATCCACGGGGAGACGGCGCCCTTTCCCGGCGATCTCGGTCCTCGTGTGCAGGGCCTGCTGGGGGGGGAGCAGATGGCGCTCGCCGACCTGGCGCGGCTCCATCGGGACCTTGGAACTGCATTCGGAGCGGCGGCACGGGCCGCGGCAGACCGCGCGTCGGTCCCTCGGCTGGCCCTGGTCGCCAGCCATGGGCAGACCGTCTTCCATCACGACGGAGATCCGGCCGCGATCGGCGCGACACTCCAGCTGGGGGACGGTGACCACGTAGCCGAAGCCGCGGGATGCGCCGCTGCGACCGATTTTCGAATGCGTGACTGCGCCGCGGGCGGGGAAGGTGCCCCCCTCGTGGCCCTGGTCGACGACGTTCTCTTCGCGAAAGCGCCGCGACCGCTCGCGATTCTCAACCTCGGGGGGATCGCGAACTGGACGGTGCTCCTAGGCGACGCGCCGGCCCTGGCGGCCGACACCGGCCCGGCGGGGGCGCTCCTCGACGGCCTCGCCCGTCGCCGACTCGGCGCGCCCTACGACGCCGGCGGCGCGGTTGCGGCTCGCGGAGAGGCGGACGAGCGCCTCATCGC
>JBCCSK010000294.1:0-7687 GCA_039200205.1 Planctomycetota bacterium
AAACCGGGTTTGGGTCGCTCTCCCAGGTGGCGTGAAGACGCGTCCACACGGCGCGTGGACCTCTGTAAAGCTCCGGTCCCGGTTCGGGCACGGGCGCCCGCCCCGCTACGGTGGGCGCAGGGCGGGGTTCCAAGGCCAGGGTTCCCGGCGCGCCACGTCGTGACTTCTCCGCGCCCGAGGCGATAAGAAGCCTCGGAAGGCCCGCACGAGCCCTCGGGCGGGGCCCCCGGCACTCCCGCCCGCCCCGACTGAATTCGACCTGCTCTCCTGGACGACACCCAAGAATGCTCGAACCGAAACTCGACCGACTCCGCGACGTCCACCGCTCGATGAAGACCGAGCTCCAGCGGGTGATCGTCGGCCAGGAAGAGGTCCTCGATCAGCTCCTGCTCGCGATCCTCACGCGCGGGCACTGTCTGCTCGTCGGCGTCCCCGGTCTCGCGAAGACGCTCATGATCTCGAGCCTCGCGAAGACCATGGATCTGTCCTTCAACCGGATCCAGTTCACGCCCGACCTGATGCCCTCGGACATCACCGGGACGGAGCTCCTGCACATCGATCCGGAGACGAACGCACGCTCGTTCCGGTTCGAGCCCGGCCCGCTCTTCGCGAACGTCATCCTCGCGGACGAGATCAACCGGACGCCGCCCAAGACGCAGGCGGCGCTGCTCGAGGCGATGCAGGAGCGGCACGTCACGTCGGGCGGCCGGACGCACGCGCTCCCCGAGCCCTTCTTCGTCCTCGCGACGCAGAACCCGATCGAGCAGGAGGGCACCTACCCGCTGCCCGAGGCCCAGCTCGACCGCTTCATGTTCATGGTGCAGGTCGGCTACCCCGACGCCGAGCAGGAGCGCGAGATCCTGAAGCGCACCACCGGCGGCGCGATGGACGAGGTCTCCAGCGTCGTCAGCGGCGATGAGCTCGCCGAACTCCAGGCCGCGATCCGCGAGGTGCCCGTCGCCGACGCGGTCCTCGACTACGCGCTCGGCCTTGCGCGCGCGACGCGCGTGCGCGCTGGCGACCCGCTGCCGTTCATCAAGGAGAACGTCACCTGGGGCGCGGGGCCGCGCGCGAGCCAGTTCCTGATCCTCGGCGCCAAGGCGAACGCCGCGCTCGAAGGGCGCGCCCACGTCGCGATCGAGGACGTTCGCGCCGTCGCGAAGCCCGTGCTGCGGCACCGGATCGTCACGAACTTCACGGCGCAGGCCGAGGGCATCACGTCCGACCACCTGATCGAGCGCCTCGTCTCCGAGATCGACCCGAACCAGGCCGTCGGCGCCGGACTCCCCGGAGTCCGCGACGCGTCGGCGAGCTGATCCGACGGAACGAACGGCGTGGCGCGCACCATCGGAACCCTCGACCCCGCGGTCCTCGACAAGCTGTCCGGGCTGGAGCTGGTCGCACGGAAGGTCGTCGAAGGCTTCATGGCCGGCGTCCACGCGTCGCCGCAGCGGGGCAGCTCCGTCGAGTTCGCGCAGCACCGCCCCTACGCGCCCGGCGACGAGCTGCGGAAGATCGACTGGAAGGTCTTCGGACGCAGCGAGCGACTGGTCGTCAAGGAGTACGTCGAAGAGACGAACCTGTCGCTGAACATCCTCGTCGACGCGTCGGAATCGATGGCGTTCTCGTCGCTCGCGTGGAGCAAGTTCGACTACGCGCGCTGGTGCGCCGCCGCTCTGGCGCACCTCGTGCTTTCGAAGCGCGACACCGCCGGGCTCGTCGTGTTCGACGACGATCTGCGCGCCAAGGTGCCGCCGGGCAACGGCACGCCCCAGGAGATCGCGATCCTGAAGTCGCTCGAATCCGCGAAGCCGGGAGGCCCCACGGCGGTCGGCAGCGTTCTGCGGACGCTCGTGCCGCGCCTTCGCCGCCGCGGCATCACGGCGATCTTCTCGGACTTCTTCGACGACGTCGACGCGGTCATGGACGGCGTCCGCCGCCTCGTGCACGACGGACACGAGCCGATCCTGTTCCAGATCGTCGATCCTCTGGAGACGACCTTCGACATCGACTCACTCGTCAAGCTGGAGGGCCTGGAGGGCGTCGGCGACCTCAAGATCGATCCGAAGGCGATCCGCGAGGCCTACCTCGAGGAGATCCGCGCCCACTCGAAGGAACTCGCGCGTCAAGCGCGATCGCTGTCGGTCGACTTCGTTCACGTCGTGACCGACGAGCCCCTCGACGCGGTCCTCTCCGCCTACCTCTCCCACCGCCTCGTCCGCGCGCGCTCGCGCGGCTGAGCGCGCGCGTCCGACGACCGTCCCCCACCGCCACCGCACGCAGTCGAGCCCCTTGATCGAAGGCTTCCTGAACCCCGGACTCGCGATCGGCGCGACGCTCGCAGCCGTGCCGCTCGTGATCCACCTGCTGAATCGCCAGCGCCACCGGCCCCAGCAATGGGCGGCGATGCGGTTCGTGCTGGCGGCGTACAAGAAGACGCGCCGGCGCGTCCAGCTGGAGGACTTCCTGCTGCTGCTGCTCAGGATGCTCGCCGTCGCCGCGCTGGCGTTCGCGGTCGCGCGGCCGTTCGCGTCCGGCGACAGCCCGCTCGCCGGCCTGCGCGAGGAGCGCCGCGACCTGATCCTCGTGCTCGACGCCTCCGCCTCGACCGGCTACCGCGAGGACGTCGAGTCGGTGTTCGATCGCATCGTGGCGCGCGCGAGCACGCTGATCGACGAGCTCGACGGGAGCCGCGGAGACCGCGTCCGACTGATCCTCGCCGGCGACCGACCGCGCGTCTTCCCCTGGACGGGCCCCGTCGACGCGCGCTCGATCCTGCAGACGATCGAGAGGCCGCTCGACGAGGCGCTCGACCTCGCTCTCGCCTTTGGCGAGGTCGTGACGATCGTCGCCGACGACGCGCGCAGCGGCGTGTCGAGCGCGACGGACATCCGGCTGCTCACCGACCTGCAGGACCGCTCGTTCCTGGCTCGTACGACGGCGGCGCCCTCCGAGGGGGCCGATGCCGAGGAGGGATCCACGCCGCTGCTGGCGGAGCAGCTCGCACGCCTCGACGAGGCCGATCTCCGCGTGCTGGTCGAAGACCTCGGCCCGCGCGCGCTCCGACCGGCGAACCTCGCGGTCGAGTCCGTCGCCCTTCTCGGCGACGCGCCGCGCGCCGGCGTGCCGTTCGAGGTCGCGGTCGGGCTCTCGAACCACGGCGACCAGGAGGTCCTCGCGGAGCGCGTCGCACTTCGCGTCGGGGAAGATCGACTCCCGAGCACCCGCATCGACGTCCCGGCGCGCGGCCGCGCGGAGGCCGTGTTCACGGTGACGCTCGACGAGCCCGGGTTCCACGCGATCGTCGCGTCGATCGAAGGCGACCGACTCGCGGTCGACGACGAGCGAGCCCTCGTGGTCCACGCCCCCGAGCCGCTCGACATCCTCGTCGTCGACGGCGCGCCCGCGGATCGGATCGAGGACGACGAGGTGGGCTATCTGCTCGCCGTTCTCGAGGCGCCCGACGACAGCCTCGACGGATCGACGCCGGCGAGCCCCTTCCGGGTTCGAACGGTGCTGCCCGTCGAGCTCGACACCGAGGACGCGCGCATCGACGAGGCCGACGTGATCGTGCTCGCGAACGTCCCGAACGTCCCGAGCACGGCGGTTGCGCGGATCGAGGAGCGCGTCGCCTCGGGCGCCGGGCTGTTCGTGACGCTTGGCGACCGGCTCGGTGATCTCGCGCGCTGGAGCGAAGACCTGGTGCGCGACGACGGCACCGGCCTCTTGCCCGCCGAGCTCGTGCGCGTCGTCTCGGCCGCCGACCGCTCGCGCTACTACCGCGTCGCGACGTTCGACGAGACGCACCCCGCGCTCGAGTTCTTCGGTGACGAGCGCTGGCGCCCGCTCTTGACGGAGGCCCCCTTCTACGACTTCGTCGCGGTCTCGCCCGCGGCGACCGCGCGCGTCCTCGCGTCGTTCGACGACACGGCGCGCAGTCCGTTCATCGTCGAGCGTCCGTTCGGCGACGGCAGCGTCGTCCTCTGGACGAGCTCGATCGACAAGGACTGGAACCGAGTCCCGGACTCGCCGGGGACGTTCGTCCCGCTCGTGCTGGAGATCGTCCGGAACATCGGTGCACGCGTCGAGCAGCAGCGCAACCTGTCGGTGGGCGCGGGCGTCGAGGTCGTCGTAGACACGTTCCCGCGCAACACGACCCTCGTCGAGCCGACGGGCGCGCAGCGGCCGATCGAGGGCGATCCGATCGAGCGCGCGGACCGCCGCTGGTCGCTGCCGACCCTCGACGGCGCGTGGCTGGACGCCGTCGGCGTCTACGAGGTCCGCTCCGACGGCGCGCGCGGCGAGCCGATCGCGGTGCGCCTCGATCCCACGGAGAGCGACCTCGCGCGCGCGACGCCGCTGGAGGTCGAGGCGATCCACCCGGCGCTCGTCGTGATGACGGCCGAGGCCGCGAGCCGCTCGTCCGACGCCGACGTCGCCCCGCGCCAGGGAGAGCTCTGGCGCGGACTCGCGCTCGCGGCGCTCCTCTTCCTGATCGGCGAGTCGCTGTGGGGCGCCTGGATCGGCCAGCGCAGGAGGGTCGACGGATGAGCAGTTATCTCGGCGCACACCTCGCCGCGATCCAGGCGGGCGCAGGCGAATCCGTGCAGGAGACCTGGCGCTTCCTGGAGCTGCCCCCGCTGTGGGTCGTCGTGCTCGTGCTCGTCCCCGGGGCGCTCGCGATCGCGGCCGCCGCGTACTGGCGCGAGTCGCTGTCGCCGCGCACGCGGTGGACGCTGATCACGCTGCGCTTCCTGAGCCTGATGCTCCTGCTCGCGGTCCTGTTCCGGCCCGTGCACGTGCGCCAGCAGCAGAACGTGATCGCGCCGGAAGTGCTGCTCCTGTTCGACGACTCCGGTTCGATGTCGCGCGAGGACGCCTACGCGGGCGACCCCGACGCCCAGGAGGCCGTTCGTGAGCTCGTCGGCCCGACGACGGCGGGAGCGCCGCGTACCAAGATCGCCGAGGCGGTTCGCGAGCGACTCGTCGAACTCGCGGAGGAGCGCGGCTACGTCCCGCGCACGTTCCGCTTCGCGGACGATCGGGCGCCGCTCCCCGACGGCAGCGAGCTGACCGGACGCGGCGCCGCGACGGCGCTCGGCGACGCCGTTCGCGCCGCCCTCGCCGGGCACCGCGGACGCTACGTCACAGACGTCGTCGTGGTCGGCGACGGCCGCTCGAACGCCGGATCGACGCTCGAGGAGGCGGCGGGCGCCGCCGGCGTCGCCGGCGTCGCGGTCGACACCGTGCTGATCGGCGACGACCGGACCGAGGTGAACGTCGCCATCGAACTCGTCGATGCGCCCGAGTCGGTCCTCGACGGCGACCAGGTCGAGATCGCGGCGCGCGTCTCGGCGCGCGGCGTCGACGGCGGCAGCGTCACGCTCGAACTCGAGGAGCTGTCGACGTCAGGGCGCGACGACGTGCGCCTCGTCGCCTCCGAGGAGGTCCCGCTCGTCGAGTCGGGCGACCGAGTGATCCTCGTCGCCGGGCGCGATCCGCTCGACTACGGCGCGAGCGAGCGACGCTTCAGGCTGCGCGTGCGTCCGCTGGAGGGCGAGCGGGTCACGGACGACAACGAGCTCGTCCTGCCGGTGACCGTCACGCGCGACAAGATCCGCGTGCTGTACGTCGAAGGCTACCCGCGCTTCGAATACCGCTTCCTGAACGAAGAGCTGCGCCGGATCGACGAGCGCATCCAGGTCCAGCTGTACCTCCAGTCGGCGACGCCCGACTTCCAGCAGGATCGCACGAAGGGTCTGCCGCCGCTCGACAGCGTTCCGACGTCGCGCGAGGAGCTCCTCGCGAACTACGACGTCATCATCCTCGGCGACGTCAATCCGTACGACATCTCGCCCGACCCCGCGCGCGGCGAGGAGTTCGTCCGCTCGCTGTTCGAGTTCGTCGAGCGAGGCGGTGGCCTGTGCGTCCTCGCCGGCCAGTTCGACATGCCGCGCTCGGTGGCCGGGACGGAGTTCGCCGACCTCCTCCCGGTCGAGCTGGATCGCGCCGGCGCGTCGCTGCTCGACGTCCCCGACGACCGCCTCCACCGCTACACGCTCGAGGACCCCGCCGCGCCCCACGAGATCGTGCGGCTGGAGGACGACCCCGAGATCAACCGGGCGCTGTGGGAGGATCCGCGCGGGCTGTGCGGGTTCTTCTGGCACTACCCGGTACGCGGCGCGAAGCCGGGCGCACAGGTTCTGCTGCGGCACGCGACGTCGTCGATCGCGGGCGGCGGTGAGCGCGATCCGCTGCTCGTCGCCGGCTACTACCCGTCCGGTCGAACGCTGTTCCTCTCGATCGAAGCCACGTACCGCTGGCGCTACCGCTACGGCTATCGCTACTACGAGACGTTCTGGCGCAGCGCCCTGCGTTGGCTCGCGCTCGGCCGCACGCGGAGCGGCGACCGACGCTTCGAGCTGGAGGCCCTCCGGACCGAGTACGACATCTCCGAGCGCGTGACGCTCGAGGCGCGCGTCCTCGACGAGGACTTCCGCCCGAGCGATGCCGAGTCGCAGGAGGTGCGGATCCGCACGCCGGACGGCTCGGAGGAACTCCTCGGCCTCGACGGCGTCGAGGGTCGCGGCGGCGTGTACCGCGGCACGTTCCAGCCGGAGCGTCCGGGCCGGTACGTCGCATTCGTCGAAGGCGGGCCCGGCGGCGCCGAGCGCGTGCGCACCGAGTTCGACGTGCTGCTGCCGTCGCGCGAGAACGCGGACCCGAGCCCCGATCCCGTCGGGATGCGGCGCCTCGCGGCACTGACCGGCGGCATCGCGACGTCCGCGACCGCTCTCGAGGACCTGGAGCGCGCGTTTCCGCCGAACCAGGAGCGACGCGAGCCCGTCTCGAGTCAGCTCGAGGACGCGTGGGACCGCTGGGGCACGCTGCTCGCAGCGCTCGCGATCCTCAGCGTCGAGTGGGTGCTCCGCAAGAAGTCCGAGCTGATCTAGACGAACGACAGATGAGGGAACGCACGTTCGGAACGGAACCCGCCGAGGGTCGCGCGAGAGCGGCACGGCGAGGGGTGTGCGCCGTCGCGCTCGCCGCGCTGGCCGCGGGTGTCGCGAACGCGCGGCCTGCTCCCCAAGACGGATCGATCGACGAGTTCCGACCGCGCGCCTTCCAGCTCTACGACACGCCGGCTGCGCGCGCACGCGCCGAGGAGGCCGAAGGTCACGTCAACGCCGGACGCTGGTCCGAGGCGCTCACGGAGCTCCAGACGCTCATCGAAGAGCACCGCGGCGAGGTCCTGTCCGCGGGGCGCCCGATGGCCGACGGCGCCCGCTACCCCTCCCAGTCCGACGTCCACGCGGGCGCGGGCAGCTGGGCCGTCCAGAAGCTGTTCGAGCTGCCCGAGGCGGGCCGCAAGCTCTACCGCGACCGCTTCGGTCGCCTGGCGGACTCCGCGCTGGACCGGGCGATCGCCGCGGCCGATCGCGGCAGCCTCGCGCGCGTCGCTCAGCGCTGGCCGCTCACCGTCGCGGCCGAGCGGGCCTGGTGGGCGCTCGGGGACCTCGAGGTCGAGCTGGGGCACTCGGGCGACGGCCTGCGCGCCTGGGCCCGCGCCGCTGCGCTCAGGCTCGACGATCCGAACCGGACCACGACGACGGAGGCCGACTGGCGCACGCTGCGCGACGCGCTCGCGGCGCTGGACGAGCCCGCGATCGGCGCCCTCGCGCGCGTC
>JBCCSK010000295.1:0-7679 GCA_039200205.1 Planctomycetota bacterium
CTCGTGATGCACTCGACCTCGGGGACATCCGCATGGAGGTTCGCCGACTCGATGTCGTCGTTCGCTTCGTCCGGGGAGAGAACGCAGAGATCATCGATGAGAGGGTGCAGGCGAAGGTCCTGGCGGAGGGCACGGGCATCCCGTTCGCGGCGGGTCGCCGCGACCCGTCTCGGGGAGGAACGGTGTTCGTCCTTCCCTCCGAGGACTCACGTGCTTGGCTCGTCCTCGACCGGGTCAGGCAACCGGGAGGCGTCGGCTCCGATCACGTCCGGATCGGCGAGACCCGCCTCTTCCTCGACGCGCGAGACCCGAACGTGGTCCCGGACGTGTTCGACGCCTCTGCGGGCCTGCTCGTCGAAGCCGGGACCGAGGTCGACGTGCCTCTCGCCGAGGGCGGCGCGATCGAGGGGACGGTCGTCGTCGCGGACGGGACTCTCCAGGAGCCGATCGTCGTGATTGCCGCGCGCAAGAGCGGCGTCGCCGAGGCTCGCCCGGCCGAGCTGCCAGCGGTGTTCCGGCGGCCGGCGGGATTCGACTTCGACGGCGAGATCACGCTGCCGACGCCGGATCACCCGCTTCCGCTCGCGTTCGGACGTTTGACCAGCGAGGGAGGGCACTTCCGCATCGAGGACGTCCCGCCCGGAACGATGTCCCTCGCCGTGCGCTCCGGTGGACGAGTCCTCGCGGTCCTGCACGGTCTCGAGATCGTGAACCTGGAGACGTGCCGGGACGCGCGGCTGTCCGAGATCGTCGTCGTGCCGGACGGCTGGTGAACGGGCCCGGGTTGTCCGTCACCGCCGCGCGGTCTCCGTCCACGCGCCACGTCGATGAGCTCGGGAAGCTCCCGAGGGCCGCGAGATCATCGCGCCAATCCGGGGAGACGGGGCCGTCGCTGACGCGTCGACAACGGCTGCCTCGGACGACGGGTCCCCTGCGCGGGGTTGCGTAGTCTGGGAGGCGATGCGACGCCTCGCGCTGATCCTCGCCCTCGCCGCCCTGGTTCTCGTGGCCGTGCGCGGAATAGGACCGACGTTGGATGGGGCACCTTCGGTCGAGCGGGAGACGGGCGGCGACTTGGGGGGCGACGATCGAACGGAACTCGTTCGAACGCCAGGCTCGCGCGCGTTCGAGCGCTTCGCACGTCGTGACGGCTTCGCGAACGCATCGACGCTCGACGCGGACACGGGAGCCGAGACCGACGAGGTCGGACATCCGTCCTCCCGCGGCGTGACCTTTGTGACCGGTCGGCTCTCCGACCCGGAGGGCAACGTGCTCGCCGTGGGCTCCGGCGGGCGCGTCCTCGCGACCCTGCACGACCTCGAGATCCGGTACGCGGAGACCTGCCGCGACCCTCGACTCGCCGAGATCATCGTGTCACGGCACGGCTCGTGAACGAGCCCGGGCCGTCAGCCCGCGCCCAGTGCCCTGGCCATCATCTCCGCGAAGCGCTCCTTTCCTGCGACGCCGCTCTGGCGGTCGACGATCGTGCCCTCCGCGTCGATCGCGAGCGTCACCGGGATCGCCCCGGGCAGGTCGAACCTCTCGTTGATCGCGTCGTAGTCGGGCTCGTCGAGGACGAGGACGTCGAAGTCCCACCCCTTCTCGGCGATGAAGTGCGCGACCGTGTCGCGGACGTCCTGAGGGTCGTCGGCGCCGACCATCAGGTCGTAGCTGATGCCGACGACGTCGCCGCCGCGCGGCCTCCACTCGTGCGCCATGTCGATGAGCTCGGGGAGCTCCTGGACGCACGGCGCGCACCAGATTGCCCAAACGTTCAGGAGATAGCCGCGGCCCTCGCGCGCCTGGAGCGCGGACTCCAGCCCGGCGAGGTCGACCACCGAGACGTCGGGTTCGATCGTCGCCGAGCGCGGCGCGCTCTCGACGTCCGGCCCGCAGCCGAGGGCCGCCAGGACGGCGGCCCCCGCTGCGAACGCTCCCGCGGGACGGATCACGCGCCGCCTTTCGTGGCGACTCGCGTGATCGAGCAGCCGTAGGGCTTCGTCGAAGCCGTCGCGGGCGTCTCGCCCTTCAGGACGGCGTCGATGGCGTCCTGCGCGAAGTTCGTCGCGTCGTCGTCCTTCTGGCCGCGCGGGTCGTCGTCGAGGGCGCCCGCGTACTGGATGACGCCGTTGCGATCGAGGACGAAGCAGTGCGGGGTCGACTGGGCCTCGAAGACGTCCGCGACGCGGTTGCCGTGGTCGGCGAGCATCGGATGCGTGTACCCGACCTCGGCCATCTTCTCGCGCAGGTTGCCGTAGAGCTTCGCGTGGTCGGCGCCCTTGCCCGGCTGCTCGCCGAGCTCGGTGCTGTTCGCGTTGATCCCGATCATCACGACGTCGTCGGAGTCGCGGTACTTCGCGTCCATCGCCGCGAAGATCGGGTCGGCGTGCTTCTCGTACGGGCAGCGGTCGGACCAGAAGTGGATCATCACGACCCTGCCGCGGAAGTCGCCGAACGAATGGCGCTTGCCGTCGAGATCGGGGAGCGTCAGACCCGCGGGAACGGTCGAGCCGACCTCGAGCGTGCCGTACTGGGGCGGCGACTCCATGCGCAGCGCCGCCATGTGGTCGAGGTAGCCGTCCGGCCCGCCCTTCTTGTAGCCGGTGCGGCCGAAGACGTCGCCTTCGGGCGTCATGAGCAGGACGGTCGGATAGCCGCGGATCCCGTGCTGGTCCCGGAGTTCGACGTTGCGCTGCGGGTCCGGCACCATCGCCTTCGCTTTCTCACCGCGCGGGAAGTCGAGCGCGACGAGCACGTACTGCCGCTGCGCTGCCTTCCACCAGGACTCCTGCGAGAAGACCTCCTCGTCCAGCTTGATGCACCAGCCGCACCAGTCCGAGCCGGTGAAGTCGACGAGCAGGTCCTTGCCCTGCTCCTTGGCAGCGGCGACGGCCTCGTCGTAGTCCGCGTACCAGTGCGCGGCGTCTCCGGCGGGTGTCGTGGGGGCAGCGAGGGCGCTCAGTGTTAGCGCGGTGACGGTCGCGATCATCGTGTGTGCTGGGTGAGGTCGTGGATGGGAGTGGGGTGGACCGAACGTCGGTCCGGCGCGTCGGGGAACGTTGTGCGCGGACGGCCGTGACCGATTCGCGACCGAGATCCCGACCTCAGCGGTTCGGAGTTCGTATGCCGCAGAGCGGGCGCAGGGGGCGGCCCGCGGGCGACCGTTGCAATCCAGGGCGTCGACCGCGAACCTGGCCCCATGGCGATCGTCCACGAGCTCTCCTGGTCGACGTCCCGGTCGCGGACCTTCGCGACCTGCCGACGCCGCTACTACTTCGACTACTACCTCTCGTGGCTCGGCTGGGGCCAGCGCGCCGATCCGGATCGGCGTCGCGCGTATCTGCTCAAGAAGATGACGCGCATGCCGATGCTCGCCGGCGACATCGTGCACCGCGCGATCGCGGAGTTCTTCGCGCGCCGCGACCAGGGACTGGCGTGGAGCGCCGAGGAGGCGATCGCGTGGAGCGTCGGCGAGCTCCGGCGCGGCTACAAGGAGTCACGCGACGGCGGCTGGAAGGCGCGCCCCGCGAAGTCGGTCCGGCTCGCCGAGCACCACTACGAGGAGGAGCGGATCGACGAGTCGACCGGCGCGGCCGGGGACTACGGGAAGCGCTACGTCGAGCGCATCGAGGCGTGCCTTCGGAGCTTCTTCGACGACCCCGCGCTCGAGGGGGCGAGGAGCGCCGAGCCGGCGGACTGGCTCGCGTGCGAGGACATGAGCACGTTCGTGCTGTTCGACACCAAGGTCTTCGCCGTTCCCGATTTCGCCTACTGGGACCGCGGAGCCGACGCGGACGGCGGCGTCTGTCGCATCGTCGACTGGAAGACGGGCGCGCCGCGCGACGCCGATCGGTTCCAGCTCCAGGTCTACGCCTTCTACGCCCGGGAGCAGTGGGGGGTCGACCCCGCTAGGACCGTCGCCGAGGATGTCTACCTGCGGGACGGCGAGATCGCCGAGGTTCGCGTGGATCAGGATGAGCTGGAGGCGACCCTCGAGGCGATCGAGGCGTCGATCGGCGAGATGCGCGCGGTTCACTTCGACGCGGACCGCTCGAAGGGGGACGCGGCGGCCTTCCCGCTGGTCGCCGAGGAGCGAGCGGGCGCGGTCTGCTCGAGCTGCAACTACCGGGAGCTCTGCGACCGCGCCTGACCGGCTGCGCGGCGACGGACGCGGCAGTCGAGATCGCCCCAGCGAGCGCAGAAGGCCGCTTCGACTCCAAATCCAGCGGAACTCGGGTGACGAATCGGCCCGGCATGTGAACCTGGATTCCATGCGTTTGGCGATCCCGACCCTCCTGCTCGCGTGCGCCTACGGCTCGACGAGCGCTCTTGCCGCCGACCTCAGGATCGTCGGCGTCGACGATGCCACGCTTCAAGAGGCGGTCGACGCGGCGTCCGACGGCGACACGATCGTCATCGACGCGTCGTTCACCGTTCCGCACGAAGCGACGATTACCGGCAAGTCCCTCCGGATCGTCGGCCGACCCGGTGACCTTCCCTTCGTCACGGGGCTCGTGATCGACGGCCTGCCCTCGGGTGGATTCGTCACCGTGAGCGGGGTGACGGGCTTCCCCAGCTCGAGCGGCGATGCGTGGATCCGGGCGAACGACTGCCTTGGAACGATCCTCATCGACCGCGTGAGCGCGGCGAGCTCACGGCAGACGGTCCTCTCGATCACGAACTGCGCGGACGTCATCGTGCGGCGAAGTCGAATGGTCGGTACGACAGAGCAATCCCCGACCGCGCCGCCTCTGGTTCGCGTCTCGAACTCGAGGCTGACCGTCGACGGCTCCGTTCTCGTCGGAGCGCCTGGTTTCACGGGGGCGAGCGGTCTGATCTGCACCAACGGGGACGAAGGAGGGACGACGCTCGACCTGGACGACGGGAGCATCGTCCGCGTCTCGTCGTCCGTCCTCGAGGGTGGGCCGGGAGGCTGGGGCGGACAGACCGCCTTCGGGTCCTGCTTCGACGGGCCGCGGGGGCCGGCCGCCGACCTCGACTCGAGCTCGTCGATCACGCTGGTCGGGACGGAGAGAGAGGGGCCCCTCGTCGGTGGCGGCGCCGTGCTCGAGCTACAGGACGAGTCGCGGTCCTTCGAGCTCCCCGACTTCGCGCTGTCGCGCGAGGACGTCCCATTGGCCGCCACCGGCGCGCCCGGTGAGCAGGTCGTCCTCCTCGTCGGGACGTCGCTCGCATTTCGAGAGCTCCCCGAGCCGGTCGGAGTCCTTCAGGTCTCCGTCGCAGGGCTCGAGCGTCGCGTGGTCGGGACGATCCCCCCTTCGGGAACGCTCGAGTCGACGACGCTGACGCCGGCGGTCCCGGCCGTCGGGCTCGAGGTCTACGTCGTCCAGCCCGCCTACGTCCTCCCATCGGGCGCGGTCCGCCTGGGCGCAGCGCGTGAACTGCTCGTCCTCGGCCGCGAGGGGCCGATCCGAACGAACGGCCACCCGACCTTCGTCGACGCGAATGCCGCGCCGGACGGGGACGGGTCGAGCTGGTCGCACGCGGAGAACGACATCGATCGCGCCTGCCGACGCTCGTGGACCCGGCTCGGGATGCCCGGCCCCACGCTCTGGGTCGCGTCGGGAACGTACGTCCCGCCCGCCCAGGACCAGCGTGTCGGCGTGCCTCCCGGAACACGCGTCCTGGGTGGCTTCCTCCCGGGCATGACGGATGAGGCCGAGCGCGACCCGGATCTCCACCGCACCGTCCTCACCGCCGATCTCGCGCGCGACGACCTCCCCGGCGACATCAACCGGTCCGACAACGGGTGGGTCCTCGCCGAGCTGCGCGGGGGATGGCTCGAGTTCGATCCCGCCGACGCGCCGCAGACTCGAGTCTCGACCGCCGTTCTCAGCGGCTTCGACCTCCGAGGAGTCGACTACCGCAACCATCCGTCGAGCCAGGGGCCGAGCGCGATCGTCATGGAGGACTCGGCGACGCTCGAGCGCTGTCGGATCACCGACAACCGGACCGTCTTCTTCGGATATCTGATCCGGATGGACGGATCCAGCGTCCCGGGGATCCTTCGACTCGACCGTGTCCACGCGTGGGCCAACGTGGGGGGACTCCTGAACAGCTTCGCCCCCGTTGGAATGCGAACGGAGCTCGCCGGTCTCCTCGTCCACGACTGCGTCGCGACGCGGTGGCTCGTCGTCCTCAGCAGATCGGCGACGATCGACTCGTCGACCTTTGCGAACAACGCGGTCGACGCCGGTCGCGCTCTCGCGTTCCTGAACCCTTTCGCTGGGGAGTCGATCGAGGTGCGGAACTCGATCTTCTGGGAGAACACGAGCGGCGGTTCGACGGGGTTCGATGCCCAGTTCGTCCTCGCCGGCGACGCCGATCCCTCCGCGATGGACTTTCGGTTCGACCGCAACCTCATCCAGGGCTGGCCCACCGTGCCCCTGGCGGGGGAAGGAAACTCGGGAGCGGATCCCGAGTTCGTCGATCCGCTCGGAGCAGACGGCGTGCCGGGCTCGATCGACGACGACTACCGACTCCCGAGCGGTTCGCCCGGCGTGGACTCGGGAGACTCGTCGCTGGTCCCGGCGTTCCTCACCAGCGACCTCGACGGCGCCCCACGGATCGCAGACGATCCGGCCACGCTCGACTCGGGTCCCGGCGCTCCGCCGCACGTCGATCGGGGTGCCTACGAGCGCCAGCCCTGATCGAGGGAACGAGCTCGACCGTGTGACTCGGTGCCGTGCGCCGACGCCGGCCGAAGAGTGTCTCGGAATCGTCCGGATCGCGGTTGCGGCCGGACGCGCCGGAGCCCGATACACTCCCGGCGCGGGTGTTCCCCGCGCGTCGTTCCATGCCCGCTCCGACGGTCTCGATCCTGCTTCCCACGCTCGACGCCTCCAGGGACCTCGCGCGACTTCTCCCGGCGCTCGATTCCCAGGCGCTCCCCGGCGCGGAGATCGAGCGGATCGCGATCGACTCGTCCAGCTCGGACGACACCCGTGAGCTCCTCGAGCGCGCGGGGTTCCAGGTGCACCGGATCGAGCGGCGCGACTTCGGCCACGGCCGGACGCGGAACGAGCTCGCCCGGCGGGCGCGCGGCGGCTACCTGCTCTTTCTGTCGCAGGACGCCGTGCCCACGGCTCCCGACTTCGTCGAGCGGATGATCGAGCCCTTCGCGGACGAGCGCATCGGCGGCGTGACGGCGCGCGTGCTTCCGAATCCGGACGACGACGCGCTCACCGCGCGCACCGTCCTCGCGGCGCCCGCGGCCTCGGACGCGGCGGCCACCCGAGCGTGGAAGGACCCGGGGGCGTACGCGTCGATGTCCGGGCCCGAGCGGCTCGATCTCCTGCGCTTCAACAACGTCGCGAGCTGCATTCGACGTGACGTCCACGCGGCGATCGCGTTCCCGGAGGTCCCGTTCGGCGAGGACTTCGCCTGGGCCGCGCGGGCGATGGCGGCGGGCTGGGCGCTGCACCACACGCCGGACGCCGCGGTGCTCCACGCGCACCGCTACGGTCCGAAGGAGGCGTACGCGCGCTACCGCGTCGACGCCGTCTTCCACCGCGAGTTCAACGGCTGGGCGATCCGCCCGTCCTTCGCCTCGGTCCTGAAGGGGATTGCCCACGAGCTGCGCGAGGACTTCCGCTACGCGCGACGTCACGGCGCTTCGCTCCGCGACGTCCTGCGGGCGCCCGCTCTGCGGGTCGCGC
>JBCCSK010000296.1:0-7647 GCA_039200205.1 Planctomycetota bacterium
CTCCGCAAAGTCGGGTGGGACTCGCGATCGTTCCCGATCGAGTTCCCGCTCACCGGGCCCATGTCCGACACGACTCTCGACCGCTATCGAGGCGGCATCCTCGGCCTCGCGCTCGGTGATGCGCTGGCCGCCCCCTCGAATCGCAGCACCCTGAGCCGCCTACGCAGGAGCGCGCTCCCGCGATCGATCACGCCGGAGCGCCGCTGGACGGCCGAGACCCGGATGGCGCTCGATCTCATCGGGAGCCTCGTCACGAGACGACAGCTCGACCAGGACGACCTGGCCGATCGCTTCGCGCGGAACCACCGGCCGGACCGCGGCTACTCCCCCCGCACCGCCGTCGTTCTCAAGCGGATTCGCAGCGGATGGAGCTGGCGCGTGGGCCTCGCGCCGCCGAAGCCGGAACCGCCGGAGTGGGACAGCGGTGTCTCGTGCGCCGTCATCGCCGGGCTCTTCCGTCCCGACGACCGCGATGCACTCGACGATGTCTCGCGCGGGGTCGCTCTCGTGCTCGACGCCGACCCGATCAGCCAGGAGAGCGCCGTCATCACGGCGCGCGCGATCGCGACGGCCGTCCGTGGAGGGGGCGCCGCCGAGATCTTCCGCGCCGTCGAAGCACGTGCGCGCTTCGCGTCGACGCTCCAGCCGACGGCCGATCAGCCGATCACCCCAGGGTCGAGCGCGATTGCCGGGACGGCGATCTGCGCACCGCCGGCCACGGCCGGCGAAGCCTCGGCGCTCGACAGCTGTGTGACCGCGCTCTCCGTCGCGCTCGCGCACCTCGACGCGCCCTTCGAGGACCTCGTGCGCACGGCCGTTGCAATCGGCGGCGAGGTCCAGCGCACGGCGGCGCTCGCCGGCGCTGTTTGGGGCACGGTGCGGGGGCTTTCGGCCCTGCCCGCCGACGAGCTCGACGCGCTCGAGTCGCGGTACGACATCGAGTGCGCCGCGCGCGACCTGTTCGACATGGCGTCGATCGGCCGCTGCCCGACGACGCCGCGCCCGGCGTTCGACATTCGGGAGAGCTGCTGAAGCGCTCCTCGATCGACTACCTCTGGCGGTCGAAACGCGGATCGATGTCGCAGACGCCACGCACGCGACGACCAATGACGTCCTTGAGTCCCGAGCCCCCAGGATCGCTGAGGGGCTTCGGAAGCTCAGTGATCGCCGGGCGCTCGTCGGAATCGTCGAACGCGGCGGCGAGGAGCGGCTCGTTGTCGAATTCCGCCATCGAGGGAGAGCCTTCGGTCAGCGAGAAGACGATGTACCCGGACGCGAGGTCGATCGAGAGCGCATCGATGTCGTCGTCCGCGCTCAGCTGAAGATCGGCCGCAGGAATGAAGGTGTCGCGCGTCCACGCCCAGACGCCGTCACTAGCCTTCACCGGTGTCGCGCGGAGCACGTCCGCGGAGCCCTCCACGGAGTAGTAGACGGACGAGCCCTTGAACCGAGTCCCGTCGCTCGCGTCGGCTGGAGACCAGGGACAACCCGCCGGGAGCGCCGGCAGATCGACCGCAGCCGCAGCGCCGAAGTCGATGGCGACGATCGACGAGACGCGGCCGAAGCTCGAACGCCCGTAGAACGGGATGCGATCGTCGGGCGACGTCCCGAAACCCGCGTTGAGCTCGGGGCCCTCGCCCCAGATCTTCTGAACCGTCTCGTAAGGGTCCGCAGTGGTCCCACCCCACCCGAGGGCAAAGACCTCGTTGTCGCGGACGTAGAAGAGGATCGCCCAGCCGGGCCCGCCGGAACCGGGGCCGGTCGTCAGCGGGTCGAAGGGCCAGACGCTCCCGACCGGCGCGGGCTGGAGAGGAATCCAGTCCGCTCCGAACGTGACGGCGTCGATCTTCGCGAAGTCGCCTTTGATCTCATCCGCCGAGACGACGAGCTTGCTCTCGTGAAGGAGAGCAGGGTTCACGTACGTCGGTGCCTTCGGATCGATCGGCGCGATGTACAGGTCCTTGAAGACCATGAACGCGCGCTGCAGCCCGACGGTGAACGGGATGTCCAGGAGGCTGCAAGGCGCGGAAGTGGACGTGGACGCAGACGGAGCGATCACGGGCGGAGAGGTCGGCGTCGTCGTGTCGCAGCCCGCGAAATACGCGACGACGAAGGCAGACGCGATCTGGGAGGCGCGCGGAAGAACACGGAGCTGTCGTGTCGACGTCATCGGTGGGTGGCCGTGGCAAGAACGAGGGAGGAGGGGGGAATCAGCGTGAGTCGCCCAGGGCGGCGAGGACCGATCGTGCCGAAGCGCGGGTGGCTACCGACTCGAGTCCGACGAGCGCGAGCAGCCGAATCTCCTCGACGCGCCCGGGCTCCTCGTCCAGCAGCATCACTGCCGTCAGCGTGGCGATCCGCGGGGAATACGAACCCGTCTCCGAAGCTGCGTGCAGCGCCTGCGCCGCGCCGAACTGCTCATAAGCCTGCTCTGCGCTCGCCTCTCCGGCGCGCCAGGCGACGAAGGCGTCCGTTCCGAGCAGCTCCGCGCGGGAGGCCGAGGGATCTTCACCGACGCGGTCGAGGGCGCGTCCGAGCCAGTCTCGAGCGTAGGCGAGGTAGGCCCGCGCGCTCTCGTCATCACCCGCTCGGAAGAAGGTCGCGGCGACGCCGCGGGCCACGTTCGCGATCTCGACCGAGAGATCGACGAAGGCGCGGCGGCCGAGGTCGCTGTCGTCCTTCTCCCAGCGCCCGAGCTCGCCCTCGAGCCGCTCGAGCGCCGCGCTCGGCTGGTCGCGAACGAAGTCGCAGTACGCGCCGCGGATCGCCGTGATCCAGGCGGTCGGCCGCAGCTCGCGCGCCGCGGCCAGGTGCTCCTCGGCGTCTTCGATCCAACGCTCGGCGGCCTCGGGATCGTCCGCGGCTTCGTCGAGTGCGAGCTCTGTCAGGATCTCGGCCGCGTTGACGTGGACCTTGAACTGATCGCCGCCGAGCTCGAGGCAGCGGCGGTAGAGGTCGAGCGCGCGCTCGAGGTCGCCTGAATCCCGAGCGACGTACGCTCGCGTCGCGCTCGTTCTCGCCGTCGTCCTCCCCACGTGACGCTCGACGACGAGGGCGTCCTCGAGCGCGAGTCGAATCGAGCCGCCGGAGCGAAGCGCGACGGCGCGAAGGTCGCGGAGCATCCAATCGTCGGGCTCGAGCCCGATCGCCAGCGTCAGCTCGTCCCGCGCCCCGTCGTAGTCGCGCGCGCGCAGCCGGACGTAGCCGCGGATCGCGGCGTCGAAGGCCGTCGTCGCCTCCGGCAGCTCGTCGACGGGGACGAGTCCGTTGCGCCGGGCCGGGTCCTCCGACGTCAGCGCGGCCGCGAGAGCGTCGAGGATTGGCCCGCCGCAGCCGAGCGTCCGGAGCCTGTCGAGGTCCTCGGTCGCGCCGTCGAGGTGCCCCGCCAGGCTGCGAGCGTTCGCGCGCGTCCAGAGCAGCATCCGCGCGCTCGGGCGCAGCGCGATGAGCTCACCGAGCTGCGCTTCGAGATCCGCGTCGGAGCGCGAAATCTCGGGCGGTTCGGCGGCTCCGCTGTACGCCTCCAGCGTCGCGGAGACCGGCAGCGAAGCGAAGATCTCGCCGAAGCGCGTCTCTTGCTCCGCGGCGCGTCGCGACGCGCGGGCATCGAGCCCGAGCGATGCGGCACCCGCGCCCGCCGCGAGAAAGAGAAGACTCGCGGCGGCCGCGGTAGCGTGCGCGGGTCGTCTCTGGCTGAAGCGAAGGGCGCGGCCCATCCAGCCGACGGGTCGGCGAGACACCGGGCGCCGGTCGACGAAGGCGTCGAGGTCGTCGGCGAGCTCCGCGGCTGACGCGTAGCGCGCCGACGGACGCTTCTCCATCGCCGCGTAGCAGATCGCGGCGAGGTCGCGCGGCACCTCCGGACGAACGCGACGAACCTCGGGCGTCGGCGCCGTGTAGATCTGATCGAGCACCTCCGAACTCGACCCGCGATAGGGCGCAACGCCGGTCAGGAGCTGATAGATCGTCGCGCCGAGCGCGTAGACGTCGACGGGCGGTCGATTGCGCTCGTCGCCGGTCCCGAACTGCTCCGGCGCCATGTACGGGAGCGTGCCGGCGGCGTCCACTCGCCCGCTGCGCGTCGACTCGTCGACGAAGCGCGCGATGCCGAAGTCGACGAGCTTCGCGCGACCGCGAGCGTCCACGACGATGTTCTTCGGCGCGACGTCGCGGTGGACGACGCCGCACTCGTGCGCAGCGTGGAGAGCGCGTGCCACGTTCGCCGCGATCGTCGCGACGGCTTCGTGGTACGACCGGGTCCAGATCTCGCCCGTGACCTCGCGGCCCAGCGCTTCGCCTACGAAGCGTTCGAACGTCGCAGTCGACACGCGTTCCGGGAGTCCGTGCCCCGTCGAGGCGGCGGCCGTCCAGCGCGCGAGATCCACGCCCTCGACCCACTCGAGGACGATCGCGGGCGAGTCGTCGTGGACCTCGACGTCGAGCACGCGGACCGCGCTCTCGTGCTCGACGGCGGCGATCGCGCGCGCTTCGGCGAGCGCTCGCTCGATCTCGGCGTCGCCCGAGACCTGATAGCCGTGGAGCAGCTTGACCGCGACCTTGGCGCGCGTCTGCCGGTGCGTCGCGCGATAGACGACCCCCATCGCCCCGGATCCGATGCGCTCCTCGAGAGCGTACTTGCCGCCGACGATTTCACCCGCGCGACCGGGCATCGGCCGACGAACGTCGCCGAGCGCGCCGCCTTCGAGGAAGCTGTCGTTCGGCTCCACGAGGAGCGATCGGACTTCGTCCGCGAGCGCTGCGTCGTCCCCAGCGAGCGCTTGGAGACGGCGATCGACGGTGGCCGTCGACGCGCCGATGAGTTCCTCGACGATCGCGAGCGCCCGCACCTGCTGTCGGTCGTCGGCCGCGGCGTCGCGGTCGGTCACTTCGTGCCTCCGAGCTCCCGGTTCAGCCAGTTCCGCGCGAGCTTCCAGCGCCGGTTCACCGTCGCGGGGGCACAGTCGAGCGCCGCCGCGATGTCATCGACCTTCATCTCGAGGTAGTACTTGTACTCGACGATCGTCGCGAGCTGCCGGTCGTGCGAGCGCAGCCGATCGAGCGCTTCGCGAAGGTCGACCTCGTCCGTCTTGGGCTGCGGCGGCTCGGGGTCTTCCATCGCCGTCGTCACCGGCTCGGCGGCCCTGCGGCGACGGTCGCGGCTGACGAGGATCCAGCCCATCGTCTTCGCCGAGATCGCCAAGAAGTGGTTGAGGTCGACGACGTGGGGCTTGCCGCCGAGCAGGCGGAGATAGACCTCGTTGACGAGCTCGGCCGAGCTCAGGCTCGCCGGCCCGCCGTGGTTGTTCTTGACGTTGTGCGCGAGCTGGCAGAGCTCGGCGTGCACCGCCTCCATCAGGCGGTTCATCGCAACGTCGTGGTCGTCGCCGTACGCGGCGAGGAAGTCGGCGGGATCCGGAGGCGTCGACGTCGGCTCGGGCTGCTCGCCGTTCGTCTCGTCGTGTCGGTCTTCAGGTTCGAGATCTTCGGTCATGGTCCACGCTCGGCGTCGAGCGGCGACGGAACGGGACTCGATAGACTGCGTCATGGATCTCGCCGGGGGCAGGCCGAGATTCCCGCCCTTCCTACAACGAGAGGCGAAGGGCGAACCGCTCACGCATTTCGGGGATTCTCGGATCCCGAACCGCGAGGAGCGGCGAGCGAGACGAGGACGATGGCCGCTGCGTTGACGGCGAGCCCGGGGAGTCCGGGGTGGACGTCCGAGGTGACGAGGTGCGGCCAGGCGAGCGTCGTCGCAGACCCGAGGACGAGCCCGGCCAGCGCCGCGGGTCCTGTGGCGCGTCTCCAGAAGAGCGCCGCGAGGACGGGCGGAGCGAGCTGCCCGACGGGGCCGTACGCGTAGGCCAGAAGTCCGACCAGGTCCTCGTGGAAGGTCGTCGCGGTGACGTACGAGAGGACGAGGATCGGGAGCAGGCACAGCCGCACCGCCGAACGCTCTGCGTGGGGCGTGAGCGTCCGACCTCCCGCGACGATCCAGCCGTCCCGTACGACGATCGACGCCGCCGAGTGGAGGATCGCGTCGCCGCTCGACATGGACGCCGCGAGCGCTCCGGCGCAGAAGAGCCCGACGAGCGCCGCCGGAAGCTCCAGCTGCAGCAGCAGGTGCGGAAGGACCTGGTCCGCCTGGCTCGGCGGAGGCTCGAAGCCGACGCCCGCGAACCCGATGAGGAGGATCGGAACGAGGAAGAGCTGGAACGTCGGATAGAGGACGACCGTTCGACGGATGACGCGATCGCTGCGCGCAGCGAACGCCTTCTGGAACAGGTGCGGCCAGAACGAGAAGCCAACGGCCATGACGAACACGCTGCTGCCGTAGCCGAGCCACGACCACGGCTCACCGTTCGACGCGAGACCCGGCAGGCGCAGGAACTCGGGATCGATCTTCGAGAACATCGGGCCGACCCCGCCGTGGAGCGCGTGCGGCAGGTACAGCCCGAGCACCCAGGCGAGCACCATCATGAACGCGCCCTGCAGCGTGTTCGTCCAGCCCACGCCCATCACGCCGCTGTGCCAGACGTACGCGAGGACGACGCCGTAGACGGCGGCCGCGCCGACCTCGACGGAGATCCTGCCGTCCGTGAGCACCTCGAGGACGTGTCCGGCGCCGCGCATCTGCAGAGCGAGGTACGGCACGAACGCGAGCAGACTGACGACCGCCATCACGGGTGCGAGCGGTCGGAAGCGCAGCTCGCCTGCGACGAGCTCCGCCTGCGTGATGTAGCCGCGCTCGCGGCCCAGTCGCGCCGCTCGCGGACCGGTCCAGTAGAACGGCAGGAAGCCGATGACCCCGAACGCGACGATGTGGAACGCGGCGGCGCCCGTGGAGAACGCACGGCCCGGCGCGCCGAGGAACGCGAACGCGCTGAAGATCGTCGCGCCCGTGATGAAGTACATCAGGACGCCGCCCATCGAGCGGTCGGCGGCGACGTAGCCGGTCGCGCTGTCGCTCGTCCCACGCCCGCCCCGCCAGCCGACCGCGAGCGACAGCGCGAGGTACGCGCCGACGACGACGAGGATCCAGGTCTCGTCGCTCACTCGGGTCGCCCCTCGTCCTCATTGGCGCGAGGCCCGGCGGCCCAGTGCGCCCACAGCGCGAACGGCGTTGCGACGGCCCAGGCGGTGACCCAGGCGAGGCCGATGGGCAGTCCGAGGACCAGGCCGTCCGCCGTCGCGACGCCGCGGAAGAGGACGCCCGTCAGCCCGAGGACGGCGAGGATGGCGTAGCCGAGGAAGAGCGCGTCGCGAACCCGCATCGGAGCCACGTTACACGCACGCGGACGCTATTCTGCTGCGCGAACACACCCGTCTTCCCAAGACCCAGCACGATCGATCCCATGACCCGCGCACGCGCCCGCCACATCCTCGTCGACTCCGAAGACAAGGCCAAGGAACTCAAGGAGGAGATCGCAGGCGGCGCCTCCTTCGCCGACCTCGCGAAGGCCCACTCGACCTGCCCGTCCGGCAAGAGCGGCGGCGACCTCGGCGAGTTCGGACCCGGCCAGATGGTCAAGGAGTTCGACACGGTCGTCTTCAACGAGGCGGTCGGCGAGGTCCACGGACCGGTGAAGACCCAGTTCGGCTACCACCTGCTCGAAATCACCGAGCGCAGCTGACAGCGGCGAGAGCGAC